>JAVKHP010000001.1:537207-844357 GCA_031459855.1 Armatimonadota bacterium
GCGCCGCCCCAGTAGTCGGGGTTGCGCTCGAGCACCACCTTGACGCCGCGCTCCTGCTCGACGAACTTGAACGGGCCGCTGCCGACCGGCGCCAGCGCGAACCGATCCTTGCCCAGGCGGCGCATCGCCGTGGGGCTCACGATGCCCGTGGTGCGGGTCGCCAAGTTGCGCAGCAGCGACGGGAACGGTTCGCTCAGGACCAGCTGGAACGTGTACCGGTCGACGACCCGGGTCTCCTTGATGACGCGGTAGCCCACCAGGGAGAAGTTGATCGACCGCAGGGTGGCGTCGAAGAAGGGATGGCGCTCGTCGATCGCCCGGTCGAAGTTGAACTTGACGGCCTCGGCATCGACCTCGGTGCCGTCGTGGAACTTCACCCCCCGGCGTAGGAAGAACGTGTAGGTCATGCCGTCGGGCGAGATGGTCCAGCGCTCGGCGAGCCCGGGGGTGATCGGCGGTGAGTCGACCTGGCCTGCGGGCTTGGTGAGGTCCTCGTGGACCAGGCTGTCGTACAGCAGGACCAGGGCGCGCACCGTCGCCCCGCCTGTCGAGAGCCCGGGCACCAGCACGCCCGGGTCGGCCTCCCAGGCGATGACCAACGTGCCCCCCTTCTTGGGCTCCAGCACGGGCTGGGGACCGGCCGCGGCCAGTCGCGTCCACGCGGGCGCGGTCAGGAGAGCGCCGGCACCCGTCGCGCCGTAGCGCAGGAGGTCCCGGCGAGTAAGGGCTGTGGCACGGTCGGCTCGCTCGTCGGTCATCAGACCACCTCCCACGGGAACTACCTAACCGGTTGGCTGCGCGCAGGCACTTCCCTGCTGCCGGCGTGTCCGAGGGGCATGGCGTCCTCGCTGGCGCGACTGGTTGACTGGATTCGCTCGCACGCTCACGAGTGGTCGGCGACGTCGCCGCAGGCAGCTACGATAGGCCGCAGGCACATCACCACACCCCGTGACCCCGCTGAATGCTCGCGCGGCGGCACGTTTGAGCTTGGCCTGGCCGTCGGCGTCGCGGTGGGACCGTGACACCGCTGATTGCCCCCGCGACGGCGGTACGGCAGGAACCCTGGGGGTGCAACCCGAAGACTACCGTGGCTCCCCTCTCCTCCCACTCCAACGTGTTCCCTTTCCTCGGCGTTGCTCCCGGGAGCACATCGACTACAGGAGGCTCTTATGCCCAAGTACCTGTACCACGGATCGTACACGCTGGACGGGATCCGCGGCGTGCTCGCCGACGGCGGTTCGAAGCGCCGCGACGCCGCGCGCCAGGCGATCGAGAGCCTGGGCGGGAAGATGGACGCGTTCTACTTCGCGTTCGGCGCCGACGACGTCGTCGTACTGGTCGACGTCCCGGACAATGTGTCGGCGGCGGCGCTGTCGCTGGCCATCGGGGCGGCCGGCGCGTTCCGCGGCACCACGACCGTGCTCCTGACGCCGGACGAGTTCGACAGCGCGGCCAGCAAGGCCAGGAACGTCAAGTACGCGCCCCCAGGACGCTAGGCAGATCGCCGGCTGGGGCCGCGGCGTCAGGCCCCAGCCGGCACTCCGCCACCCACCCGAGGCCGCAGGCTGAAGATATAGTTTGTCTCCGCAGGAGTTCCCACTAGACTGGCGAACGTAAAATTCATATAGTGAAATTAGTATCCCAAGAAAAGGGATATTCGGTGCCCAGACCACGCCGCGGATCCGAGGCCAGCCGTCTCAAGACCGTCGGGCGCGCTCTGTCGCTGCTGGAGTTGTTCGACGACGGACGCCGGTCGGTGGGGCTGCCCGAAGTCGCAGCCCTGCTGCAGCTACCACGGAGTACCGCCCACCGCTTGCTGGCGTCCCTGGAGGAAGGCGGCCTGCTGGTGTACGACCGTCGCGCCCGCGAGTACCGTCTCAGCCTGCGCGTGGCGCGGCTAGGCGACATCGCCCGGCGCAGCATCGACCTCCGGGCGGTGGCGCGCGGTTACCTGGAACGGCTGGTGCGCGACACGGGCGAGTCGGCGTTCCTCCTGGTAGTCCAGAACACGTCGGCGATCGTGATCGACGTGGAAGAGAGCGGGCATCCGCTCAAGCTCACGTTGCCCATCGGCAAGCCCTGGCCGCTGCACGCCGGCGCGTCGAACCGCGTCCTGCTGGCCTACCTGCCCTCCGACCAGATCCAGGCGTATCTGGCGCGGCCGCTGGAGCAGGTCACCCCGCAGACGATCACGGATCCGGGGGCGCTCGCAGCCGAGTTGGACATGACCCGCCAGCGCGGGTACGCCTACAGTGTCGGAGAGCTGACGCCCGACGTGGCGGGCGTGGCCGTGCCGATTCTCGCCCACGGTCTCCTGGTCGGCGGGCTGTCCGTCGCCGGGCCGGCCTCGCGGCTGCGCGAAGAGCGCGTGGCCCCCATCGTGGCCGCCCTCCACCAGGCGGCGGCGGAGATCGCCCGGACCCTGGAAGGCGAGCGGTCGCGGGACGTGGGAGTCGCCCTGGCCGCAGACCTCGCCCGCATGCGACCGAGCTGGCAGCCCCGCGATCCCGCGGGAGCGTGACCCGAGGTGCTGGCGGCAGTAGCAAGGGACGCACGGCACGTATCATCGCTGGAGGAGGTGGCGTTGACGATGCGATCTGCACTCCGTCGTGGGCCGATCGTCGTCGCGGCCCTGCTCGTCGCCCTGACCCTGGTGGGCGGTCCGCTGCCCGCGCCCGCCCAGCCGCGCTTCGCCGGCCAGACCCTGATCGTGACCAGCTACGGCGGCACCTGGGAGCAGTTCATGCGCAAGGAGATCGTGCCCGGATTCGAGGCCGAGACCGGCGCCAAGGTCGAACTGGCCGTCGGTCTCTCGCGCGACTGGGTGGCGAAACTGCGCGCGGCCGGCCGCGGGAACCCACCCTACGACGTGGTGATCGCCAACACCACCTGGGTCTCGGCCGTACGGCGGGAGGGGTTCTTCGAGAAGCTCACCGTGCAGAAGGTGCCCAACCTCGCCGACGTCTGGCCCGACCTCCGCTACAAGGACGACGTGGGCGTCATCACCCTGGTCGGGCCGTTGGGCATCGCGTACCGGACCGACGTGATCCAGACCCCGCCCAAGAGCTGGAAGGACCTCTGGAAGCCCGAGTACAAGGGCAAGCTGGTCATCTACAGCATCGCCAACTCGGCGACGCCCATGTTCCTCATGCTCATCTCGCGGATCTACACCGGTTCCGACACCAACATGGACGTCGCCTTCCAGAAGATCCAGGAGCTCAAGCCCTTCCGCCAGACCGACTTCTCGGGCGACATGGAGATCATCCTCACCCGCGGCGAGGCGGCCATCGGCATCCTGGACGCGCCGGCGGCGGCGCGGCTGAAGCGGCAGGGGGTGCCCATCGAGTGGGTCTTCCCGCGGGAGGGCGTCTTCATGTTCGAGCAGGACACCAACGTGACCGCCGGCTCACGGGTCAAGGACCTGGCCTTCGCCTGGGTCAACTACTTCCTGTCGGTACCGGTGCAGGAGAAGTGGGCGCGCCAGTACTTCTGGACGCCCGCCAACCGCAAGGTCAAGATCACGGGCGAGCTGGCCCAGGCGATCCCCGTGCACACCCAGGCCCAGATCCGGCAGATCATGAAGTGGGACTGGGACTGGGTCAACGCCGGCAACCGCGAGCGGATGATCGAGCGGTGGAACCGGGAGATCCTCCGTTAGTGTAGCGCCGGGAGGTCCGGGCCTGACCTGACGAAACGGGCCGGGGTGAGATCGCTGGGAGCGCACCGGTGGCGTCGATCACGCTGCGAGGTCTGACCAAGCGCTTCGGGCCTGTGGTGGCCGTCGACCGCCTGGACCTGGAGATCCAGGAGGGTGAGCTCATCACCCTCCTGGGTCCGTCCGGGTGCGGCAAGACCACCACCCTGCGCATGGTCGCGGGGTTCGAAACGCCCGACGCCGGCGAGATCTTCTTCGGCGGACAGCCGGTGACGCTGGCGCCGCCCGAGCGGCGCAACGTGGGCATCGTCTTCCAGAACTACGCGCTGTTCCCGCACCTGACCGTCGCCGAGAACGTCGCCTTCGGCCTGCAGATGCGGCGGGAGGCGCCGGCGACCATCGCACGGCGCGTGGGCGAGATCCTCGAGCGGGTGCAGCTGCGGGGCCTGGAGCGACGCTACCCCCACCAGCTCTCGGGCGGCCAGCAGCAGCGCGTGGCCCTGGCCCGGGCGCTGGTCATCAACCCGGCGGTACTGCTGCTGGACGAGCCGCTGGCCAACCTGGACGCCAAGCTGCGCGAGGAGATGCGCTTCTACATCCGTCACCTCCAGCGGGAGTTCGGCATCACCACCATCTACGTCACCCACGATCAGGCGGAGGCCATGGTCCTGGCCGATCGCATCGCGGTGCTCCGGGACGGCGCCCTCCAGCAGGTGGGCCCGCCCGAGGCCATCTACCGCCGGCCGGCCAACGCCTGGGTGGCGGAGTTCATCGGCCTGACGAACTTCATCGCCGGCGAGGTCGCCGGCCGGCAGGACGGGCGCCTGGTGGTGCGCACCGCGGTCGGCACGTTCACCTGCCAGGGCGACGCCCCGGGCGGGCCGGTGCTGATCTGCGTGCGGCCGGAGGCGCTGCACATCGGCGCCGCGCTGCCCAACCGGCTGCGGGCCGTCGTGCGCGAGCGCGTCTTCCTGGGCAACCTGCTGGACTACCGCATGGAGGGCGCCGATGGCTTGCGCCTGCGGGTGCAGGCCGATCCCTCGCAGGCGTACCCGCCCGGTGTGGCCGTCGACCTGGCGTTCGCGCCCGAGGAGGCCTGGGTCGTGCCGGCTGCTCGAGGCTAGCGCCAATGGCCCGCGTGGCGACCACCGTCCTCCGTCCGCTCCCGCAGCCGGCCCGGCGCCGGGGTGCGTGGAACGGCCTGCTGATCGCCCCGACGCTCCTCTTCCTGCTGGCGTTCTTCGTCGTGCCCTACGCCAACATGGTCTACATGAGCGTCCTGTACAAGCCGCCGGACGGCCCCTACCTGCGGGTCTTCACGCTCGACAACTACGCGCAGGCCTTGGGCGACCCATTCTACTGGCGGATCCTGGCCAACACGTTCTGGTACGCCCTGCTCACCACCGCCGTCACCCTGGTGCTGGGCTACCCCGTGGCCTACTACATCGCGCGGGCGCCGACCCGGCGGCGGGGGTGGCTGCTCACGCTGCTCATCGCGCCGTTGCTGGTCGGGGTGGTGATCCGCAGTTTCGGCTGGATGATCATCCTGGGGCGCGTGGGGCTGATCAACACCGTCGTGCGCTGGCTGGGTGGGCCGGAGCTGCCGCTGATGTACAACGTCTTCGGCATCATCGTGGGCCTGGTGCACGTCTACCTGCCGTTCATGGCCCTGTCGATCGCCGGCGCGCTGCAGAACATCCCGCCCGACCTCGAGCGCGCGGCGCGCTCCCTGGGCGCCTCGCCGTGGGTGACGTTTTGGCGGGTGACGTGGCCCCTGTCGCTGCCGGGAGTGTTCGCCGGCACGCTGCTGGTCTACGTGCTGGCGGTCAGCTCCTACGTGATCCCGATCCTCCTGGGCGGCAACAACGTGCTGGTCATGCCGATCATCATCGTGCAGAAGCTGCTGGACGCCTTCAACTGGCCGTTGGGCTCGGCGCTCTCCATGGTGCTGTTCGGGCTCACCGCGCTTGGGGTCTGGGGGTACGTCAAGCTGATGAACCGCATGCTCCGATGGACGACACCCTAGCCCTCCCGGCCGCAGCCGCCGCCCGGCGGTCTCCGCGGCCGCCGGCGGGCCGCGCGTGGCTGTTGCCGCTGGTCGTGGGGGCGATCTACGTCTTCCTGCTGGCGCCCATCGTCATCGTGGTGCTGGCGGCGTTCAACAGCGGCGAGTACCTGCGCTTCCCGCCCGAGGGGTTCTCGCTGCGGTGGTTCGTCAAGGCCGCCCAGCACCAGCCGTTCGTCCGGGCGTTCGTCTACAGCCTCCGGCTGGCCGTCCTGGCCACCCTGGCCAGCACCGTCCTGGGGACGATGGCCGCGCTGTTCGTCGTGCGCTACGCGCGGCGGGCGCGGGACCTGCTGCGGCTGCTCCTGGTGGCGCCGCTGCAGTTCCCGGCCATCCTCACCGGGATCGCCCTGTTGATCTTCTTCTACGCCACCGGGCTGGGCACGCGCGGCATGCGGGCGCTGCTCGTCGGCCACACGCTGGTGGCGCTCCCGTACGTCTTCCTCACGGTCTCGACGGTGCTGGTGGGATTCGACCGATCGCTGGAGGAGGCGGCGCGGTCGCTGGGCGCGGGCCCCCTGGTCACGTTCTGGCGCATCACGCTGCCCCTGATCAAAGGGGGGCTGATCTCGGGCGCGCTGTTCGCCTTCATCACCTCGTTCGACCAGTTCCCGATCTCGCTGCTCCTCATCAGCGTGGGGAACACCACCCTGCCCATCCAGCTGTTCGACTACCTGCGGTTCTCCTTCGACCCGGCCGCCGCGGCGGTGTCGACGGTCAGCATCGTGCTCAGCGTGATCATCGTCGTCCTGATCGAACGGCTGGTGGGGCTGGAGTCCATCTACTGGGGCGGGCCGCGGTAGGGGAACGTCCATGACGGCACGGTACCGGCTCGCCGTCGACATCGGCGGCACGTTCACCGACCTCGTCCTCCACGACGCCGCCACCGGACGGCTGGCGGTCCACAAGGTCCTGACCACGCCCGAGGATCCCGCCGAGGGGGCGCTGCGCGGTCTGGATGCGCTCTGCGCCCAGGCGGAGGTGCCCTTGGCCGAGGTGGGCCTGCTGGTGCACGGCACGACGCTGGTCACCAACGCCATCATCGAGCGTCGCGGCGCCCCCACCGGCCTGCTGTGCACCCGCGGCTTCCGCGACGTGCTGGAGATCGGCCGCGAGCAGCGCTACGACATCTACGACCTGTTCCTGCGCTACCCCGACCCGCTGGTGCCGCGCCGCTGGCGCCTGGAGGTCGACGAGCGGTGCAGCCGCGACGGCACCGTGCTGCGGCCGCTGGACCTGGAGCAGGTGCGTGCCGCCACCCGCGCGCTGGTCGCCCAGGGCGTGCGGGCGCTGGCGGTGGTCTTCCTCCACGCGTACCGCAACCCCGCCCACGAGCAGGCAGCGCGCGACCTGGTGCGCGCCGAGTTCCCCGACCTCGCCGTCTCGATCAGCAGCGACGTGGCCCCCGAGATCCGGGAGTACGAGCGCACGTGCACTACCGTCGCCAACGCCTACGTCCAACCCCTGGTCGCGCGCTACCTGGACCGGCTCGAGGCGGCCGTCGCCGCGCGCGGCTTTCGCGGGCGCTTCTTCCTGATGCAGTCCTCGGGCGGCCTGCTCGCCCCTGAGGCCGCCCGCCGGTACCCGATCCGGCTGCTGGAGTCCGGACCCGCCGGCGGCGCGCTGGTCGCGGCGTTCTTCGGCGCCCGCGCGGGTCGCCCGACGGTGGTGGCGTTCGACATGGGCGGCACCACTGCCAAGATCGCGCTGGTGCGCGATGGACGGCCCGACGTGCGGCCCATGATCGAGGCCGCGCGGGTCCACCGGTTCAAGCGCGGCTCGGGCATCCCGATCACGATCCCCGTGGTGGACATGATCGAGATCGGCGCGGGTGGCGGCTCCCTGGTGCGGATCGACGCGCTGGGCCTGCTCAAGGTCGGGCCCGACAGCGCCGGGGCCGTGCCCGGACCGGCCTGCTACGGCTTCGGCGGCCGCGAGGCGACCGTCACCGACGCGTGCCTGGCGCTGGGGTACTTCGATCCGCACTACTTCCTCGGCGGCGCCATGGCCCTGGACGCCGCGGCGGCCCACGCGGCCCTGGCCCGCGCCGGCGCGCCCCTGGAGCTCGACGCCGTGCAGACCGCCTGGGGCGCTTACAGCATCGCGTGCGAAGCCATGGCCGCCGCTGCCCGCGTGCATCTCATCGAGCGGGGCGAAGACCCGCGCCGGTTCACGCTCATGGCGTTCGGGGGCGCGGGGCCCGCCCACGCGGCGCGCGTGGCCCGCATTTTGGGGATACGCGACGTCGTGGTGCCGCCAGCCCCGGGCGTGGCGTCGGCGATCGGTTTCCTCGTGGCGCCTGCCAGCGTGGAGCTCGCCCGGTCCCTGCCCGGCGAGCTGGAGACCCTCGACTGGCAGGCGGTGGATGCGCTGCTGGCCGACCTGGAGGCCCGCGGCCGGCAGGTCCTGGCCGAGGCGGGCGTGGCCGCCGGGCACGTCCAGGTCGAGCGCCGCGCCGAGATGCGCTTCGCCGGCCAGTTCCACGACATCGCCGTCCCGCTGCCCGCGGGCGCGCTGGCCGCCGGCGGCGCCGCCGCCCTGCAGCAGCGGTTCGCAGACGCGTATCGCGCGCTGTACGGCCACGTGCTGGACGGCTACCGCGTCCAGGCCCTGAACTGGCGGGTGCTGGTCACGGGGCAGCGGCCCGAGGCCGCGCTGCTGGCGGCGTGGACGCCGACCGGGGGCCCACCGCAGAAGGGGGTGCGGCGGGCGTACTTCCCCGAGCGCGGCGGCTTCGTGGAGGTGCCCGTGTTCGAGCGCGCCCGCCTGCCCGTGGGCGCGGTCGTGGTCGGGCCGGCCATCGTCGAGGAACGCGAGGCCACCACGGTCGTCGGGCCGGAGGACCGGCTTACCGTCGACCGCCACGGCAACCTCATCATCGCCATCGGCGCTGCGTCGTGAGCACTCCGCCCGTTGTGTCCCAGCCCGGTACCCGGCCGGTGGGTGCGCCCATCCTCACCATCGGAGCCCCAGCATGAGCGTCGTCTTCGATCCCGTCACCCTGGAAGTGATGTGGAGCCGTCTGATCACCATCGCCGAGGAGTGCTGGGTCACCATCTGGCGGACCGCCTTCTCGACCATCATCGGCGAGGCGCAGGACGTGGGGTGCGAGCTGTTCGACGCCGAGGCGCGTTCCATCGCCCACGCGCCGCGCTCGATGCCCGTCTTCAACCTGACCCTGCCCCTGGCGGTGCAAGCGATGCTGCGCCACGTCCCCCCGCACGACCTGCGCGAGGGCGACGTGCTCATCACCAACGACCCGTGGATCTGCGCCGGGCACCTGTTCGACCTGGCCGTGGTCATGCCGGTCTTCCACCGCGGCGCGCTGGTCGGCCTGGTGGGCACCATCGCCCACTGCTCCGACATCGGCGGTACCCGGGACCCGGAGCGCGTCCGCGAGATCTACGAGGAGGGGCTGCAGATCCCGCCGCTGCGGCTGTACGACGCGGGGCGCCTGAATCAGGACCTGGTCGCCGTCATCCGCGCCAACGTGCGGCGTCCGGAGATGGTGCTGGGCGACGTCCAGGCGCAGGTTTCGGCGTGCCACGTGGGCGCCGAGCGGCTGCGGGCGTTCCTGGACGAGTACGGGCTCGACCGGCTGACCCCGCTCGCCCACGAGGTGCAATCGCGCGCCGAGGCGGCCATGCGGGCGGCGATCCGCGCCGTGCCCGACGGCGTCTACCGCAGCGAGGTGACCATCGACGGCGTCGAGGGCCCGCTGCGGCTTCCCTGCGCCGTGGTGGTGGCGGGCGACGAGATCACCGTAGACTGGAGCGGTGCGCCCCCCCAGTCGCCGCGCGGCGGCGTGAACTGCACCTACACCTACACCGCCGCGCACACCGTCTACGCCCTGAAGTCCATCCTGACCCCGACCATCCCGTCCAACGCCGGCTGCTACCGCCCGCTGCACGTGCGGGCGCCGGAGGGCAGCATCCTCAACTGCCGGCGGCCGGCGGCGGTCAACCAGCGCACCATGACCGGGTGGTTCTGCGGCCCCGCCATCTTCCGGGCCCTGGCGCCGGTGCTGCCGGACGCGGTGCAGGCGTTCACCGGCCTGCCGTCGTATGCGGGCGCCTACGGCCGCGATGCCGCCGGCCGCACCTTCAACGACCACCTCCTGCTGGGCGGCGGCCAGGGCGCCAGCGCCCACGGCGACGGCAAGGCGGCCCTGCTCTACCCCACCTCGGCCGGGAACGTCTCGGTGGAGATGTTCGAGCAGCGCACCCCGCTCCTGGTCGAGGCCAAGGAGCTGATCCCCGACTCCGGCGGACCCGGCGCTCACCGCGGCGGGCTGGGGCAGCGGCTACGGCTGCGCAAGCTCTACGACGACGGCCTGCCGGTCTGGGTGGACGCCCACCCGATCGGCGCACGCGTGAGCCAGCCCGGACTGCACGGGGGCCTGGCCGGCCGGCGCGCGCGGTTTCGCATCATCGAGGCGGGACGCGTTGTGGCCGAGCCCGAGTGGAGCGAGCTGGTGGAGCTGCGCTCGCCAGCGCAGGAGATCGTCCTCGAGACGGCCGGCGGCAGCGGCTACGGCGACCCGGCGCGACGACGCCCCGAGGACCTGGCGCACGACCTCCAGGAAGGCTACGTCACCGAGGCGGGGGCGGCGGCGTACGCGCCGCCCCCGCCCGACGCCCACGCCGCGGCTGGCTGATGCCGGGATGCGGCTTACGCCGACGCTTCCCGCCGGCGGAACATGAACGCCGAGTAGTCGAGGTTCTGCGCGGCCACCCCGAGCTGGCGCAGCATGGCCATGGCCTGGGCCCGGTGATGCACTTCGTGCAGCAGCATCTGGGTCACCAGGTCGGCCTTGGTGGCCGTGATCCACACGACGGGCTGGCCGGGCCGCGCGAACTGGTACGTGACCTCCGTCGCCCAGTCGGTGATGCCCGCCAGCAGCGCCCGCGTGCGCGGGGCCATCTCGGTCCAGAAGCGTTCCAGGTCGGCGAAGGCGGGCAGCCGGTCCTCCCGCACCGGCCACTGGTCCGGTGGCGGCAACGGTTCCCCGCGCAGGCGATGGCCGTAGGCCCATTCGCCCCGGGCCATCTCCACCAGCGTGGCGCGCAGGCTCTTCATCCCGAAGGGGAACTCCCGGGTGTACTGCTCCTGGCCCAACGGCCGCACCCAGTCGAAGAGCCGCGCCCGCGCCTGGGTGAGGTAGTCGTAGATGCGAACCGGATCCATCGTGCCCTCCTTCTCGTGTGGCGGTGTCGACGTGCGAAGCGTCATGGCAGCAGATAGTCCTCCACGGTGAACCGGCGTCGCAGGAGCGGAGTGATCATCCCACCCCTTTCATCGGCCCAGTCGTCCCCTGATGTGCAGTATAGCCCTTCTACCGCACTCCCCGCAGCCGCGCGTCCAGCACGTCGCGGAGGCCGTCCCCCAGGAAGTTGAAGCCCATCACCGCGGTGAAGATCGCCAGGCCGGGGAACGTCCCCACCCACCACTCGAAGAACTTCTGCCGGCCGGCGGCCACCATGGCGCCCCACTCGGGCGCTGGCGGCGTGGCGCCCAGCCCCACGAAGGACAGGGCAGCGGCGATGATCATGACGTTGCCGACGTCCAGGCTGGCCTTCACGAGCGCCAGGGGGAAGATGTTGGGAGCGATGTGCCGGCCGAGGATTCGGGCGTCGGACGCCCCCAACGCGCGCGCGGCCGCCACGTACTCCATCTCGCGGAGACTCAAGACCTGTCCGCGCACGATGCGGGCATACTCGGGCCACAGCACCAGCACCATGGCCAGCAGCGCGTTGCGCAGCCCGGGCCCCAGCGCGGCGGTGATGGCCATGGCCAGGATGAGCGAGGGGAAGGCCAGGACGGCGTCGCTCGTCCGCATCAGGGCGTCGTCGACGACCCCCCCAGCGTAGCCGCTCACCGCACCCAGCACGGTACCCAGCAGGGCGGTGAGCGCCACCACGCCGAGCGCCGTGGGGATGGACAGGCGCGCGCCGAAGAGCACGCGGCTCAGCACGTCACGGCCCAGCTCGTCCGTGCCCAGCGGGTAGCGCGCCGACGGCGGCGACAGGCGGTCGGCCAGGTGCTGCTCTGTGGGCGAGTGGGGCGCCAGCCAGGGGGCGCACACCGCCACCAGCGCCCACAGCCCGACCACCGCCAGGCCCAGCATCGCCGCGCGGCTGCGCCGGAGCTCACGCCACACGTCCACGCCACCCCGCAGACTCCGGCCGCGCGCGCGGCCGGGACCATCGCGCTCCTGCGGGTCTCTCACGCCCCATGGCCCCACCCCGAGGACCGCCGCACCGCGCCGCGCGCGCCCTGGCCGTCCGCGTCGGGCCCTCGTGCGGCCGGCGCATCTAGCCGAGCCGGATCCGCGGGTCCAGCAGCCCGTAGGCGAGGTCGACCAGGAAGCTCACGCTCACGTAGACCACGGCCACGAAGAGCGTCACGCCCATGATCGCCGGGAAGTCCAGTTTGCTGGCCGCGTCCACCGCGTAGCGGCCGATCCCTGGCCAGGCGAAGATCGTCTCGGTCATCACCGCGCCGGCCATCAGGTTGCCGAAGGCCAGCCCGACCACGGTGACCGTGGGGATCAGCGCGTTGCGCAGCGCGTGGCGCCCGATCACCGCGCGCTCCGGCAGCCCCTTGGCGCGGGCCGTGCGGACGTAGTCCTGGGCGAGCACCTCGAGCACGCTGGACCGGGTGATGCGCGTGATCGTCCCCATGACGTAGGCGCCCAACACCAGCGCGGGCAGCGCCAGGTGGTGCAGTGCATCGGCCAGGGCGTCCCACCGCCCGCGCACCAGGCTATCGACGACCAGCAGCCCGGTGAGCGGCTCCGGCGGGACGAGCTGCGGGTCCAGCCGGCCGGGCCCGGGCGCCAGCCGCAGCCGGTAGTAGAAGACGGCCAGCGCCAGGAGGCCCAGCCAGAAGACCGGCATCGAGACGCCCACCAGCGACCCCACGCGCGCCACGTGGTCGGCCGCACGGTCGCGGTGCACCGCGGCCAGCACGCCCAGCGGCAGCCCGACCACCACCGCGACCACGATGGCGGCCACCGCCAGCTCGACGGTGGCGGGGACGAACGCCTTGAGATCGTCGAGCACCGGCTGCTGGGTCGCGATGGACGTCCCCAGGTCGCCTTGCAGCAGGTTGCCCACGTAGGTGAGGTACCGGAGGTGCGGCGGTTGGTCCAGACCCCAGCGGGCGCGGTAGGCGCGCACGATCTCGGGGTTGGCCATCGCCCGCTCCGACAGCACCATGGCCAGCGGGTCGGCCGGGATCAGGTACGTGAGGACGAAGCCCAGCAGCGTGACCAGGAACAGGACGGGCACCGTGACGAGCACCCGGCGCACCACGAACCGCCAGAAGCTGCTCACCCGGCGCCACCCTGCCCCGCGCGTGTTGCGCCGCTACCGCACGTCTGTGCCCGCGCGGCTGTCTGCCACGGCCATCCGGTCCGCAGCACGTCCTCCCGCTGCGCCGCCGGCCCCGGAGACCGCGGCCGGGGCCGCGAGAGACGCGCCCCCGCTGGCCCGCGGGTGGCTGGGACTGCTCAGCCCGGGCCGTCGACCGCGGCGCACGTCCGCCTACCGGATGAAGTAGTAGTCCAGGAAGTAGACCGGGTTGTACACGACACCCTGCACCCCCGGCGCCACGGCCAGGTTGACCTTGGGCTGGATCAACCCGACGAACGCCGCGTCGTTGATCAGGATGCGCTGCAGTTCCAGGTACAGCTGCGCCCGCCGCGCGGGATCGGTGATGCGCCCGGCCTCGGTCGCCAGCTGCGCTGCCCGCGGATTGTCGTAGTAGACGCGCCGGGCCGCGGCCGCGCCCTTCACGGCGAACGGCACCGCCCACCCGTGGGGATCGGCGAAATCCGGCGTCCAGTCGGCGATGGTGATGGCGAGCTTGCCGCCGCGGTAGTCCGCACGCCACTGCACCGTCTCGCGCGGCTCGAGCTGCAGCTGCACGCCGATCTGCGCCAGGTCGGCCTGGAGCTTGGTGACCAGCGTCTCAGCGGCAAGGCCACCCACCAGCACGGTGGTGGGGTAGACCATCTTCACCGGGAAGCCGTTGGGGTAGCCGGCCTCGGCCATCAGGGCCTTCGCCCGCGCCAGGTCGCGTTTGGGCGCGAGGCCAGGGTCGGTCCCGAGCAGGCCCACGGGGATGATCGACGGGATCTGGATGGCGGCACCGCGCATCAGGCCCTTGACGATGCCGTCGTAGTCGATGGCGGCCGCGATGGCCTGCCGCACGCGGCGGTCGGCCAGCGCCGACGAGATCTGCAGGTTGGTGGTCATCGCCAGGTAGGTCATGTCCAGGGTGTTCCCCTCGACCACCTGTCCGCGGCCGGACCGGCGGAAGCGGGCGATGAGGTCGGCGTCCAGGCTCTGGGCGATGTGCACGTCGCCCCGCTCCACCTGCTCCAGCTGCGTGGCCGGGTCGGGGATGTCGCGGACGACGATGCGTGCCACGGGCGACGGGGCGCGCCAGTAGTTGGGGTTGCGCTCCAGCACCACCTCGACGCCGCGCTTCCACCCACGCAGGATGAACGGCCCCGTGCCGGCCGAGTTCTGGTCGAGCCAGTCGGTGGCCCGGTCGGCCTTGTCGGCGCCGGGCGCGTCGGTGCCGCCGCGGGCCCGCACCGCCTTGCTGTCGACCACCGCGAAGTTGGGAGAGACCAGCATCGCCAGGAAGGCCGCGTTGGGCTCCTTGAGCGTGATGCGCACCGTCTGGGGATCGACTGCCGTGATGGCCGCCACGTGGTCGCTGAACAGCCACGCCGGGTTGTCCTTGAGGTTCCCCAGCCGCGTGAAGGAGAAGACGACGTCCTGGGCCGTCATGACGTTGCCGGTGTGGAACCGCACGCCCCGACGCAGCCGGAAGGTGTAGACCTTCCCGTCGGGCGAGACGGTGTACGACTCGGCCAGCAGCGGCTCCAGCTTCGTCAGGCTGCGTCCCTGCTCGCCCAGGGTCACCAGCGTCTCGTACGCCGCGCGGATGATCTGGGGCGGCGCGATCTCGTACTGGCGATGCGGGTCGAGCGTGCGGATGTCCATCTTGGCGCGGGCCACGACGAGCGCGCGCCCGCCGGGCGCCGCCTGCACGGCGGCCCCACCCGCTGCCAGCACGCCTGCGAGCACGACGACCAGCACACGTCCTGCGACTCTGTTCACCGTGCACCCTCCTCCTGCGGTTCTGGTTCCACGACGACCTTGATCGCCCCGCGGCGACGGACCAGCTCCAGGGCGCGGGAGATCTCGGACAGGGGAAACGTGTGGCTCACCAGCGGTCGGATCTGTCCGGACGCCAGGAGCGCCAGTGCCTGCTCGTACTCGTCCCACGTATAGCACAGGCGGCCGACGAGCCGCAATTCTCGGCGGACCACGATCCCCAGGTCCACCGGCACGGGCTCGTGGAAGACCCCCAGGACGACGATGCGGGCACCCTTCGCCGCGCTGGCCAGGACCTGCGGCACGACCGGCGGCGCGCCGGTGGCCTCGACCACCACCGAGGCCCCGCCGCCCGTGAGGTCGCGCACCGCGGCGACAGGATCCTGGGCGCGCAGGTCAACCACCGCCGCCCCGAGGTCCTGCGCCAGCCGCAGCGCGTCGTCACGGCGCCCGACCGCCACCACCCGCCGCGCCCCCGCCCGCCGGGCCAGCTGGACGGCGTACAGCCCGATCACGCCCACCCCGAACACCGCCACGGCGTCGGCGGGCGTGACCTGCACGGCCGCCAGGCCGTGGAGCGTGGACGCCAGCGGATCGGCGGCGGTCGCGTCCGCGAACGACAGGCGCTCGGGCAGCCGGTGCAGGTTGGCCGCGGGCGCCACCATGTAGTCGGCGAAGCCGCCGTTGGCGTCGATGCCAAGCTCCACCAGCGCGTCGCAGAGCTCCGGCTGCGCGGCCGCGCACGCCGCGCAGCGCCCGCACGCCACGACCATGCCCACGGCCACCCGCTCCCCCGGCGCCCACCCGTCCACGCCGGGGCCGAGGCGGTCGACTTCGCCGGCCACCTCGTGTCCGGGAATCAGCGGCAGGGGCACGCGCCGGCGGCCGTCGACGATGGGGAGGTCCGAGCCACAGATGCCCGCCGCACGCACCCGCACGCGCACCCAGCCCGGCGGCGGCAGGGGAGCGGGGACCGTGCGGAGCGCGATCCCCGGGCCCTCGCGCTCCTTGACCGCGGCCAGCATCAGACCGGGGTGGGCGCGCTGACCTGCCGCAGGACGCCCAGGAGCGCGTCGACCGCTTCCTGGGCCTGTTCCCGGGTGAGCACCAGCGGCGGCGAGATGCGCAGCGTCGCCTCGCCGCACTTGGTGAGGACCACCCCGGCACGCGGTGCGGCCGCCAGGGCCGCCCGCGTGCGGGCCGCATCGGGCCGACCGGTGGCGGGGTCGACCACGTCGGCCCCGATCATCAGCCCCAGGCCGCGGACGTCGCCGAGCGCCGGCACGTCGGCCCGCGCCGCACGCAGCGCGTCCACGATGAACGCGCCCACGACCCGCGCCCGCTCCAGCAGCCCCTCGGCCTCGATCACGTCGATGGTGGCCAGGCCCGCGCGACACGCGACGGGGTTGCCGCCAAAGGTCGAGCCGTGAGCCCCGGGTGCCCAGGCATCGGCCAGGTCGCGCCGGGCGAGCACGGCGCCCAGCGGCAACCCGCCGCCCACGGCCTTCCCCAGCACCAGGATGTCGGGGACGAGCCCCCAGTGCTCGACCGCGAACCACCGCCCGGTGCGGCCCAGGCCGGTCTGCACCTCGTCGGCGATGACGAGGAAGCCGTGACGCCGGGCCAGGGCCCAGACGCCCTCCAGGAACCCTGGCGGGGGCAGCAGGTAGCCGCCCTCACCCATGATGGGCTCGATGACGATGCCGGCCACGTCGTCAGGCGGGACGACCGTGCGCAGCGCGTCCTCCAGCAGCGCCAGCGCTGCGGCGCCCCGCGCTTCGGGCGTCGTACCCAGGGGCAGGTGCGGCGCGGGGTACACGGCGTGGTAGACGCCCGGCAGCAGCGCCGCCAGGCGTCGTCGGTACGCGGCCACGCTCGCCGTCAGGCCGAGCGCGCCCATGGGGCGGCCGTGGAACGCGTGGTGGAACGCGATGAGCAGCGGCCGGCCCGTCGCGTACCGGGCCAGCTTGGCCGCGGCCTCCATCGCCTCGCTCCCGCTGTTGAGCAGCAGCCCGCGGCCCTCGCGGAGCGCCCCCGGCGCCAGCGCCCGGAGACGCTCCAGCAGGTCGACGTAGGGCGCCATCACGCCGATGTGGGCCGCGGCGTGCAGCAGCGTGCGCGCCTGCTCGGTGACCGCCGCCACGACCCGCGGGTGGCAGTGGCCCACCGCCATGGTGGCGATGCCGGCGGCCAGGTCCAGGTAGCGGCGGCCGTCGGCGTCGTACAGGTAGACCCCCTCGCCGCGGACGAACGTCAGGTCCGTGTACCGGTAGAGCACGGGCGCCACCGCGTCCGCGTAGCGTCGCAGCAGGTCGGTGGCCTCGCTCATGCCTTCGCGAACACCGCCACGATGTTCTGCCCGCCAAACCCGAACCCGTTGGCGATGGCCGCGCGCACCCGGGCGAGGCGCGCGCGGTGCGGCACGCAGTCCAGATCGCACTCGGGGTCCTGTCGGTCCAGGTTGATCGTGGGCGGGATGAGGTCTTCCTGCACCGCCTTCACCGCTGTCAGGGCCGCCAGCGCCCCGGCCGCGCCCATCAGGTGGCCCACCATGGACTTGGGCGCGCTGACGGCCAGGTGGTCGGCATGGGCACCGAACACCTTGCGGATGGCGCGACATTCGGCCACGTCACCCACCGGCGTGGCGGTGGCATGCGCGCAGACGTAGTCGACGTCGGCGGGCGCCAGCCCGGCGTGTTCGAGGGCCCGGCGCATGGCGCGCGCCGCGCCGTGCCCCTCGGGGTCGGGCGCGGTGATGTGGTAGGCGTCGGCGGTCATGGCACCGCCCAGCACGGCGGCGTAGATGCGGGCGCCGCGTGCCAGGGCGTGGTCGCGGCGCTCGAGCACCAGCGCCACGGCGCCTTCCCCGAAGACGAACCCGTCGCGGTCCACGTCGAAGGGACGGCTGGCGCGTTCGGGCTCGTCGTTGCGCCGCGACAGCGCCCGCATGTTGGCCATGGCCGCGATCGACAGCGGCGTGAGCGCCGACTCGCTGCCGCCGGCAATGATGACGTCGGCGTCGCCGTCGCGGATCAAGCGCAGCCCGTCGAGGATGGCCTGCACGCCCGACGCGCAGGCGGCGGTGGCGGTGACCGCCGGGCCGCGCAGGCCCAGCTGGATCGACACCTGACAGGCACCGATGTTGGGCATCATCATGGGGACGAAGAAGGGGCTGACCCGGCGCGGCCCCTTCTCCAGCAGGACCAGCCGCTCGCGCTCGACCAGGGGCATGCCGCCGCCCCCGGTGTTCATCACGACGCCGATGCGGTCGGCGGCGTCGCCGTCGGGCGTGATGCCGGCGTCGGCCAGCGCCTGCACCGAGGCCGCCACGGCGAACTGCGTGAACCGCTCGAGCCGCCCCACCATCTTGGGGTCGACGTAGGGCGCGGGGTCGAAGCCCTTCACCTCGGCGGCGATCTGGACCGGCAGATCCGAGGGATCGAACAGCGTAATCCGGGCCACGCCGGACCGCCCCTCGACCAGCCCCTGCCAGGTCGCTCCTGCAGACAGGCCGAGCGGCGTCACCGCCCCCAGGCCGGTCACCACGACGTCAGGCGCACCCACGGCAGTCCTATGGTAGCAAATTCCGCCGCGATCGTCGCAGGCCGGGGACCGGCGCGCGGCTCAGCCGGACGGTCGCTCCGCCTCTCCGGGGGCCGGCGCGTGCGCCCGCACCACGTCGGTGATGGCGGCCACCAGGTGCGCTTCGGGCACGGCGCCCACCACTTCGCCCACGTCGTTGATCACGGTCTTGGGCACCGCGTACACGTTGTACCGCTGGGCCAGGTCGGGGAACTCGCTGGCCTCGACGATGTCCGCGCGGACCCGCGGGGACGCGATCGCGAGATCGGCGGCCAGCCTGGCCGCCCGGGGACAGTGGGGTCAGGTGGGCGTGACGAAGACCTGCAGGTGGACGTCGACGGGCAGGCGCTCCAGCGCCGCGCGGGTCTCGTCGGAGATGGGCGCGCGCCCTTTGGAGACGTCCAGCACCAGGTCCAGCAGGGTCACGAACTCGTAGCCGGCCGGCGCACCGTAGAAGCGGACGCCGTAGTCCTCGGCGCCGATGACCAGCGTGGCCGGCGCCCGCGCCACGCCGTACTGGCGCGCCAGGTCGGGCTCGCCCGCCAGGCTGTGCTCCTCCAGGTGCACGCGGTCCGAGAGCCGGGCGAACTCCTGCAGGATCCGCCGCGTGTACTCGGCCATCTCCCAGTCCGCCCCGGGCACCGCCAGACCGCCCAGACTCGGGGCGAAGAAGACCAACCGCACGTCGTGCACCAGCTCGTCGGCCAGCCGCTTGCGGACGAACGCTGCATCCTGATCGGTGAGCAACGGCATCGTGTCCTCCGATCTCCCTCCCGCGCCAACGAGAGGCGAGGCGGGCGTATTCCGCGAATGCTCCGGTGTGACCGCCACGCCCGTGCTGGACGACAAAGGCCCGAGGGGACGGGCCCGCAGCTTCGAGCCGTGACCGCCGCGCCCGTGCTGGACGACGACGCCAGGGTCCTGGCCCACCTGCGGGGGTACCCTGAGGACCTGCGGCACTTCAGCAACCTCGTCAAACAGGCCCACCCGCGGGGCATCTCGGCGCTGCGCCTCGTGCTGAGCCGTCCGCAGGCGTCCGACTCGTTCGTCGCTGCCGTGTGCCGCGCGGTCGCCGAGGGCATCCCGGTCGTGAGCGCCGTGGAGGCGGCAGAGCGCTTCGGCCTGCCCCCGCGGCGCTTCCTCGACGAGGTGGCCGCGCGCCCGGACTTCCCCACGCCGTTGTTCGCCTCGGGGGACCGACGCCTGTGGCGGGCCGACGACGTCGAGCGCTACCGGGCAGCCTGGCCAGCAGGGTGATCCGATGGCCGCATTTGCCCTGTGGGTGACGTGCGTCGCGTGCCGCCGGCCTTTCGACAGCGGGCTGCGGATGGATCGCGCCTCGTTCGCCCGCGGCACGCTGGCCGCCAACTACCACACCTGCCCGCACTGCGGGGTGCGCGCGACGTACCGGAAGGCCGACTACACGCTGCACCCGGCGCCACCCCGCAGGGATGCGGGCGCGCGCGGCGGGCGTCTGGCGCGCGACTGACGGGACGCGGCGGCCGGGCTGGCCCGCGTCAGCCTCAGAGGCTCCGGGCCCAGCGCGGGGCGCACAGACCGCCGGGGCCACCGCCGCGGCGGGCCGCCGTGTCAGCGCCGCGCGGCGTGCGCCGGAGGACCGGCCCGCAGGTAGCGCGCGGGGAGCGGCCGACCGAGCACCCCCTCGATGTAGCGTGACGCCGCCCGCACCGCCTCGAGATCCACGCCGGTTGCGATCCCCAGGCCGTGCAGCATGTAGAGCAAGTCCTCGGTGGCGACGTTGCCCAGGGCGCCGGGCGCGAAGGGACATCCGCCCAGGCCGCCCGCCGACGCGTCCACGGTGGCGATGCCGGCGTCCAGCGCTGCCAGGACGTTGGCCAGGGCGGTCCCGCGGGTGTCGTGGAAGTGCACGGCCAGCCGTTCGGCGGGCAGATCGCGCAGCACGGCCTCCAGCAGCCGCGCCACCTCGCCGGGCGTGGCCGCGCCGATGGTGTCGCCGAGCCCCACGTCGGTGCAGCCCATCTCGGCCAGGGCCAGGGCAACGCGCCCGGCCGCCTCCGGGGCGACGGGCCCCGCGTAGGGACACCACCACGCCGTGGACACGTACCCGCGGACGTGCATCCCTGCAGCGGTGGCCTCACGGACCACGTCCCGGAAGACCTGCAGGGACGCCTCGATCGTCATGCCGATGTTGGCCTGCGCGAACGCCTCGGAGGCCGCGGTGAAGACGGCGATGGCGCGTGCCCCGGCTGCCACCGCACGTTCCAGGCCCCGGCGGTTGGGCACCAGGACCACGTACGTGACCCCGGGCCGGGCGGGCAGCCGGCGTAGCACCGCGTCGGTGTCGGCCATCTGGGGCACGCGGTCGGGGCGCACGAACGCGCCGACCTCGATCACCGAGAACCCCGCCTCGACCAGGAGCTCGATGAACCGCACCTTGGCCTCGAGGGGCACGACGCCGGCCTCGTTCTGCAGGCCGTCGCGCGGACCGACCTCGACCACGCGTACGCGGGCGGGATACCGCAGGCTCACCCCAGCCCCTCCAGCTCCACGAGCACGGCGCCGCCCTCCACCTGGCTCCCCGGTGTTGCGGCGATGCGCGTGACCCGTCCGGCGACCGGCGCGGTCACCACGGTCTCCATCTTCATGGCCTCCAACACGCACAGCGGCTGTCCCGCGTCCACCGTCTCTCCTGTGGCCACCAGCACGCGGGTGACGACGCCCGGCATTGGCGCACATGCCTGCCACGGCCCCACGGCGATGCCCGGCACCGGTGGAACGGCGCGGGCGTGAGGCTGCTCCGATGGCGGCGCGCCCGTCCGAGCCTCCAGGCGACCGAAGGTCGCCTCGTGCGCAGCCGTCGGCGCACCGAGCGCCGGGGGGGCCGGGGCGATGGGCTGGACGACCGCGTGCCCGCCGACAGGCACACCCGTGTCGGTCGGTCCGGGTGGAGGCGCCTCCGGGCGCACGCGGCGGAAGACGAAGTCGGTGCCCGCGGCGTGCAGGTGGTGCGTCTCACCATCTGCGGCGTGGTGCACCAGGAACGTCTGTCCCTCGACCGTGACCACGTAGCGGCCCGGCGCCTGCGGGCGCAGCGTCACGCGCAGCGGCGCGCCCTGGCCGTCTACCACCACCTCGGCCTGCACGATCCCGCCGGCGGCGTCCGGCGGTCCCAGGCCGGATGCCGGGGCGAGGCCCCACGGGCCCGCGGCGGCGATCTGGCCCCGGACGTCGGCCGTGACCGTTCGTTCCCCCGCCTGCAGCACCACCCGTGCGCTCAGCATCCTCTGTCACCCGTGCTCATCCAAGCCGCCACCCGGTCAACCGCGTCCACGGATCGGCGAAGACCGTGCTCGCTCCCGGGCGCGCGGCGGGCGGCGCCGCCTCGTGCAGCGCCGCCAGCACGGCGGCCACCGCCGCGACCGACGGCGGCGGCTCGGGGCGCCGCCAGCCGGCGAGGTGCTCGGCCAGGAAGCCGGTGGTGAGCGCGCCCGCGACGAACGCCGGGTGGTCGACGATGGCCCGCAGGAACGCCACGTTGGTTTTCGGCCCCATGATCACGTACTCGGCCAACGCCTGCGCGAGGCGCCGCCGCGCCTGCTCCCGGTCGACGCCCCAGGCGACGACCTTGGCCAGCAGGGGATCGTAGACCCGTGGGATCTCCAGGCCCTCGACGATCCCGGAGTCGATGCGCACCCCGGGCAGGTGGGGTTCGACCAGCCGCAGCACGCGGCCGGGCGCCGGCGCGAACTCGGCCTCGGGGTCCTCGGCGTACACGCGCGCCTCGATCGCCCAGCCCCGCGGGACGAGGTCCGCCTGCCGCCACGGCAGCGGCTCGCCCGCGGCCACACGCAGTTGCGCGACGACCAGGTCGACCCCCACGACGAGTTCGGTCACCGGATGCTCGACCTGCAGCCGGGTGTTGGCTTCGAGGAAGAAGAACGCCTCGCCGTCGACCAGGAACTCGATCGTCCCCGCGTTGACGTACCCCGCCGCCCGGGCCAGGCGCACGGCGGCGTCGCCCAGCGCCTCACGCAGCCGCGGGGGCAGGCCAGGCGACGGCGCCTCCTCGACGACCTTCTGGTAGCGGCGCTGCACGCTGCACTCGCGCTCGCCCAGGTGGACCACGCCGCCGTGCGCATCAGCCAGGATCTGCACCTCGACGTGGCGCGGCTGCTCCAGCAGCCGTTCCAGGAAGATCGCGTCCTCCCCAAACGCCGCTCGCGCTTCCCGGCGTGCGGAGGCCACCGCAGCCGGCAGGTCGTCGGGCCGGCGCACCACGCGCATCCCACGCCCGCCGCCACCGGCAGCGGCCTTCACCAGCAGCGGGTAGCCCAGCCGCGCTGCGGCCTCGCGCAGCGCGCCGTCGTCCGCCAGGCCTTCCGCGCCCGGCACCACGGGCACGCCCGCCTCGGCCGCCAGACGCCGGGCGGCGGTCTTGTCGCCCAGACGCGCGATCACGTCGGCCGGCGGCCCGATGAAGACCAGGCCCGCGTCCGCGCAGGCCCGCGCGAACGCCGCGTCTTCGGCCAGGAACCCGTAGCCCGGATGGATGGCGTCGGCACCGACGCGCCGCGCGATGTCGATGAGGCGCGCCCCGTCCAGGTACGAGCGCGCGGGCTCGGCCGGGCCGATGCAGATCGCCTCGTCGGCCAGTGCCACGTGTGGCGCAGTGGCGTCCGCCTCGGAGTAGACGGCCACAGCGCCGATGCCCAGCTCGCGACAGGCGCGGATGATGCGCACGGCGATCTCGCCGCGGTTGGCGATCAGCACCCGCGAAAGCCTCACCGGGGTTCCGGCCGCCCGGGGTCGGCCGCCCCGGGCGCCCATGCGGGCCGACGGCGCTCGAGGAACGCCCGCATGCCTTCCTGCGCTTCGGGCCCGGCGCGCACGCGGGCGATGAGGTCCACCGTGTACGCCCGCGCCTGCTCCCACGACAGGCGCGGCACGGTGTCGAACAGCGCCTTGACGCCCCCCAGAGCCTGCGGGCCAGCTGCGAGGATCGCCTGCGCCCAGCGCGCGATCACCGCCTCGCGGTCCTCCGCCACGGCGTTGACGAGCCCCATGGCCTGCGCATGGGCGGCCCCGAACCGCTCACCGGTCAGCGCCGCCTGCAGCACCAGGTGGCGCACGGCCTTGCGCAGCAGGAACGGGAAGATCATGGCCGGCACCAGCCCCAGGCGCACCTCGGTGAGGCCGAAGGTGGCCTCCGGGGTCGCCACCGCGAGGTCGCAGGCCGCCAGCAGGCCCACTCCACCGCCCAGCGTCGCGCCGTGCACCGAGGCGATCACGGGCTTCGGACAGGCCACGATAGCGTCCAGGAGCGCCGCCAGCCGCGCCGCGTCGGCACGGTTCTCGTCGGGCGCAAGGGCCAGCGACGCGCGCATCCAGGCCAGGTCGGCGCCGGCACAGAACGAGGGGCCCTCGCCGGCCAGGACGACGTACCGGACATCGGGATCGGCGGCGGCAGCGGCGAACGCCTCGGTCAGCGCCCCGATCAGCCGGGGCTCGAGCGCGTTGTGCACCTCGGGACGCGTCAGGGCCAGGCGCAGGGCCGGGCCGTGGCGCATACGGCGCAGAACGTCGCTCACCGGCTCACATCCGGAACACGCCGTGGCGCGCCGGCTCGATGGGCGCGTTCAGGGCCGCCGAGATGGCCAGCCCCAGCACATCGCGGGTCTGGGCCGGGTCGATGATGCCGTCGTCCCACAGGCGCGCCGTGCTGTAGTACGGGCTGCCTTCCCGCTCGTACTGCTCGAGGATCGGCCGCGCGATGGCCTCTTCCTCCTCGGGCGTCAGCGTCTTGCCCTCCCGCGCCAGCTGCTCGCGCTTGACGGTCACGAGGACGCTCGCGGCCTGCTCGGGCCCCATGACGTTGATGCGCGCGTTGGGCCACATGAAGAGGAAGCGCGGCTCGTAGGCCCGCCCGCACATGGCGTAGTTGCCCGCGCCGTAGGACCCGCCGATGATCACGGTGAACCGGGGCACGCCGCAGGTAGCCACGGCGTGCACCATCTTGGCCCCGGCGCGGGCGATGCCGGCTGCCTCGTACTGGCGTCCGACGATGAACCCGGTGATGTTCTGCAGGAAGACCAGCGGGATGCGGCGCTGGCCGCACAGCTCGATGAAGTGCGCCCCCTTCTCGGCGCTGTCCACGAAGAGCACGCCGTTGTTGGCGACGATGCCCACCAGCACGCCGTGGATGCGGGCGAAGCCGCAGACCAGCGTCGTCCCGTACAGGGCCTTGAACTCGTGGAACCGACTGCCGTCGGTGATGCGCGCGATCACCTCGCGCACGTCGTAGGGCCGGCGCAGGTCGGCGGGGACGATCCCGTAAAGCTCCTGGGGATCGTAGGCGGGAGGTTCGGGCGCGGTCACGTCCACCTCGGGGGTCTTCCGGCGGTTCAGCGTGCTCACGATGTGGCGCACGATGCGCAGGGCGTCACGGTCGTCGGTAGCGTAGTGGTCCACCACGCCCGAGCGCCGCGCGTGCACGTCGGCACCGCCCAGCTCCTCGGCCGTGACGTCCTCGCCGGTGGCGGCCCGCACCAGGGGCGGGCCCGCCAGGAAGATGGTCCCCGTGCCCCTGACGATCACGGCTTCGTCGCTCATGGCCGGGACGTAGGCCCCGCCCGCGGTGCACGACCCCATCACCGCCGCGATCTGCGCGATGCCGGCAGCCGACAGCCGCGCCTGGTTGTAGAAGATGCGCCCGAAGTGCTCGCGGTCGGGGAACACCTCGGCCTGCAGGGGGAGGAACGCTCCGCCGGAGTCCACCAGGTAGACGCAGGGCAGGCGGTTGGCCAGGGCGATCTCCTGGGCCCGGACGTGCTTCTTCACCGTCATCGGGTAGTAGGTGCCGCCCTTCACCGTGGCGTCGTTGGCCACGATCATGACCTCCTGGCCCGCGACCCGCCCGATGCCCGTCACGATCCCGGCGGCCGGCGCCTCGTTGTCGTACATGTCCCAGGCGGCCAGCGGGGACAGCTCGAGAAAGGGCGAACCGGGATCCAGCAGCAGGTCGATCCGCTCGCGCACGGGCAGCTTGCCCAGCTCGCGCTGCCGGCGCCGCGCGCGTTCGCCCCCACCCTGGCGCACCAGCGCCAGGCGTTCGCGCAGCTGCGCGACCAGCGCTTCGTGGTGTCGGCGGTTGGCCTCGAAGTCCGGGCTGCGCACATCGACGCGCGAGACGAGACGTTCCATCGCGCAGGGTGACTACACCGCGGCAGGCGGCGTCTCCTGTGGGATCGGGGAACCCACCGGGACCGGGAAGGTTCCTGGGGCCGGGACGGTGGGGACCTCGGGGCGACGGGGCCGGGACTGCCCGGACGAACCCGCCAGCCGGCGCAGCCCTCCGGGGCGCCACCGGGACCAGCGGGACTACCGCCGGCCCTGCTCCTCGGCCAGCCGGCGGGCAGCGTCCAGCAGCCGCAGGGTCTCGATCTCGAACGTCTCCTGGATGAGGACGAAGCGGGCCTGCTGGGACGGTGTCAACGCCTCGGCGATCCCCGCCAGCTGCTCGCGCCGTCGTCGTTCCATGTCGGCCCGCAGCTGGTTCAGCTCGGCCATCCGCAGGCGTATCAGCTCCTCGTCGCGCGGCTGTGCGGCCAGCAGCTGGCGGAGCTCCTTCACGAGCGGGCGGATACGCCGCCCCATCTCCAGGCGGATCTCCTTCAACGCCCGCACGCGCGGGAAGATCCGGGCGATCTGGGCCTCGGTGAGGTCGAGCTCGTCCACCAGGCGCCAGATGAGCAGGGCCTCGATGATGCGCTCGGGCCGCGGGGGGGCCGGGCGCGGCTCCTGGCCCACCGCGGGCAGGGCGAGCGCGACCAGTACGACGAGCGCTGCCGCTGCAAGACGCACGGCCGCCCTGGGGGCAGGTGCCGTCCGGAGGCCGACTCGCTGTGCCGCAGACGTTCGGACAGGCCCACGCACGGCCCCGTCGTCGCCGCCCCTGCGGGTGGCCGCAGCGCCCACGTCGCGCACCATCGCCCGGCTCCGCCCCTACCGGCCGCTGCGGGTGAACACCACGTCTGGTTCGGTGAGCCCCACCCGCCAGAGGTCGAGCGTCTCGTTCAGGGCGGGCAGCGTGGTGGTCATCGCCTCGGTCACCAGGACCCTCGCTCGCGCCAGATCAGGATCGGCCGGCGGCGAGCCCGGGTGCACCGCGAGCCACAGCCCGGCGGCCGTGGCCACCGCGAGGGCCGTGGCCACCCACGCACGGCGCGGGACGGCCAGCCAGCGGCGCAGGCGCACACCCGCCGGCAGCCGCTCGCGCGCGAGCCGCCGGTCCAGCTGCCGCATGAACGCGGGCCAGAACCCCGGCGGCGCCGCCGGCGCGTGCCGACGCAGGAGGGCGGCAGTCGCTTCCAGCGCGGCCACCTCGTCGCGGCACGCCGCGCAGGCCGCCAGGTGCGCGAGCACCGGGGCACGCGCATCGGGCGGCATCGAGCCCGTCGCCAGCTCCGTGGCCCGCTCCAGCGCCTCGCGACAGGACAGGCTCACACCCGCACCCCCTGCGCGTCCAGCGCCCGGCGCAGCTTGCGCAGCGCCGCGAACATCGTGGCCTTGACCGTGCCCTCCGAGCAGCCCATGATGCGGGCGATCTCCTGGTAGGGCAGGTCGTGGTACACCCGCAGGGTCACCATGGCGCGTTGCCGCGGCGGCAGCGCCGCGATCGCGCGGCACACCAGCCGGCCCGTCTCGCGCGCGGCCGCTTCCTCCTCGAGATCGGCCTCCGCCGCGGCCGCCGTCGTGGGACCGTCGTCGTCGAGCAGCGGCGCGCGCGCCACGCGCGCCCGCACGTCCAGGCACAGGTTGACGGTGACGCGGTACAGCCAGGTGGACAGCTTCGACCGGCCGTCGAAGCGCGCCAGCGCCCGGAAGGCGCGGATGAACACCTCCTGGGTGGCGTCCGCGGCGTCTTCGTGGTTGCCCAGCATGCGCCGGGCCAGTCGGTAGACCGCCTCGCGGTACTTGATGACGAGCGCGGTGAACGCGCTCTCCTCACCGCGCCGAAACGCCTCCAGCAGCCGCTCGTCCTCGGCCTGCATCCGCATCCCTCGTCCACTACTGTAACATCCCGCGCCCCCGCCTGCGTTTAGTCCCCGCCCTCGAGGGGACCGCCAGCAGGCGATCGGCGGCCTGCACCAGGGCGGTGGGCCGCGCGCTCAGGCTCGGGCCTCGAGGCGTCAGGATCGGGCGCGGCGACGCGCGCCAGACAGTGTGCTGCGCGCGCTCGGCCTCGGGGCTCGAGGGGCTGCGGCGCACCACCGTCACGTGGTGCACCCCGCGTGGGTGTGGCTCGCAGCCAGCGCCCGGGACGATCGTGGCCCGCGCAGGGCAGCAGGGACGCGTCCATTCGGTCGCGAATTTGTAAGCGTTCCCTGTGTGGATGGTCTGGAGCCTGGCAGGACGCCAGGGACGTGACGCGCGCCAAGGAGGAGGAGCCCATGCCGTTCGAACTGCCCCCGTTGCCGTACCCGTACAACGCCCTCGAGCCGCACATCGACGAGATGACGATGCGGATCCACCACGACAAGCACCACGGGACGTACGTGGCCAACCTGAACAAGGCGCTCGAGAGCGCGCCCGAGCTTGCCAGCAAGCCCATCGAGGAGCTGCTGGCCAACCTGCAGGCAGTGCCCGAGAGCATCCGCACCGCCGTGCGCAACAACGGCGGCGGCCACTACAACCACACCCTCTTCTGGGAGATCATGAAGCCCGGCGGGCCGGCTGCGCCCTCGGGGGCGCTGGCCAGCGCCATCGACGCGGCGTTCGGCTCGGTCGACAAGATGAAGGAAGCGGTGAACGCCGCGGGCCTGGGCCGGTTTGGGAGCGGCTGGGCCTGGGTGGTGCTGGGGCGGGATGGAAAGCTCGCAGTCACCAGCACCCCGAACCAGGACACGCCCATCATGGAGGGCCTGGCGCCGGTGCTGGGCGTGGACGTCTGGGAGCACGCCTACTACCTCAAGTACCAGAACCGGCGGGCCGACTACCTGCAGGCCTGGTGGAACGTCGTCAACTGGGACGAGGTGGCCCGCTACTACGCCGCCGCCCAGGAGTGGATGAGAACACGCTGACGGTCCCGGTCGTGTAGCGCGCCGCAGCCGCACGGTCCACGACGGGCACCGGGCGGGCGCGCCTGCGTTGGGTGGGCCCGCGCGCGGCCGGGCCGCCCCGGTCCCCTCGGGCCGCCCGGCCGGACCGCCGCGCCCGTCGGCGGTCCGGGGCAGGCAGGAGCCGGCCCCCCGACCCGCGAACCGGAGCCGCGGGGAGTCAGGGAGGGCTCGTTATGCCTCCGCAGGAGCTGACCTGCCCGAACTGTGAGACGGTGATGGACCTGCGCTACTTCCTGCACATGCCGGACTACGTCTGGTACGAGTGCCCGATCTGCGGGCACCGGGCGATCCCGCGGGGTACGCGCTTCGAGACGCCCGACGACGAACTGCCGCAGCCGCTACACCGCTAGCGCGCGTCCGCCACACGCGTCGCCAGCCACGGCCCGGCATCCCGGGGCCGCGCATTGCGCCTCGAGACGCCTGAGCGCAGTGGTGCCGGCCGTCACGCCTCGAGTTGTCGCTGCACCGCGGCGGCCAGGTGGTCCACGAGGCGGTCCAGCACGGCGGTGCCGATCTGCGGGCTGGCGTGCCTCGCGTCGCCCAGGATGCCGTTGGGCGTGATCGCCCGCAGCCCGCGGCGGAACAGCTCGTCAGGATCGATCCGGCCCAGGTAGCCTTTGTCGCGCTGCGCCGCGTCCACCAGGTGGGGATGCAGCGCCATCATGATGGAGGTCTCACAGGCGTCGGCGTGGATCGCGTCGACGTCCTGCGGCGCGCCCAGCGCCGCCGCGGTCTCCACCATCACGCGCATCATCTCCATCAGGGCCCTGCGCCCGGCCACGTCCACGATGCGCACCCGGGTCTGCGCATACTCCTCCCGCAGACGGCGCGCCGCGATCTCCAGGGGCCCGAAGTTGCCGCCGTGGGACGACAGCAGCACGAAGGTGTCGAACCCGTGGGGCACCAGGGAGCGCACGTAGGCCGCCACCGTCTGGATGAACACCTCCTGCGGGATCGAGAGGCTCCCGGGGAAGGCCAGGTGGTGGTCCGAACAGGCCGGGCGGATCACCGGGGCCAGCAACGCGCCAAGCCGCCTGGCCAGCCGCTCGCCCACGGCCTGGCCGATGGCCGCGTCGGTCAGCAGCGGCAGGTGCGGCCCGTGTTGCTCGGTGGAGGCCGTCACGATCACCACCGTCCGCACGCCGCGCGCCAGCGCCTCCTCGACCTCGGGCCACGAGAGCTCCTCCAGGAGCACGGTGTCCTTCACGCGCCACCTCCATGCTCGAGTCTCGCGACTCACGCACCCTGTGCCTTCCTGCCACGATCTCTCCGCTCGGCCTCGCCGACGACCCGGCTCATCAGCCCGGTGTCCCCGCGCCCACGCCCGGCGCCGCCGCCAACCCCGCCAGCGGTCCCGCGGCGTAACGGACCCGGCCGTCCACCACGGTAGCCAGCACCTGCACCTGGAGGAGGCCTTCGGGCTGGCCCGCGTACGGATCGCGGTCCAGCACGATGAAGTCGGCCACGTAGCCTGGCGCGAGCCGCCCCCACTCCTGCTCGGCACGCGCGGCGTACGCCGGACCCTGGGTGTAGGCCTGTAGCGCCTGCTCCAGCGTCAGGCATTCGTCGGGGTACCACGCCGGCGCCTGCGGCTCGTCCTCCCGCCGGCGCGTCACCGCCGCGTAGAGGCCGCGCCAGGGGTCGGGCGTCTCGACGGGCGCGTCCGAGCCGAAGGCCAGCACCGCGCCGGTCTGGCGCAGCGACTGCCAGGCGTAGGCCCAGCGCGCGCGGCGCCCCCAGTACCGCTCGGCGACGTCGCGGTCGGCCGTGGCATGGACGGGCTGCATCGACGCCACCACTCCCAGGCGGCCCAGGCGTGGCAGGTCGTCGCGGTGGAGCAGCTGCACGTGCTCGATGCGGTGGCATAGCCCCGCGCGCGCGGAGGCCGCCGCGTACCGTTCCAGCACGTCCAGCACCGTCCGGTTGGCGCGGTCACCAATGGCGTGGATCGCCGTGGCCAGCCCCGCGGCGACCGCGCGCCGTACGAGCCCGTCGATCTCCTCGGGCGTGCGCACGGCGATGCCCGTGTTCTGCGGCTGCCCGTCGAACGGCTCCAGCATCCACGCGGTCTGCGCGCCCAGCGTGCCGTCGGCGAAGATCTTCACCGGCCCCAGGCGCAGCATCGCGTCGCCAAACCCGGCGCGCAGCCCCACCGCCGCCGCAGCGTCCAGCAGGTGGTCGGGGAGCGTCGCCACGGTGCGCAGGGTCAGCTCGCCACGTGCCCACAGCGCCTGCAGCGCCGCGAACTGCTCGGCCCCCTCGTCGCCGCCCCCGGTGAAGGCGTGTACGCCCGTGAGTCCCAACCGGTGGAACTCGGCCGTCGCCGCCCGGACCGCCTCCTCGCGCATGGCAGCCGAGGGCGCGGGGATCGCGTGCCGCACGAGCGCCCTGGCCTCTTCCTTCAACAGTCCGTCGGGTTCGCCGTCGGGCCCACGGCCGATGGCGCCGCCGGGCGGGTCGGGCGTCGCACGGGTGATGCCCGCCAGGCGGAGGGCCGCCGTGTTCACCCAGAGCAGGTGCCCATCTTTGCTCGTGCACGCCGCCGGTCGGTCCGGCAACACCGCGTCGAGGTCGGCGCGTGTGGGGAAGCGGTCGTCGACCCAGGTGTTCTTGTCCCACCCCCGCCCCAGCACCCAGGCGTCCTGCGGCCGGCGGGCGGCAGCTTCGGCCAGGCGCCGGGCCGCCTCGGCGATGGAGCGTGTCCCGCGCAGGTCGACGTGCAGCAGCCCCAGGCCGTAGGCGACGAGGTGCACGTGGGCGTCGACAAGCCCGGGGAACACCGGCCGCCCGCCCAGGTCCACGCGACGGGCCCGGGGAAACGCATCGCACAGGTCGTCGGCAGCGCCGACGGCGAGCACCCGCCCGCAGGCCACGGCGAGTCCGTCTGCGACCGGCCGCGGGCCTGCGTCGGCGTGCACGCGGCCGCCGAGGAACACCGTGACGTCGGTCTCGGCGATCACCGCCGACGCCCGCGCCCTGGCGTGTGCTCCCCGCTCGGCGCCCGGCGGCGCTCCGAGGGGTGTCGCCGCGCCCCGGGCAGCGCCCGGAGCAGCGTCGCCATGCGAATCGCCGCCACCGCTGCTTCGACGCCGCGGTCCAGCCGGCCGCCGGCCCGCTCATGGGCCTGGGCCGGGTCGTAGACCGCCAGCACCTCGTTGATCACCGGCACGCCCTCTTCCAGCGCGACCCGGCTCAAGCCTGCCGCCGCCTCGCGGGCCACCAGGTCGAAGTGGAGCGTCTCGCCCTTGATGACGCACCCCAGCGCGATCACGGCGTCGTAGCGGCCGGTGGCGGCCAGGCGCCGCGCGGCCAGCGGCAACTCCAGCGCGCCCGGCACCCACGCCACGTCGACGGCCGCAGCGCCCCGCGCCTCCAGCGTCTGCCGACACGAGGCCAGCAGGCGCGCGGTGATCGCCTCGTTGTAGCGGCTCACCGCCACGGCGAACCGCAGGCCGGTGGCGTCGTCGCTGCCGTCGTAGACCTGGCTCACCGTCGCTCCACGAACCCCTTCGTGACCGCCGTGCGGGCTCCCCGACCCGTCGTCGTGTAGGGCCGGATGCTCCTACACTGCTCCCAGCCGGCTACTCGACGCTCAACAGGTGGCCCAGCCGGTGGCGCTTGGCCTTCAGGTACGCGTAGTTCTCGCGCGTCGGCGGCACTTCCAGGGGCACGCGCTCGACGATCTGCAGCCCGTAGCCCTCCAGCCCGGCGCGCTTCTGCGGGTTGTTGGTCAGCAACCGGACCTGCCGCACGCCCAGGTCCACCAGGATCTGGGCCCCGACGCCGTAGTCCCGCGGGTCGGGCGGGAACCCCAGCAGCTCGTTGGCCTCGACCGTGTCGCGCCCTTCGTCCTGGAGCGCGTAGGCGCGGATCTTGTTGCCGAGCCCGATGCCGCGGCCCTCCTGGCGGATGTACACGATGGCCCCGCGTCCCTCGCGGGCCACGGCGCGCAGGGCCGCGTGGAGCTGCTCGCGACAGTCGCAGCGCAACGACCCGAACACCTCACCGGTGAGGCACTCGGAGTGCATCCGCACCAGCACGGGTGCGCCGTCGTCCACGGTTCCCTTGACCAGCGCGAGGTGCTCGGAGCCGTCCAGCAGGTTGTCGTAGACGATGGCGGTGAACTCGCCGAAGAGGGTGGGGAGCCGGGTGGCCCCTTCCCGCCGCACGAACCGGTCGGTGCGCAGGCGGTGGGCGATCAGGTCCCGCAGCAGGAGGATCTTGAGCCCCCAGCGTGCCGCGAACTGCTGCAGGTCCGGCAGGCGTGCCATGGCGCCGTCGTCGCGGACGATCTCGCACGCCACGCCCACGGGGTGCAGGCCGGCCAGGCGGGTCAGGTCCACGATCGCTTCGGTGTGGCCGGCCCGCTGGAGCACGCCCCCCGGCGCGGCGGTCACGGGGAAGACGTGGCCGGGCCGCACCAGGTCGTCGGGCCGCGTGGCGGGATCCGCCAGTAAGCGCACGGTCATCGCCCGCTCGTGGGCCGAGACACCCGTCGTGGCAGCGCGTGCATCCACCGAGACCGTGAACGCCGTGCCGAACAGCGACGTGTTCTGGGTCACCATGGGCGGCAACTGCAACTGCTGACACCGCTCGGCGGTCATCGGCACGAAGACCAGCCCCCGGGCATGGGTGATCATGAAGTTGATCGCCTCGGGTGTGGCGAACTGCGCCGCCATCACCAGATCGCCCTCGTTCTCACGGTCCTCGTCGTCCACGACGATGAGCATCCGTCCCGCGCGGATCTCGTCCACGGCCTCCTCGACGGTCGCGAACGGCCGCGCGGCGACCTCCGCTGCTTCACTCATGGCTGGCGCGCTCCTTCCAGCAACCGCTGCACGTACTTGGCCAGGATGTCGACCTCCAGGTTCACCGGATCACCCGGCCGCCGGCGGCCCAGCGTCGTCACCGCCAGCGTGTGCGGGATCAGGGCCACCGCGAAGCGGTCGGGCGCCGGCAGCGCCGCGACCGTCAGGCTTACGCCGTCGACGGCGATCGCCCCCTTCTCGACGATGTAGGGCAGCAGCGCCGGCGGCGGGGTGATCTCCATCCAGGCACCCGTGCCCTCCGGCCGCACCGCGACCACGATCCCGACCCCGTCCACGTGACCCTGCACAAAGTGCCCGCCCAGCCGCTGATCGGCGCGCAGCGGGCGCTCCAGGTTCACCAGGTCGCCGGGCCGCAGACGCCCCAGGGTCGTGCGGCGCAGCGTCTCGGCCGTCAGGTCGGCGGTGAAGACATCACCGTCCAGGCGCGTGACGGTCAGGCAGACGCCGTCGACCGCGATCGAATCGCCCGGCCGCACACCGTCCAGCACCACACCGGCCCGGACCCGCAGGCGGGCGCCCGCCTCGTCATCGTCCACCGTGCCCGCGGCGAACCCGTGCGTCGCGGCGTCTGCACCCCGCGCCCCGCGCGCTCCCGGACGGTCGACGCCCACCACCTCGCCGAGCGCCTCGACGATGCCGGTGAACATCACGCTGCCCCGCCGGTCCGCCCGGCGGCGGCATCGCCGTGCTGCACCGCGCCGTGGCCCTCGGACAGGTATCCCTCGATGGCCACGTCCCCGCCCAGGTCGGCGAGCACCCGCACGTCGCGCAACCGCCGCGGTGCCCAGGCGTCCGCACCCGTCCCTGCCGACGGCAGCGCGGCCACGGGGGCCGGCGCACCCGGCTCCCCGATCAGCACCGGTGCTACGAGCGCGATCACCTTGTCGGCCAGGCCCGCGGCCAGGAACGCCGCGTGCACCGTGGCCCCGCCCTCCACCAGCACGCTGAGCACGCCGCGCCGCCCCAGGTCCTCCAGCAGGGGCCGCAACGCCACGCGCGGGACCGCGTGTTCCTGCACCAGCACTTCCACGCCCGCGCGCCGCAGCGCCTCCACGCGCGTGGGGGACGCCGCCGTCGTGGTCGCCACCAGCGTGGGGGCCTCGCCGGCCGTGGCGACCACGCGCGCCGTGGGGGGCGTGCGCAGATGCGAATCTACTACCACGCGCATCGGGGTGCGCCCGCCGGGCAGGCGGCACGTCAGCAGGGGGTCGTCGGCCAGTACCGTCCCGACGCCCACCAGCACCACGTCGTGGGTGTTGCGGAGCTCATGGGCGTAGCGCCGCGCCGCCTCACCGGTCACGGCGACCGGCCGGCCGCCGGCGCCGGCGATGCGTCCGTCCAGGCTCATCGCCCACTTCAGCGTGACGAAGGGCAGGCCCGTGACGCGGTGCTTGATGAACGCTTCGTTCAGCCGTTGCGCGCGATCCTCGAGCACCCCCACGTCGACCTCGACCCCGGCCGCACGCAGGCGCGCCAGGCCCCGCCCGCGCACCTGCGGGTCGGGGTCGACCATCGCCACCACCACCCGGCGCACGCCGGCGGCGACGAGCGCATCGGCGCATGGACCGGTCCGGCCCTGGTGCGCGCACGGCTCCAGGGTCACGTACACCGTGGCGCCGCGGGCCCGCATCCCGGCCTCGCGCAGCGCAAGCACCTCCGCGTGCGGCTCGCCCGCCCGGGCGTGGAAGCCGCGGCCGACGACCTCGCCGCCGGCGACCACCAGCGCGCCCACCATGGGGTTGGGGCTCGTCCGGCCCGCCGCGCGCGCGGCCAGGGCCAGCGCCTCCTCCATGTACCGGCGGTCGTCCGTCCGCTCGCTCGTGTCCGCCACCGTGGCCATCGAACAATCACGCCCGGGGTCGCAGACCTCCGGGCGCGGAAACCACGGCCCCACCGCGCGGGACGCCAACCACCACCCCGCCCGGTGCGGGCGTTGACCTTCTCCCATCCGGACTGTACCGTCGGCCCCGGAGTTTCACCGGATCGTGCCGCCGCACCGCCTGCGCGGCGCGGCTGGCTCGCGGGCTCTACCGCCGATCGGGAATTGCCGGGCGCGCACGCCGCCCGGCTCACCCTGCCCCGAAGGTCTGCTATGCACTTGGTCACGGCCAGTGTACCATCCCACCCCCCGACGGGCAACACCACGGGTGCCCAGCGCGGTCCGTCATCCGCACCCCCCGCGCGCGCCGCGACCGTCCACGCAGGGACGGCACGGCGTTCGCCGAACACCCTCTGCGGCCGCGGGGTCGCCTCCGTGGACTGCAGCGCCTACGGGCGCGACATGCCGAGGGACGCTGTCCGGCACTCCATCCTGGGACGTCGTCTGTTGCTCCTCGCCGTTGGCTGATCGCCGTACCGTGCCCTGGTCACCCGGACCCCCGCCCCCTGAGGCCTTCACCCGGCAGGAACGGGCGATCATCGAGGCCCACCGCACCCCGCGGCAGGTCCAGCAGTGGCTGCGGTCCCTGCGCTACTGCCACCGGTGCGTCGGGGTCACGCTGCGGTCGTTCCGCGAGGTGGTGCCCGCCGGCGAGGCCCACTGTCTGGAGGCCGCACTGGCCGCCACCGTCATCATGGAGCAGCACGGCTACCCGCCGCTCGTGCTCAGCCTGGAGTCGCAGGACAACCTCGACCACGTGGTCTTCGTCTTCCGCCACCGCGGACGCTGGGGTGCCGTGGGGCGCTCGCGCGACGCCGGGCTGCACGGCCGACGGCCGGTGTTCCGGTCGATCCGCGACTTGGTCTGGAGCTACTACGCGCCCTACGTGGACTTCACCGGACGCATCGTGGGGTACGCCCTGGTCGACCTGCGCGCGCTGGGCACCTACGACTGGCGCCTGAACCGCCGCAACATGTGGAAGGTCGAGCGCTTCTTGATCGCCTATCCCCACAAGGTCCTGCGCTCGTCGGACGCCCGCTACCGGCGCCTGCTGGCCGCCTACCGGGCGTTTCGCGCACAGCACCCCACGGCGCCGGCCGAGTACTACCCTGATCGGCACACCTGGTGGTAGCCGGTCACCCGCGGGCGCGCGCGGGCGCCCGTCCGGCGCTGCGCGCGCCCGCCAGCTCCTGCACCAGCGCCACCACCAGCCGGGCGGCCTCCTCCAGGTGGCGGGGCTCAATGTTCGCCGGGACATCGGTCGGCCGGTGGTAGTGGGGGTCCACCCCGCGATGCAGGAAGACTGCGGGCACGCCCGCTCGCTCGAAGCTCGTGTGGTCGCTTGCCGTCGCGCGGAAGCGGGTGGCCTCGATACCCAACCGGCGCGCCACCTCCAGCGCCACGCCCACGGGTCCCTCGTCACGGCCCGACGCGTTCCCAACCATCAGGCGGTCGCCCCAGCCGACCATGTCGAGGTTGATCATCGCCACCACGCCCGCACGCCGCTCGCCCGCGAAGGCCGCCGAACCGTGCAGCCCGAGCTCTTCGGCTGAGAACAGCACGAACTGCACCGTGCGGGCCAGCGGGACGTCCGCCAGCACCCGTGCCGCCTCGAGCACTACCGCCACGCCCGAGGCGTTGTCGTTGGCACCCGGGCTGCCCGGCACCGAGTCGAGGTGCGCGCCGACCACCACGATCTCGTCGGCCCGCGTCGTCCCGCGTTTGGTGGCCACGACGTTGGCGGCGGTGCGGGTCTCGTGCACCGCGTCCACCACCACGCGCAGCCGGAGGCCCCCGCGCCGCGCCGTCTCGACCAGCGCCCGGCCGTCGTCCTGCGAGACGACGACCGCCGGAAGCTCCCCGCGCTGCCCCAGCGTGCCCGCTACGACCCCCGGCCGGTTGTTGTAGACCACGACGGCCACGGCGCCGCGGGCCGCCGCGTGGGCGACCTTCTCGCGGAAGGTGATCACGCCGCGCTCGACCAGCACGATCGCTCCGTCGGCCCGCCGGCCGTTGTAGTCCTCGGGCCGGCCCAGCCCCGCGACGAGCACGTCGGCCTCGACACCGCCTGGTGGGGTCGCCGCCGACAGCGCCAGCACCTCCGCCGGGATCGGACGGGGCGCCGCTCCCGCCACCTGCACCTCCACCCGCCGCGCTTCGAAATAAGGAAACTGGAACGCGTGGAGCTCGACGGGGTACCCGTACTGTCGCAGGGTCGCCGCCAGGTACTCGACTGCCTGGCGTTCGCCAGGCGTGCCAGCCGGCCGCGGGCCGATGACCCCTGCCAGGTGCTGGACGTGGGCGAAGGCCTGGGTGCCGGATGGACCCAAAGGTGCCTGGTTCAGAAGGACGCCACTCGCCCTCTGGGTGTCCGGCGGCGCCGCGATCCCAACGGGCGCAGCCACCCCAAGCGCCGCAACGCACGATAGCGCCACCACAGGGATCAGGATCGTGCGAACGCGCACGGCGCTCTTCGGGCGCATCGATCACCTCTCAGCACCGCAACCTTGCCTTCAACCCGCTGATGGGCACAACGTCGCCTGAGGTGGATTCCTTCCCGCGGCGCATACACTCTCGTCCCCACAAGATCTGCGAGATCTGCGGTGATGCCCTGCACCGCAGCGTCGAGTGACGGAAGAGGCCCTACTGCGGCTGCCCCACCGGCGCCACCCGCCCACCCGTGGCGCGCACCAGGTCGGCGGGCGACACCGCGAACACCGCCGTGGGCGTGCCGGCTGACGCGTACACGACGTCGTACGCGAGCAGGTCCTCGTCGACCACGACCTCCAGCGGCGTGGCGTGGCCCACCGGTGGCACCCCGCCGATGGCGAAGCCGGTGAGGGCGCGCACACGGTCGGCATCGGCGCGCTCGACCCGCGTCGCCCCCAGCACCCTGGCCAGCCGCCCGGGGTCCACGCGGTTGCGCCCGGAGACCAGCACCAGCACCCCCCGCCCGTCGGCGAGGAAGACCAGCGACTTCACGATCTGCGCCACGTTGGTGCCGACAGCCGCCGCGGCCTCCTGGGCGGTGCGCGTCCCTTGCGGGAACTCCAGGACCTTGGCGGCGATGCCCGCCGCGCGCAGGGCCGTCACCACGCGCTCGGTCGCGGGCGTGCGGGCGGCCGGACGGTCAGGGGCCTGTCCTGACACCGGCGCACCAGCCGGGGAAGGCGTCTCCGGTGGCCCGACGGTCGGCCCCTCTCTCTGCCCCCGGGTGGCCCGACTGGTCGACCCGCCCTCTCCGCCCCCGGGCGATCCGTCGGGAGATGGAGGCTGCCCGGATGCCGGTGCCCCGCCGGCCACAGGGGCCACGCCGATCCCGCGGCGGCGCGTCGGAAACCGTCCGGCCAGCGCGTCCTGGACGATCAGCTTGACCTCGGGGTGGAAGTCCTTGCGCAGGATCCACTGCAGGAAGCCGGGGTCCCGCCTGGCCACCTCCCGCAGCGGACGGCCGCGGATCCCCTCGGGCCCAAAGTTCACCACGGCCTCGTCGTCCTGCCAGACGAACCGGCCCTCCGGGTCGATCCAGGTGGGATCCCGCGGCGTGAAGTACGCGTCCAGCTCGTGGGGGGTACGCGGCAGGTCGGGGTAGGCCGCGAGCTGCGCGTCCAGGACCTCCACGCAGGCGGCGATGTCGGCGCCCGCGCTGTGGGCCTGGGTCAGGTCCTTCCCGCAGTAGTACTGGTAGGCGGCGGCGAGGTCGCGTGGCACCCTGCGGTGGTAGATGATCTGCGCGTCCACCACGGCGCGGCCGTCCATGTCGAGCCGGCAGCCGGCCGCCGACAGCTCGCGGCGCAGCAGGGGCAGGTCGAACCGCTGGATGTTGAACCCCGCGAGGTCGCCGTCGCCGATGAACGCCAGCACCTCGGCGGCGATCTCCGCGAACGACGGCGCGCCGGCCACGTCGGCGTCGGTGATGCCGTGGAAGCGCGTGGACTCCGGCGGGATGGGCACGCCGGGGTTGACGCGGCGCAGGTAGGTCTCGCGCCGGCCGTCGGGGTGCACTTTGATCATGGCGATCTCGACGATCCGGTCGGCCGTGGGCGAGATGCCGGTGGTCTCCAGGTCGATGAAGACGAGCGGACGCTGCAGGTGCAGATGCCGCATCGTTCTCACAGTTCTCGGGGGCCGAGGCGGTTCCTGCCGTCGCGACGCCACGACGCGTGCGCCATGCTGCGGCCGGGGAGGCCATGGACGGCCGTGACGCGTTGAGAAACCAGGTGCGGGCGTTCGCCACGTGGATCGTCCGGACAGGTCCTCGGATGTTTCGCGTGAGACCACAGAGCATCGACCGGTGATCCCGCCCGCCGAGATCGCCCGGGCACCGCTCCTAGAAGTGCGCGATCAGCCGGTGGAGATACCCTAGCCCCACGCTCAAGAGCAGCACGACCGCACCCAGGCCCGCGGCAACGCGCACCCAGCGCGCCGTGCGACCTGCCGGTGCGGGGTGGCGCGCCAGCACGGTGAGCACGGCGAGGACACCGAGCAGCGCGGCGATCAGCGCGTGCTTGGCCAGCAGCAGCAGGCCGTAGCTCGGCCCGAACGGCACCCGGGCGAAGGCGGCGACGTGCGCCCCGACCCCGCCCCGGAACCACTCGACCTGCACCGGCATGCCGTAGAGCGAGTTGTAGACGCCCGTCGCCATCATCACCGCGGCCGCAGCCCACGAGAGCGCAACCAGCCGCCGGAGCCCGGCGGCTCGTGGCGGCCGTGCCGCCGCCAGCGCGAGGCCGGCGACCCAGGTAGTCCCGACCGCCAGGTGCGTCGCGAGCACCGCCAGGCCGAGCCACTCCCGCGCGCCGAGCCGGAGGCCGGTGATGGTGGTCGCTACACTGGCGACGCGCCCAGGAGTGCCAGGCCCGCTGCGGGCTGGAGGGGTCACGTCGACGTCCAGGACCTTGCGCACGGGAGTCACCGGTCCAAAGACTTCCACCGTGAGCGTCCACCGGGCGGGGTGCAGGAACGTAACCGCGCCGCTGTACAGCCCGGGTACGAACGGCGACTCCTCGAGGGTCACGGCCGGCAGGACCATGCGGTGCGGCTCGGCCATGGACGGCACCACGCGCACCGTAGCTCCGCGTACGGGCTCGCGGGAGTCGTCGTCGACGAGGCGCACCGAGAGGAGCCAGGTGATCTGCTCGGTGGGCTGCGGCAACACCGTGACGTCGGGCACAGGCCTGCCCAGGCGGTGCGCCTGGGCGACGCCCGTGACGAACGACGCCGTGCGCGGTGCCACGCCCCCGAGCCCCGCGCCGACCACCCACGCGGCGCCGACGAGCGCCAGCACGCAACGCCACACCCACCTGCGGACGCCTGAAGGGACCCGTAGCGGTCTCATGCCGAACCGCACCGGCTGCACCACGGTCGCGGCCGGCGATGCCCGAGGCGGGTCGGCGCGTGCGGCGCGCGGCGCACGGACCGCCTATGGCGTCCAGATGCGTGTCCGCGGCCGGTAGGACGCCCACGAGAACCAGAAATGGTTGCCGTGGGGTACGGGCGCCAGCCGCCGCCCCGCCAGGGGCCCGCCCGTGGCCTGGCCGAGGATGTTCCAGGTGCTGCGGGTGGCCGCATCCACGAACTGTCCGCCCCGCGCCGCGAACGTGAGCCGGCGGCCGTCGAGCACGGGCGAGAACACCGCCGCGGCACCGACGTCGCGCCCGGCGGCGATGTCGCCGGCGTCCAGCGCCGAGGCCGTGCCCTTCTGGTAGAAGACGACGATGGGCACGCCGCCCACGACATCGTGGACCACGCCCACGGTGGCCAGGGCGCTGAACGGATACGCGGCGTCCTCGCCGCCCAGCGAAACGGTCACGACGCGCTCCATGGGCCGCAGGCGCCGATCGGCCGGCCCCGTGTACAGGAACGGGGAGGCGTTGATGTCGTCGTAGCCGACGTAGGGGTTGCGGCCGTAGGGACGGCTGTGGCCCGTCTCGCAGGCGCGCCTCCATCGCCCTCACCCCCCAGGTCGCGTCGTCATGCCGCGACCGGCTGCTCACCGCACCCTGCCGACCGCATCCTGCGACCCCACCGCCCGAGGCCGATTCTATACCGCCGCCGCGCCTCGATTTTGTAAGGAGGCTCACAGCGCACCCCGACCTCCCGCGTATCCTGGGAGATACGCGTACCCGTCGGAGGCACGCGGAACCTCCAGGCAGGGCGCGACAAGCTCCGGACGAGGGGGGAATGGACCATGCGGACCGCACGCACGATGCTGGTGGGCCTGGCCGTGGCGCTGGTGCTGGTGCTGGTGGCGTTCGGCGCCGGCTACCGCGCCGGCGCCCAGCAGGCGAAGCTCAGCGACACCTTCGCCCAGCAGATGGGCAAGCAGCTGGCCGAGCAGCTCTCGTACAAGAGCCCGTTCGAGACCGACGCGCCCGACCACATCTGGGCGGTGGGCGACGACCGGAGCGTGACGTTCATCCACCTGGACAAGCCCTACGCCGAGGCCACCCGGGTGATCTACGTGGGGTTCGGTGTCCGCGGCCGCTGGTGCGCCGAGGACCAGCAGCGGATCGAGGCGCTGGCCGGCAAGGGCTTCACGCACTTCCACCGCACGGCCAAGGTCGCCGCCTGGGACGCCGGGCACGGCGGCGCCAAGGCCGGCGAGCCGGGCTACTGGCTGAAGCACATGGCGGTGGGCCCGGGCTTCAAGATGCCCTGGGGCGACGTCAGGCCCGGGACGACCGACACCGCCTTCATGCCGACCGCCGCGCCGCGGTGCGGCAGCTAGGGTTCGTGCGCCGCACGCGCGCCGGGGGGGACAGTGGCGTGCGGCCAGTTCGCACGGCAGACGCCCGCGGCGGGGCGGGCGCCCGCACCCGGGAGACGGCGGCGGGAGTGATGCCTGGGAGCGCTCCCGTCGCCGTCCTCCTTGTCGTCGCGCTCCTGGCCGCTGCCTGCAGCCGCCAGCCACCCGTGTTCCGGGGAGCCGACGGCTCGGAAGTCCGCGGGAACCCCCAGCGGGGCGCCGAGCTGTTCGGGCAGATGGGGTGCAACGGCTGCCACACGATCAACGGCGTGGGCGGTCAGGTGGCGCCCGACCTTACCAACGTCGCACGCCTGGACCTGGCCCGCGACCGCCCCGGCCGGACCTGGCCGGGGATCGTGGCCTACCTCCGCGAGTCGCTCGAAGATCCCCAGGCCTACATCGTGCCGGGCTTCGAGAATCCCTCGCGCATGCCCAGCGCCAAGCAGTTCAAGCTCTCCGAGCGCGACGTCAACGACCTGCTGGCGTACCTGCTGAGCCTCCAGCGGTAGCCTGGCCGCACCTCAGCCGTCGGAGGCGGTGCGCACGCCGCGCACGGCCAGGGCGGCGAGGTCCCGGACGACGATGTGCCGGTCCTCGACGGCGATGAGCCCCTCGTCACGAAAGCGGGTGAGCGTCAGCGTGACGGTCTCGCGGGTGGCCCCGACCATTCCGGCCAGGTCCTGGTGGGTGACCCGCAGCGCCAGCCGCCGCCCGGTCCCGTGTGGCTCGCCGTAGGCCTCGGCCAGGCGTACGAGCAGCGCGGCCACCCGGGCCGGCACGTCGTGGAGCGCCAGCCGCTCGATGGTCTCTTCGGCGTCGCGCAGCCGCTCCGCCAGGACGCGCACGACGCGCAACGCCAGCTCGGGCTTGCGGCGCACCAGGTCCTCGAAGTCCTCACGGCGCAGGACGCAGACCAGCGTGTCCTCGAACGCCTCGCAGTGCACCTCGGGGGGCGCGCCCACCAGCGCCCGTTCCCCGAAGATGTCACCCCGTTCGAGCAGAGCCAGGATCTGCACGCGGCCCGCGGGCGAGTACCGACAGAGCTTCACGCGACCTTCCTTGATGAGGTAGATGGTGTCGGGCGGATCGTCGGGGTGGGCAATCACCTGACCGCGCGCGTACCGCCGCATCTGGGTGCGCTCCGCCAGGCGGCGCATGTCGTCGGCGGTCATGTCGGCGAAGAGGTTGATGCGCTGCAGGTACCAGAGTTTCTCGGCCTGCGCCGCGCGCTCCCCCAGCCGCTCGGGCGGCGCCACGGGCCTACCCCCGGGCGGCCCGCTGGCCCGGGGGAACGTGCGCCGCAGCCACGACGCGCTCATCGCGGGGTCCCCTCAATAGGCCCGCGCGTAGTACACCGTCGCCCCAGACGGCCGCCCGCACACCACGCACGCACCGCGCGGGCGGTCGTCCAGCGGAATGACGCGCGGGGAGGCGCCCGTGCGCTCGCGTACGGCGTCCTCGCACGCCTGGTCCTGACACCAGCCGACCTTCACGAAGCCGCGCCGCTCCCGGATCGCCGCCTCCAGTGCCTGCAGCGTGTCGGCCTCGACGACGTGCGCGTCGAGGAAGGCCCGGGCTCGGGCGTAGTAGGCTCGCTGGACCTCCTCGAGGGCCGCCTGCACGGCGGCTTCCAGCCCGTCCAGGGGCACGGCGGTGCGGCCCGGCGCGGTGCGCTGCACCAGGGTGACCTGGCCGGCGGCCAGGTCACGGGGCCCCAGTTCCACGCGCAGCGGCACCCCGCGCATCTCCCAGTCGTTGAACTTCCAGCCCGGGGTGTATTCGTCCCGGTCGTCGAGCCGCACCCTGGCGACGGCGCGCAGGCGTTCGGTGACCTGTCGGGCGGCCGCCAGTACCCTGTCGCCCTCCTTGCCCGGGATGGGCACCACCACCACCTGGAGCGGGGCGATCCGCGGCGGCAGCGCCAGGCCCCGGTCGTCCCCGTGGGCCATGACCAGCGTGCCGAGCAGGCGTGTCGTCACCGCCCACGACGTGGTCCACACGTACTTCTCGGTGTTGTCCCGGTCGAGGAACTTCACGCCGAACGCGCGGGCGAAGTTCTGCCCGAGGAAGTGGCTCGTGCCGGCCTGGATCGCCTGCCGGTCGGGCATGAGCGCCTCGAGGGTGTAGGTCCAGTCCGCGCCGGCGAACTTCTCCGAGGGCGGCTTCTTGCCCACCACCACGGGAATGGCCAGCACGTCCTCGAGGAGCTGCCGGTAGATCTCCAGGATCGTGCGGCACTCCTGGTCGGCCTCCTCCCCTGTGGCGTGGGCGGTGTGCCCCTCGTGCCAGAGGAACTCGGCGGTCCGCAGGAACAGACGCGTGGCCTTCTCCCACCGCACCACGCTGTTCCACTGCAGCAGCAGCACCGGCAGGTCGCGGTAGGACTGGATCCACTTGGCGTACATGGGCATGATGATGGCTTCCGACGTGGGGCGCACCGCCAGACGCTCGGCCAGGGGCTCCTCGCCCCCGTGGGTGACCCACGCCACCTGCGGGGCGAACCCCTCGACGTGCTCGGCTTCCTTCTTGAGCAGCGACTCGGGCACGAACAGGGGGAAGTAGGCGTTCTGGTGGCCGGTGGCCTTGAAGCGCTCGTCGAGCCAGCGCTGGATGCCCTCCCACAGCGCGTAGCCGTACGGTCGGATCACCATGCACCCGCGCACTGGCGAGTAGTCGGCCAGTTCGGCCTTCAGGCAGACGGCCGTGTACCACTCGGCGAACGCCTCGGTCTTGCTGGGGATCTCCTTGACGAACGTCTGGGCGTCGGTGGACATGCTCCCCCCGGTGCGGCCCTCGCGGTGTGCATCACCCCGGATGCGTAGGGCAGTCTAGCACGCGCCCCGGGCGGGCAGCAACCGCAGGGGGCGCGCGGGGCGCGCCGGGCGCCAGGGTTCGAGGGCCGCCCGTCGAATCCCGTGCGCGACATCGGCCGCGATCGGCCGCTGTGGAGGTGCCCATGCCCAGCGTGCTGGCCACCGCGCTCGTGGTGCTGCTGGCGGCTCCGGCGGGCGCAGCGACCACCTACCGGACGCTCCACGCCGCCCGGCCCGGGGCCTACGAGGTGTCGGTGCGCTACCCGCAGTTCACCGCCCGCACGCCGCTGGCGCGCGCGGTGAACCGGGCGGTGGACGAGTGGGTGCACAACGAGCTGCGCCTCTGGACGCGGCTGTTCGCGGCACCGGCCGAGGGCGGGCCGCCCCAGGTGCAGCCGGCCGCGTACGTCGCGATCCCGCGCGTCACCTTCTACGACCCGTGGCGCCTCATCAGCCTGCACCTGGAGATCACGGAGACCACGGGCGCGGGCTCGGCCTATCCGTATCTCGTGGTCTTCAACTACGGGTGGCTCGACGGGCGCATCGCAGCCCTGCAGCTCCGTGACCTCTTCGCCCCGGGCGCGCCCTACCGGAGCCTCGTGGGCCGGCAGGTGGTGCGCAAGCTCCGCGACGCCGGCGCGCCGGCGGTCACCAGCGGACGCCTGACCATCCTCCCCGACGACATCCTCGACCGGTTCATCGTCGAGCCCGACGGGCTTCGCTACGTCTTCCTGCCCGGTGTGCTGGGCCCCCTGGCCGCCGGCAGCTTCGAGGTGAAGCTCACCCTGGACGACCTGGGCCCGTGGTTCCGCCGGACCCTGCTGCGGCGGGACTGAGGCAAAGCGGCTACCGCCGCTCCAACCACACGTTCCAGAAGGCGTGGCCCGGCTGCCCAGTGTACCCGCGCAGCTCGCGGCGGTGCACGTGCAGCAGGAAGTAGTCGCCGTACTTGATCGCCGGGACGTCCTCCCAGAACAGCCGTTGCGCGCGCCGCCAGATCTCCATGCGCACCCGGGGATCTGCGTGGCGGGCCAGCAACGTCAACATCGCCTGCATCTCCCGGTTCTCGTACCAGCCCGGCCAGGAGGCGTTGAGCACCAGCACCTGGGTGGGGTCCGGGAAGGTCAGCTGCGCGGTGTTGAGGGCGTCCCAGAGGTCGGGCCGGTTGCGGCGCGAGATCAGCGTGGCCCAGTCGACCACCTGAAAGTCGAAGACGAAGCCCACGCGCTCCAGCATGGGCTTGGCGATCTGCGCGGAGACCCCGTAGGCCTGGTACTCCATGGTGGTCATCCACTTGATGGGCTCGCCGCGGTAGCCGGCCTCGGCCAGCAGCTGCCGCGCCCGCTCCGGGTTCTTCTGGTTGTAGTGCTCCTTCCCCACGTCGGTCCACATGTAGTGCGGTTTGGGCAGCAGCGCGGGATCCAGACGGTAGAACCGCGGGGACCCGAACGTGCCCCGCATGACGGCCTCCATGTCCAGCGCCGCCAGCCATGCCTGCCGGAGCTTGCGGTTGACGAACGGCCCGCTGCGCTTGTTGAAGACGGTGGTCAACCACAGTGGCACGGGTGGGATGAAGGGCACGACCGCCGGGTCGGCCTGCAGCCGGGCGAACTCGTCCTGGGGGACGCTGTCGGCGAAGTGGTACTCCCCGCGCTGCACGCCAGCGATCCGGACGGCCACGTCGGGCACGGGGACGAAGAGCAACGTGTCCAGGTAGGCGGTCTTGCGACCCGCAAACCCGTCCGGGGCGTCGCTGCGGCTCGCGTACCCGTCGAACCGCTCCAGGCGCACGTGTCGGTCCGGCAGATGCTCGACGAACCGGTAGGGCCCCGTCCCGATGTATCGGCGGATCGGTCCGGTACCCGCCTCGTCGACCACCTCCTTGGGGTAGATGGCGGCGCCCTGCAGCGGCAAGGCCAGGTCCAGCAGCACCAGGCTGTAGGGCTCCTTGAGCCGCAGGACCACCGTGCGGGGATCGACGGCCTCCAGCGCCCGCACCGCCGCGAACAGCGCCCGCCCGCGCGTGGCGAGCCGGCCCCACCGTTGCAGCGACGCCACCACGTCGTCGGCGGTCAGCTCGCGCCCGTGGTGGAACCGCACCCCACGGCGCAGGGTGAAGGTGTAGGTCAGGCGGTCCGGGCTGAGGCGCCACGCCTCCACTAGCATCGGTTGCGGCTGGAAGCGGCTGTCCAGCGCGAAGAGCTGCTCGTAGACGTGCAACATGATGTCCTGGACGATCACCGCGGTGGTCAGGTGCAGGTCCAGCGTCGGTGGCTCGCCGATGTGCGCCATGCGGAAGACGCCACCCCGGACGGGCTGCGCCGTGCCCGGTGGCGCCATCGCCGCGACCACCGCCACGGCCAGCCCCAGGACGCCCAGGACGTAGGCTCGCCGCCTCATCGACCGTCCCCCTCCACCCCGAGCTGCCGCGCCAGCCGCTCGGCCGCCGCAGGGCCGGTGTTGACGGCGCGCACGCGCCCATCGCTGGTGATGACGACGGTGCTGGGCACCGTGAGGATCCCAAACCGCCTCACCAGCCCTCGCTCGCGGAGCGCGTCCACCTCTGCCACGACGACCTGGCCGGGGAAGCGCCCGACCAGGGCCTGGAGCGCCGGCCGCTGCACGGTCTTGCACGACGCGCACGCCGGCGTCACGAACGACAGCACCAGGGCTCGGGCGCCATTGACGCCGTAAGCCGCCACCAGGTCGGCTGCCCCCTGGCGCAGCACCCGCCGACGACGCCACGCCAGCGCCAGGGCCACGCCCCCCACCACGAGCGCGACGACCCCCAGGGCCACGACCGGCGCGGGCCAGGTCACGACGAGCCCTCCGGGCGGCGCAGCCAGCCACGCCGCGCGAGCTGGTAGTAGACGAAGCACCCGGCGCAGAACCCGGCCACCACGTTGAGCAGCGCCAGCACCGCCACCAGCGCCGCCAGCACCCACCCGGCGACCGACGCCCCCACGAAGAGCGCCAGCGTGGCCACCCAGAGCACGCCCGCGCCGAGCGCCTGGGCGAAGCGGTGGGGGGCGGGGTCGTCGGGAATCACCCGGGGGCGGACCACGCCCAGGGGCACCGCCACCCGCTGGTAGAGCCACCGGAAGAGGCTGCGCTCGGGCGTGGCGGCACTGAGCGCCAGGGCCGCTGCCAGGAACAGCACGAGCCAGGGTGCGTTCAAGACGCCCGCGACGACGATCCACAGCGCCACCACCGTCTGGGCGAACTTGATCGCGGTCTGATCCACCATCGGCATCTGCGACATGCGTCCATCCCTCGCCTGCACCAGAATCCGAGCGGGCGGACGGCTCCCGCCCGTCCCACGGCCTGCGGCGGAGACGTCGCCGGCGCCTGCGCTAGGGGTGAAAGCTGGTTACAGCAGGGAAGCGGCGAAGGCGCCAGGCGACCTCCGCCACGGACAGATGCATTTCCGCGGAGCGTACAGCATGGCGCCAGGATACAAGCGGGACAGGATCACGACCACCTCACCGCGCCGCATCGGCGCAGTCGGTCCTTGACGCCCTTGTACCAGGACCCGGGTGGCGTGTCAAGGCGGCCCGGGTGCCATGGCAAGGCGGGTGGAACCGGGCGCCCGTCATGACGCGTGCTGCCCGATCCACGCCATCGTCGCCGCCAGCGCCGCGTCCATGGCTTCGCGGGTCTGCGCCGGTGGCGGCAGCGGCGGGCCGAAGCGCACGCGCACGGCGCCTGGCCGCGGCACGCGGGCCCCCAGCGGAAAGACCCGAGCAGAACCCGCCACCGCCACGGGCACCAACAGCACGCGGGCGCGGGCGGCGATGAGCGCGGCGCCGCGGTGCGGTGGCAGGGGATGGGGCGTGACGCGGCCTTCGGGGAAGACGCCGACCTTGCGTCCTGCGGCGAGTGCGCGCACGGCCTGACGCACCGCCGGAAGGTCCACCTCGCCGCGCCGGACCGGAATACAACCGTAGGCGCGCATCACCCAGCCGATGCCGCGCCACTCCAGGAACTCCGCCGCCGCGACGAAGAGGATGCGCTCGGGCACCGCGGCAGCGACGAACAGCGGGTCGAGGGCGCTGCGGTGGTTGGCGACGAGGACCGCCGGTCCCGCCGGATAGTGCTCCCGTCCTTCGACATGCAAGCGCACGTACACCCGCAGCAGGCCGCGCACCGCGCGGTGCACCAGCCAGAACCACCGGCTCTCCGGGGGGCCGACCGCTCCCCGCTCCGCCGCCATCGCAGCGTGCGCGCCGGCGCCGCCGCACCGCGCTACGGGCGCACGCGGACTAGCCGCCCGCCGCGGGCTCGCGGTGCCCGCGGCACCGCTCACGGGAGCGTCGCGCGGCGGTTGCGCACGGTCGCGCGCATCGTCGCCACGGCCCACCGGCCCGCCCGCAGGCTGCCGCGCACCGCGCCGCCCACCGGCCGCAGGAACCGGCGGGCCGTCATGCTGACGACGGCCAGGGCCCGGCGCAGCCACCGCAGCCGCGCGCCCAGCGCCTGCAGCGCCGGGACGTGCGCGTAGAGCAGCGAGGCCGCCAGGATCCCGGCCGAGATCAGGAACTTGTGGAGGTGCGAGATGTGGACGGCGAGCAGGTCCTCGGCCAGCACCTCGAGGCCGATGGCGAACACCAGCAGGTAGGCCGCGGCCTCCAGGATCGGCTCGCGGGCGATGAGCCGGACGAAGATGCCCGCGGCAAACCGCATGGTCACGATCCCCAGGAAGACGCCGGTGAGGATGACCCACATCTCGCGGGACAGGGCCACCGCGGCCACGACGTTGTCGAGGCTGAAGGCCAGATCGGCCAGCTCCACGTTGAGGACCACCACCCAGAACGCGCGCGAGGCGGCGACGAGCACGTCGCTGCGGTCGGCCAGCTCGGCCTTCTCGGCCTCGGCGCCGAAATGGGTGATGGCCAGGTAGATCAGGTACAGGCCGCCCACCAGCAGCAGCCAGCGATTGCGCACGACCCAGGCGGCAGCGAACAGCATGGTCCCCCGCCCCAGGTACGCACCGAGCAGGCCCGCCTTGAGCGCCGCCATCTGCTGGCCGCCGAGCAGCCGGTGGACCGGCCGCGCCAGGAACTGCAGGGGCCGGGGCCAGGGGATCGGCTCGTGGCGCGGCAGGGCCGAGACCATGGCGCCCAGGACCGCGGCGTTGTCGATAGAGAGGATCCCCTCCAGGTAGACCAGCTGGAGGACGATCAGGATGGCGCTCCAGTCGATCGCCGGCACGCCCGTCACTCACCCCGTTCCCGCCACAGCGCCCTCACCGCAGCGGCATCCGCGCCACGGTGATCTCGTCGGCCACCGCCGTCACCCGCGGTACGCTGCGAGCCACCGCGACCGCGGCCGCCCGCTCGTCGGGGTCGAAGACGACCCCTGCCAGCGTGACGGTGCCGCCGCGGGCCGTCACCTGCAGGTCCACGTGGCCCAGGCGGTCGTCCATCTTCAGCGCCTCCGCCACGCGGGCGGCCAGCGCGCGGTCTGCCACCTCCTGGCGCGAGGCGTCGTCAGGCTGGAACGCCGGGTCGTCCAGCAGGCGCTCGATGAGCTCGCACGCCGGCTCCACCGCGATGCGCTCGGTGTTGACCACCAGATCGTAGAGGTCGCTGTCCTCCCACTCCACGTCGAAGAACTGTCGCAGGCGCGCCCGCACGCCGTCGTCGTACCGCTGGGCCAGGGCCTGGGCCTCGTGGCGGGGCACCGCCAGCCGCTCCGTCAGGCGCGCCACCCGCACCTCCAGCGGGGCGCAGACGCGCACGCGCACCGCGTGGCGTACGCCCCGCAGCAGCATGGTCGACCAGCGCCCGAGGATCACCACGTCGTCGGCCGCCGCGACCTCCAGCACCCGGGCAGCCACGTGGTGGAAGTTGCGGCGCGCCGGCAGGCTCAGGCGCTCCCACAGCCCCGGCGCCTGCTCCACCGAGCGGAGCAACGCCTCCTCGCTGACCTCGCCCACCCGCGCCGCCGCTTCCAGGATCTCGCGGCGCACGTAGCGGTAGCCGCGGCGCACGGCCAGCCGTTCCGCAATGAAGGTGCCCAGGCTGCCCAGTTCGCGGGTGAACGCGACGATACCCATCTGCGCCGCTAGCCCCGCGGCGCCGGCGCGGGTGCGGGGGCGGCGCCCCGGCGCCCGCGGGCCTGGCGGCGCAGCGCCCGCAGGGCCGGCAACGCCACCAGGGCCAGCGCGGCCGCCATGAAGGTCAGGGCGATGGGACGGTGCAGGAAGATCGCCGGCGAGCCCTGGCCCATGATCAGGCTCTGCCGCAGCGCCTGCTCGGTCATGTCGCCGAGCACCAGCGCCACGACCAGCGGCGCCAGCGGGTACCCCAGCTTCTTGAACAGGTAGCCGGCCAGCCCGGACGCCAGCATGATCCACAGGTCGAGGACCTGGTTGTTGGCGGCGTAGGCGCCCACGCTGGAGAGGATGACGATCAGCGGCGCCAGGATCCCGAACGGGATGCGGTTGATGGCCGCGAACGCCGGCACCATGGTGAGGACGATCAGCACGCCGATGACGTTGGCCAGGTACATGGAGCCGATGAGGCCCCAGACGAACTCCCGCTGCTCCCGGAACAGCAGCGGTCCGGGGTTGAGGCCCCAGATGAAGAAACCGGCCAGCATCACCGCGGCCGTGGGCGAACCCGGGATCCCCAGCGTGATCATGGGCAGCAGCGCTCCGATGCCCGCCGCGTGGGCTGCCGTCTCGGGCGCCACCACCCCTTCCACCTCGCCGGTGCCGAACCGGTGGCCGCGCGGGCTGAACTGCCTGGCCAGGCCGTAGCTCATGAACGACGCGGGCGTGGCCCCGGTCCCGGGCAGGACGCCGATCCAGAACCCCAGCGCGGTGCCCCGGATGATGGTCCAGACGTAGCGGGGGAACAGCTTCCACGTCTCCCACACGTCGCGGAAACTCAGGCGCGCGCGCACGCCCTCCAGCCGCAACCCCTCCTCCACCGTCAGGAGGATCTCGCCGAGCCCGAACAGGCCGATGGCGATCACGATGAAGTTGATGCCGCTCTGGAGGGCCACCACGTCGAAGGTCATGCGCGGCGAGCCGCTGACGATGTCGAACCCGACGGTGCCCAGCAGCAGCCCCAGCAGGGTCATGAGCACCGACTTGAGGGGGTCGCCCCCTTCGAGGCCCGCAATGGTGGCGAACGCCAGCAGGAGCACCGCGAAGTTCTCGGGCGGGCCGAACTTCAGGGCGACCTCGGCCAGCGGCGGCGCGAAGAACGTGAACAGCACGATGGAGATGAACGCGCCGATGAACGACGAGGTGAAGGCCGCCGCCAGCGCGATCCCCGGCTTGCCCTGCTTGGCCAGGGGATGGCCGTCGAACGTCGTGGCCACCGACCAGGGCTCGCCCGGGATGTTGAAGAGGATCGACGTGATGGCGCCACCGAAGATGGCGCCCCAGTAGACCGACGAGAGCAGGATGATGGCCGACGTCGGCTGGAGCCGGAACGTCAGCGGCAGCAGCAGCGCGATGCCGTTGGTCCCGCCCAGGCCCGGCAGGACGCCGATGGCCGTACCCAGCAGCAGCCCCACGGCCGCCACGAAGAGGTTGGTGGGCGAGGCCGCCACCCCGATCCCGTAGAGCAGGTCGTGGAAGATCCCCAGCAGGCTCATCGGGGGCTACCGTCCATAGAGGAACCACTCCAGGGCCAGGCCTTTGGGCATCGGCATCAGGAACCACCGCTCGAAGATCAGGAACAGCACCAGCGGCAGGGCGACGCTGACCACCGCCACCTGTGCCCAGCGGTGGCGCCCGACCAGCCGCATGTAGCCCGCCAGGTACAGGGCCCCGCCCAGGTAGATCCCCAGGTAGTGGATGAGCGCCACCACGGCCACCATCGGGAAAAAGACGATCGCCAGCGGCTTCCAGGCGCCCGGGGGGACGAAGGGCTCGTCGCGCCGCCGCCCGGCGCGCCAGGCCCGGACCAGGATGACGGCGGCCACGATGGTGACGCCGACGGCGAGCCAGAACGGGAAGAAGCCGGGGCCGGGCCCTGCGCTCGTCCAGGCGATGGGGAGCCGCAGGGCCTCGCGGACCAACAGCAGCGCGCCGGCCACCAGGCCCAGCGCCATCAGCAGTTCGCCTCGCTGCATGGGGGATGCGGCCAGGAGCCCTGCGCTGGGGCCGCGCGCCGTCGCGCGCGGCCCCAGCAACTCGGTGCGCTACTCCTTGGGCGCGAGCCCTCCCTTCACCATCAGGCTGCGCACCGCGGCGTCCTTCTCCTGCAGCCACCGCACGAACTCGGGGCCGGTCTGCCACGCCTTGGTGTAGGCGCCCCGCTCGATGAACTCGGTCATCTCCGGGGTGTCCATGACCTTCCGGAAGACGTCCTGGTAGAACGCCACGGCCTCGGCCGGCATCTCCGGCGGCCCGAAGATCCCGCGCAGCATCTGGTACTCCAGCGGGAAGCCCAGCTCTTTCATCGTGGGGATCTCGCCCCACTTGCCGACCCGCACCCGCTCTGCGGCGAAGATCGCCAGCGGCCGCACCCGACCGCCCTCCCAGTGGCCCACGGCCTCGATGGGGTTGTTCACCGTGAAGTCGACCTGCTTGCCCACCAGTGCCCCGGCCACGGCCCCGCCGCCGGGGAACGGGACGTACGTGAAGTCGACGCCCCACGCCTGCTCCAGCATGACCATGATGATCTCGTCCTCCTGCTTGGAGCCGGTGCCGGCCATCTTGAGGCTGCCCGGCGGGGCCGCCCGCGCCGCCCGCTGGAAGTCGGCCACGGTGCGCCACGGCGAGTCGGCGTGCACCCACAGCACGAAGTGGTCGAGCAGCAGCCGCGCGATCGGCGTGAGATCCCGCCACGAGAACCGGGAGCCGTCGCGCTTGCGGATCACCTGGGCGACGGGCGTCGCGAACAGGTTGTCCAGCGTGATCAGGATCGTGTGCGGGTCGCCCGTCTTGTCGATCATCCACAGGAACGCCTGGGTGCCCGCCCCGGCGGCCCGGTTCACCGGAATGAAGGGTTGCGGCGACAGCCGGTGTTTCTCGATCAGGGGCTGGATGAAGCGCGCCTGCTGGTCCGCACCGCCTCCGGTCCCGGCCGGGATCGTCCACTCCACCGGACGGCGTGGCGTCCAGGCCGGTCCTCCCCAGGCCAGGGCCACAGCCAGCAGCACGGCCCCCAGGCCCCCCATGACGCTCACGCGCGCTCTACGCCACCGTTCCATGCCCACGCCACCTCCCAGGCGCGATGTTGATGTACCCGCAGCGCGTCCTCCACGCGGCGCGCGGGGACCGCGGCGATGACAAGGCGGGGCCGCCGCGCTGCTCCGTGGTCCCCGGGCGTGGAGTCGGAATACCTCACCGACGCGGTCAAGAATGTGTGCGGCGGCACCGCCCTGTGCGGTGCCGCCGCCATGGCTGCCTCTGCCCATCGACGCAGCATCGCGGGTCACGGCCCGCCCGGCTACGCCGGAGGCTTGTCCCGCACGATGTCGCTCCAGAACGGGATCACGCCCGGAATGATCCACTTCTCCCACATCTCGTCGACCTTGGCCTGGAAGTAGTCGATGTCGTCGTCGGTGAAGTGGGCGAAGCGGCCCTGCCGCAGCAGGTAGTCGCGCACCGGCTTGCGCCGCGTCCGGCCCTCGGCGATGCCCCGCGTCTTCCCGTAGAGCTTCAGCTGGTGGTTCTCCACCTCGTACAGCGGCCAGATGCCGCACTCCACCGCCAGCTCGCCGAGCTCGTGGGAGAGGATGGGGTCGTAGTCCCAGCCCTTGGGGCAGGGGTCCAGCGAGTGGATGAACGTGGGCCCGCCGATGGACAGGGCCTTGCGGACCCGGTTCATCATGTCCACCGCGTACGAGGCGCACACGGTGGCCACGTACCGGCACTCGGGGTGGCCGGCGGCGAGCATGCCGGCCACGTTCTTCTTCCACCGGGTGTGCAGGATGCGCTTCATGCGTCCCGGTGGCGAGAACGTGGTGTGGGCGCCCCACGGCGTGACGCCGGAGAGCTGGATGTCGGTGTTGGCGTAGGACTCGTTGTCGTAGAGGAGGATGAGGAAGTTGTAGTCGGTGTGGGTGAGCGCCGCCGAGATGGCCGACAGCCCCATGTCCGCGCCGCCGCCGTCGCCGCAGAAGGCGATGACGTTGATCGGCTCCACGGGGATCTTGCCCTTGCGCATCAGCACCTTCAGGGCCGCCGCCGTGCCCAGCCCCGCCGAGCCGCTGCTGCCCAGCTGGGTGTGCATCCAGGGCACCACCCACGAGGTGCTGTAGTAGGTGGTGTTGGCCACGTACATGCACCCGGTGCTGCCCAGCACCACGGTGCGGGGCCCGGCGGCCTTCACCATGAGCTTCATGACCAGGGCCGACTCGCACCCCTGGCACGTCCGGTGGCCGGAGGTGAAGTACTCCTCCAGCGGCACCTTCTTGACCCCCTTGAACGGCTCCAGGGTCGGGACCGGATAGGTCTCCACCGCATCTGCCATGGTCGCCACGCTCCCTTGTGCAGCACGCTCCCGCCCGCGGCGGTGCCGGCGGGCTACTCCCGCAACCCGATCCAGTACGTGTCGACGAGCCGTTCGCCGCCGGCGGCCCGGTACAGGTAGTCGGTCATCTCCCGGACGTTGGGCACCGTGACCTCGCGGCCGCCCAGCCCGCAGATGAACCCCACCACCGGCGGCCGCTGCGGGGCGGCGTAGAGGGCGGTGCGTACCTCGTTGGCCACGACGCCGCTGTAGTAGGGCGATCCGAAGGAGTAGTCGCGGTCGATGACGCCCACGGCGGCGAACCGGCCCAGGCAGGCCGCCAGCGCCTCGGTCGGGAACGGCCGGAACCAGCGCAGGCGCACGAACCCGACCTTGCGGCCCTCCTTGCGCATCTTGCGGATGGCCACCTTCACCGGCATGGACAGCGTGCCCATGCCCAGCAGCACCACCTCGGCGTCCTCGGTCTCGTACTCCTCGAAGAACGGGTTGCCGTAGCGGCGGCCGAAGATGCGCTCGAAGTCGGCGTAGGCCTCCCGGATCACCTGGGGCGCACGCCGCATGGCGGCGTCGTTCTGCTTGCGGATCTCCATCACCCAGTCCTCGTTGGCCTGCGGCGCGACGGTGATGGGGTTGTCGGGGTGCAGCCGCAGGTCGCCGCGGTTATACGGCGGGAGGAACTCGCGCACCCGTTCGGCCGCCGGGATCCGCACCAGCGCCTGGGAGTGGGTCAGGAAGGCCCCATCGCACCCGATGGCGCACGGCAGGAAGACCCGCCGGTCCTCGGCGATGCGCCACGCCAGCAGGGCGGTGTCCAGCGCTTCCTGCGCCGTGTCGACCCACACCAGCATCCAGCCCAGGTCGCGCACGGCCAGGGCGTCGTTGTGCTCCACGCCAAACGCCCCCGGATCGTCCAGCGCCCGGTTGCCCACCATGGCCACCATGGGGATGCGCAGGGCCGGGGTGACCGTCAGGGCTTCGAAGGCGTACATCCAGCCGACGCCCGAGGATCCCACGAACACCCGGGCGCCCACCGCCGAGGCGTGCTTGACGATCTCGAACTGCGAGTGCTCGCTCTCGGCGACGATGTACTCGCAGTCCATCTCGCCGTTGGCCACCAGCTTGGCCACGTACTGCATCACGGTGTCGTACGGCCGGATGGGATAGGCGGTGATGACGTCGACGTCGGCCAGCTTGCAGGCCACCGCGATGGCCTCGCTGCCGCTGATGAGCTCCTCCTTGTCGCCCAGGGCGACTGTCGGTTCCTGTACCGTCGCCATTGTCACGCCCCTCCTGCGCTGGCTTCCGTGGTGTCCTCGCGGCCGACCTTCTCCTCGCCGCCGGGGGCCAGGCCCACGGCGGCCAGGGCCTTGATCTGCTCCTGGTAGAGCCCGCGGAGCCGGAACCCGTGGGCCCGCTCGGGCCGGGCGCTGATCTTCTCGGCGACCCAGGCGCGATAGCCCTCCCGGTCCGCCTTCCACATCTCCCACTGGCTGCGGTTGTCCGTGAACGCGCTCTCGTTGACCATGGTGATGCAGTGCTCGATGGGGCACACCGCCTCGCACACCCCGCAGCCGCAGCACGACTCCATGCGCACGTCGTAGAGGCCGTCGGGGGTCACGTCGAAGCAGGAGTCCGGGCACTGCAGCCAGCAGAGCGTGCACTTGATGCACTTCTCGAAGTCGATCACCGGCCGCATCGTGCGGGTGGTGAACTTCTTGAAGTAGGGGTTCACCGCCGCGCGGTAGCCGCCGACCTGGCCGGTCACGGGATCGGTGATGGCACCCCCCATGGGGATGTTGCGGATCGCGATGCCCTCGGGCATCTCCCGCCAGCCTGGCAGCGTGAACGCGTAGGGCTGCTCGGGGTTCCCGACACCGGGCGGCACCACCGTGGTCTCGACCCGGCTGTAGGCCTTGCGGGCGGAGGTGACCTTCAACTCGTCCTTCCACTCGTCGCGAATGGCGGCCTCGATCGCCGCCAGCGAGAGCATCTCCGGCACCAGCCGCGCGATGGTGCCCAGGATGCGGACGTCGGTGTGGTCGTCCTTGAAGACCCACAGCCCGGAGAACGAGGGGATCCCGCGCACGATGGCCAGCTCGTAGGGCACGTCCTTGGCGTGGATCATCTTCAGCAGGTCGTCAAACCCCAGCATGCTGGTCACAACCAGCTTACCGCCGGGGCCGAGCAGCCGGTTGACGGGCTGCAGGCCGTACCACGCCCAGGACTCCACACCCTTGCACAGGGTGTCGTCGACGACCACCGTGACGTCCACCTGCTTGGGCTCGTACTGGGCCATGCTCTCCTCGAGGGTGACCTCGTCGGGAGCGATGATGGCGAAGTTCTTGGCGGGAATGCCGTTGCGTTCGGGCGAGTCGCCGTAGCGCCCGAAGGAGATGCCGGTCTTGCCCTCCTTGGCCGCCGCCAGCACCAGCCCGCGGCTGATGTGCTTGGCCAGGGTCTTCTGGAAGATGCCGCGGTAGATGATCTCGACGGCGTAACTGCGGTCCATGGGCCTATACCCCCTTGGCCGCGCCGACGGGTTCGGGCGCCGGCAGCAGCGTCTCCTCGATCTGCTCCAGGTGAGCCAGCATCGCGCGGGCGGCCGCCTCGGGGTCGCGCCGGCGGATCGCCTCCAGGATCTGCCGGTGCCCCCGCAGCGACCGCTGCGGCCGGCCGCGCACCTGCAGGGACCGTTCCCGGCCCTCGCGCAGCAGGTCCATCAGCACGTCGATGACCTTCAGCACCACCTGGTTGCGCGAGGCGCGCGCGATCATGTCGTGAAAGGCGGTGTCCTCGTCGATGGCCAGCCCGCCGGCCTCGATCTTGGCGGCCTGGCGGGCGAGGATCGCCTCCATCTGGCGGATCTCGTCGGGGGTGGCGCGGCGCGCGGCCTCGCGGGCCATGGCCGGTTCGATCATCTTGCGCACCGCCATGAGGTCGGCCAGCAGGTCGCGGCGGGTGAGCAGCGCCGAGGCCAGGGGCGCCATGATCGACTCGGGCGAGACCTCCCGCACCACCGTGCCCTCGCCCTGGCGCGGCTCCAGCAACCCCGCCATCTGCAGTGCGCGGATGGCGTCCCGCACCGACGTACGGCTGACGCCCAGCGCCTGCGCGAGCTCGCGCTCGGGCGGCAGCTTGTCACCGGGGCGCAGGTGGCCGTCGGCGATCAGGCGCCGCAGCCGTGCTGCGACCTCCTCGTATACCTTCGTCCGCCGCACCGGCTCCAGGGTCGCCGCGAGGCGCCCGGGGCGAGATTCTTGACTCATCGGCTCAAAAAAGGTCCAATGGTCCAACGTCTGCCTTTAGGGGCATTATCGGAACGACCGCCAGTGCTGTCAAGGCTGTCAGGGTGGCCGGCCGGTCTGCAACAGCAGTCGCGGCCCCGTTCCGGTGCCACGGGGGCGCGCTGCTCCGCTCGTGCTGCCCCCGGGCCCGATGGCTGCCGTGGGCGGTGGATGCCCTGCATCGCACGTCGAGCGCGTGTCCGGCAGACGACCGGTCGCCTTCACCGAACCTTCACACGGACCGGCTAGGCTCGAGCCGGCACCGGACGACGTCGGGCGGAGGTGGCGATGGTCGTCACGCCGGAGGGAGACGCGGCGCAGCGCGCGAACGACGCCCAGCGACGCTTCGAGGATCTCGTGGGGAGGCGACTGGGCCTGCTGCGCAGCGCCGCCATGCGTCTCGTCCGCAACCCGACCGACGCCGACGACCTCGTCCAGGAGACGCTGCTGCGGGCATGGCGGTCCTTCCACACGTTCCGCCACGCCCGCAACCCCACCGGCTGGTTGGTTCGCATCCTGCGCAATGCGTACATCGACCGGCTGCGGACGTACCGCCGCGCGCCAGCAGTAGTGCCGCTCGACGACGTGCTGGACGAGCCGGCGCGCCTGCCCGCGTGGCCGGCGTCATCTGACGCGGGCGACCCCACCCGCCGCGTGGAAGCCGTGCTGGACCCCCGGCTCGCTGACGCGCTTCGCGCGCTGCCGGCACCGTTTCGGCGCGTGGTCGTCCTGGCCGACGTGCACGCCCTGCGCTACCGCGAGATCGCCGCCACCATGGGCATCCCCATGGGCACGGTGATGTCCAGGTTGCTGCGCGGCCGCCGCCGGCTGCGCCGCCACCTGGAGGGCCTGCAGGCGGCACCATGAACGCCCCGCCCCAGACGTCAGGGCGTGGAGGTCCGGTGCGCGCGTTCGCGGTCCTCGTCGCCGTCCTATCGCTGGCCGCGAGCCTGCGCCCGGGTGTGGCCGCATCCCCGGCGCTGGCCGACGCCCAGGCGGTCTACGACCGCGCGGCGCCGGCTGTCGCGGTCGTGCAGGTGGTGCGCGACGGGCGCAACGGTATCGGCACCGGCTTCGCCATCGCTCGGGAGGGCCTGCTGCTCACGGCCGCCCACGTGGCGCGGCGCGCCGAGGAGGTGACGGTGGAGTTCCCGGACGGCCGCCTCCTGCGCGCCACCCTCAAGGGCTACGATGCACGCCGCGATCTGGCGCTGCTGGCGGTGCGCCCGCCGGCGCCACTGCCGACCCTGGAGGTCGTGGGAGGCCCCGTGCGCGCCGGCGAGCCCGTGGTGGTCATCGGCGCGCCGCGCGGGCGCGCCGGTGTCATGACCACCGGCGAGGTCACAGCCCCCCGCGTCTCCCTCCCGGGCCTGGCCCGTGACATCCTGGTGCGCGTCAGCGCCTCCGTGGCCCCCGGCAACTCGGGCGGCCCCGTACTCAACCGGCAGGGGCAGGTGATCGGTCTAGTGATAGCAGGAACGTGGGCCGACGGCGGGGGGGCGCTGGCGGTGGCCGGCGACGTCATCCTGGCGACGCTGCCCGCGCTGCGCGAGGGTGCCCGCGTGGAACGCGCGTGGATCGGCGTCGCGGGGGAGACCGTGACGCCGCTCCTGGCGCGCCAGCGGCACCTGGCGACAGAGCGCGGCGCGCTGATTCGCGAGGTGGTGCCCGACAGCCCCGCTGCGGCCGCGGACCTGCGGCCCGACGACGTGATCGTCGCGCTGGACGGCATCCCGATCGCGACGTGGACCGACCTCCTGGTGGCGGTGGGCGAGCGCGAGCCGGGCCGGCGCGTGCAGCTGGCCATCGTGCGGGGCGGCACGCGGCTCGAGGTGGCGGTGACCCTGGGCGTGCGTCCGTGAGCGCGCCCGCCGCGGGGGGATGGATGAGATGACGCGGGTGCTGGTGGTCGAAGACGAGCCGCAGCTCGCCGCGCTGCTGCAGGCCCACCTGGCGCGGGCCGGGTTCGAAGTGTACGTGGCGCGCGACGGCGAGAGCGCTCTGCGCACGTTCGAGGAGCGCGCCGCCGACCTGGTGGTCCTGGACCTGATGCTCCCGCGGCTGGACGGCTGGGCGGTGACACGGCGGTTGCGCGCGCTGGCGCCGGTCCCGATCGTCATGCTCACCGCACGCGACCAGGAAGACGACCGGATCCGCGGGCTCGAGCTGGGCGCCGACGACTACATCGCCAAACCGTGCAGCCCGCGCGAGGTGGAGGCCCGGATCCGCGCCGTGCTTCGCCGCCACCGGCACGACGGCCGCGATGTGCTGGAGGTCGATGGACTGCGCATCGACTTCCGCACCCGGCAGGTGACCGTCGACGGCACCGCGGTGCGGCTCACCCCCACCGAGTGGCGGCTGCTGGAAACCCTGGCCGGGCACCCCGGGCAGGTCTTCAGCCGCCTGCAGCTCATCGAGCGGGTCTACGGCCATCTGTTCGAGGGGTTCGAGCGGACGGTGGACGCCCACGTCAAGAACCTGCGCCAGAAGATCGAGCACGACCCCAGGCATCCGCGGTACGTGCTGACGGTATACGGCGTCGGCTACAAGTTCGGGGGGAGGACCCATGGCGCCTGAGGTGCGCGGTCGCGGCGACGTCATCGCGGCCCCGACCGCGTCGGAACGCGGACGGACGTTCACGCTGGCCACGTCGCTGGCTGTCGCCCTCGCCACCGTGGCGGTGGCCACGGCGGGGCTCGTCGGCCTGTGGGCGCGCCACCTCAGCGCGCAGCACGTGGCAGCCTACCAGGAGCGCATGCGCCGTGGTGACGTCGCGTGGATGAGCGACCAGCCTCCGGAGGTCCGGGAAGTCGTCCTGCGCGCAGGGGACGTCGGGCCGCTGGCCGCCGCGCACCGCGCGCTCGTGGCGGGCCTGGACCGGGCGCTGTGGCTCGGGGGCGGCAGCGCGGGCTTGCTGGCCGCCCTCGGCGGTCTCCTCCTGGCCAGGCGCGTCGCCCGGCCGCTGCGGGCCCTGCGACAGGCCGCGGCCGACATCGCGGCAGGAGAACTGGCGCAGCGCGTGCCCGTCGAGGGCGAGCGGGAAGTGCAGGATATGGCCAGATCGTTCAACGCCATGGTCGCACGCCTGCGCGAGAGCGAGCGCCTGCGCCGCCAGTTCCTGGCCGCGGTCGCCCACGAGTTGCGCACGCCGCTCGCCATCGTGCAGGGCACCCTGGAGGCCATGGTGACCGGCACCCTCGCTCCGACCCCCGCCCGACTGGCCGCCCTGTACGGCCAGAGCGCGCTGCTGCAGCGGCTGATCACCGACCTGCGCGACCTGGCCCTGGCCGAAGCCGGCCGTCTGACGCTGTGCCGCCGGCCGATCGACCTGGCGGCGCTGTGCGCCGACGCCGTGGAGGTGCTGCGGCCGTGGATCGAGGAACGCGGCGTGCTGGCCACCGTGGCGCCCGCCGGGCCTGCGGTCGTCGACGCCGACCCCGACCGCATGACGCAGGTGATCCACAACCTGCTGCACAACGCGATCCGGTTCACGCCCGCAGGCGGCCTGGTCCGCATCGCGGTGACGCGCACGGACGGCGTCGTGCAGCTCGTCGTGGACGACAGCGGGCCCGGCATCCCGCCCGAGCGCCTGCCCTGGATCTTCGACGCCTTCGCCCGGGCGGATCCCGCCCGGGAGACCGCCGGGGGCTCGGGGCTTGGCCTGACGGTGGTCAGGCACCTGGTGGAAGCGCACGGCGGGCAGGTCCGGGCCGAGAACCGGCAGGACGGCGGGTGCCGGATGGTGGTCACCCTCCCGGCGACGGGCGGTGCTGCGCCTGGAGGATCCGTCGCGGGGCACCGTGCCCGCTGGCCTGCTGCGGGGGAGGGACCGACACGGACACACCCGTACGACGAACTCCCGGGCAACCCGGCTGCAGGTCGCAGCCCAACAGGTGACCGCGCAGTGCGGACAGCCCCGTGTGACGAGCAGGAGGTGTGAGTGTGCACACGCGTTCGACGACCTGGACGAGATGTCAGCACCGGCGCGGACGGGCACCCTGGGCCGTCTGGGCCCTGCTGGCTGCCGTCGCGGTCAGCGTCCCGCTGTCCTCGTCTGCGGACGTCACCGCGGCCCCGACACCGGGACCCCAGCGCTACGTCATCGTCCCCGGGGAGTCCAAGGTCATCTACCGTGTCGGCGAGGTGTTCCTCAACCAGAACAACCGCTTCAACGTGGCCGAGGGCACGACGACCGCGGTCCGCGGCGAGATCGTCATCGACCGCGCCGCACCGCGCAACAGCCGCGTGGGGACCATCACCGTCGACATCAGCCAGTTCCGGTCCGACTCAGCCCGACGTGACAACGCCATCCGCGAGCGGTGGCTGGAGTCGGCCCGCTACCCGCTGGCGACCTTCACGCCGACGGCGATCGAGGGACTGCCGGCCACGTACACCGACGGCCAGGAGCTCCGGCTGAAGATCACGGGTGACCTCCGGGTCCGCGAGACGACCCGCCGCGTCACCTTCGACACCACGCTGAAGCTGGAAGGCACGACGCTCACCGGCGTGGCCGCCACCCAGATCCGCATGACCGACTTCGGCTTCGACCCGCCGGCGATCCTGGGGATCCTGCGGGCCGAGAACGACGTCCGCCTGGAGTTCCACATCGTCGCCCGGGCCGCCCCGTAGCCGGCCGCATCGCGCCTTCCCCGCGGGACGCACCGCCCGAGACGGCCTCCCAGGGTTGGCGCCGAGGCGGGCTGGGCCCGCGCCCCCTAGCCGCCCGCGGCGCGGCGCGCGACCAGCAGCGGCACGATCTCCACCCCCGACAGCCGTCCGAGCGCCCCGCGGGCCGCGGCGCGCTCCCCGAACCGCCCGGCGCCGTCGGGGTCCACGCCCGCACCTGCCAGGAGCAACGGCACCGGGTCGGCCGCATGCCCCCGCAGCGCGCACGGGGTGGCGTGGTCGGCCGTCACAGCCACCAGCGTGGCCGCCAGGTCCAGCCGGGGCACCAGCGTGCCGAAGAAGTGCGCGTCGATCTCCTCGATGACGCGCCGCTTGCCGTCGGCATCGCCGTCGTGCCCGGGCTCGTCGGGCCCCTTGAGGTGCAGGTAGAGCGCGTCGTGGGCCGGGAGTACCTCCAGCGCGCGCTCGGCCCAGGCGCGGTAGACGTCGGCCCGGGGCGCACCGGCCCGGTGGGGCACTTCGACCACGCTCATGCCCAGGAAGCGGGCGATCCCGCGCTCCACCGGCATCTCCACGAAGCAGCCCCAGCGCAGGCCGAACCGGTCCGTCATCGAGGGAACGTGCGGCAGGTGGTCGCCGGCGTCGCGCAGCAGGATGAGGTTGGCGGGCAGCTTCCCCTCCGCCCGTCGCCGGACGTTCACCGGATGGGCGTCCAGGATCGCGCGGCTCTTCTCGGTGAACTCGTTGACCAGGGCTGCCGCCGCGGCCGCCTCGGCGCTGTCGTCGAGCGGCTGGCAGACGGCCACGTCGTCGACGAACGTGCTGAGCGCGATCCCCAGTCCCCCGACCCGCGCGTAGGCGGGATCGGTGTTGGACACCTGCGCGCTCAGGCGGCCGCCTTGGGGGTAGAACACGACCGCGCAGCGGTACCCGATGGAGGCGGCGACGACGACCCGGGCGGGCGCAGCCTCCAACCGCAGCTGCGCGGTGACCGCTTCGGCGAGGACCCGGGCCTCCTCCGAGGTGAGGGTGCGGCCCACGCGCCGGTCCACGATGCGACGCCCCTCGCCGCCGCTGGCGAAGTTGCCGCGCAGGGCCAGGTCGCCGTCGTGAAACGGCAGGCCCACGCCGATCGCCTCCAGGGGTCCCCGCCCGGCGTGGTAGCGGGTTGGGTCGTATCCCAGGATCGCGGTCACCGCGACGTCGGACTCGGGCGCGAGCCCCTCGCCCACCGTGGTGACCAGCCCCTGCTGGCCCGCTGCCGCCAGCCGGTCGAGGTGCGGGGTGGCCGCGGCCTCCAACGGTGTCCGGTCGCCCAGCGCGGGCACCGGCCGGTCACCCAGCCCGTCGAGCACCACGTAGAGGATCCTGGCCGCGCTCATCGCTACCCACCGCCCTCCGCAGCCGCGCGCGACGCCCCGCCCGCGGTGCTTACGGTCCGTGAGAGGTTCGCGCGGCCGCGCTCACCGCCCATCGAGGGTCGTCAGCACCTCCACCAGGTCGTCGCTGAGGGTGCCCGCGTACACCTCGGACGCCGGCCCCGTCATGCGGACGCTCCAGTCGTCGGCCACCTGGATCCGCAACTCGCCACCCGGCATCCCCACCGTGACGTCCCGATCGGTGGCGCCCGCCCGCACGGCCGCCGCGGCCACGGCCGAGGCGCTGCTGCCCGATGCCATCGTCTCCCCGGCACCGCGCTCCCAGATCACGATCTCGATGCGGTCGCGGGCCACGACGCGGGCGAACTGGACGTTGGTCCGGTGGGGGAACAGCGGGTGCGTCTCCAGCAACGGCCCGAGGTGATGCAGTGCCACCTGCCCCAGGTCGGGCACGAACACCACGCAGTGGGGGTTGCCCACCGACACGCCCGTGAACGTCAGCAGCTGTCCGCCGACCTCGATCGGTTCGCCCACCACCTCACGGCGGGGCCCCGCCACGGGGATCTCGTCGCTCCAGAACGTGGCGCGCCCCACGTCCACCGTCATGAGCCCCACGCGGCCGTCGCGCAGGTGCAGCGTCACGTCGGCCACCCCGCCGGGCGTCTCGATGGTGAACCGCGCGCGCCGCGTGTACGCGTGGTCGTAGAGGAACTTGGCGAAGATCCGCAGGCCGTTGCCGCTCTTCTCGGCCTCGCTGCCGTCGGGGTTGAAGATCCGCAGGCCGAAGTCGGCGCGTGTCGTCGGCGCCAGCGCCAGGATCCCGTCGGAGCCGACGCCGAGGTGGCGGTCGCACAGGCGACGGATCACGGCAGGGGTCAGCGCAAAGGTCAACGCCCCCGGGTCGAGCACCACGTAGTCGTTGCCCAGCGCATGCGACTTCACGATCCAGTTGCGTCCCTGTAGCGGCACGGCCGCGCACTCCTCCACCCGAGGGTCAGGGCTGCACGAAACGCTCCCGGCCCACCTCGCCCCGCACCCCCGATGGTCTTGGCACAGGTCGTATGCCCCGTGCTGGGGCCCGGACTCGCCTCCCGCACCCGGTCCGCCGGCGCACCACCGCGCGTGCCGTCGGCGCCACCAGATGGGGACCGCCGGCAGCCCGGCACGCCGACCCCACCGCACGTTCGCCTACGCGATGCGCACTCCCTCCGCGAGCCGGCCAGCCCGCCGCAGCGCCGCGGTGATCAGCCGGTCCACCAACCTGGGGAAGTCGATGCCCGCGGCCTGCGCGGCCTTGGGCAGGAGGCTCTCCTTGGTGAGGCCCGGGATGGTGTTGACCTCCAGTACGACCACGTCAGCGTCGCGCACGAAGAGGTCGACGCGGGCGACATCGGCGCAGCCCAGCGCCCGGTAGGCCCGCAAGGCGGCCGCCTGTGCCCGCCACACCGCGGCCGGCGGCAGGCGCGCGGGGCAGATCTCCTCGGCCGCGCCGGGGGTGTACTTGGCCTCGTAGTCGAAGAACTCGCGCGCCGGCACGATCTCCACCAGCGGCAGCGCCACCGGGCCGCCCACGTCCGGGTCGTCCAGGATGCCGCAGGTGGCCTCGACGCCGGTCAGGTACTCCTCCACCAGCACGAGGTCGCCCAGGGCGAAGGCCGCCTCGAGGGCGCGCGGCAACTCCGCGGGGGCGCGCACGATGGACACGCCGATGCTGCTCCCCTGCGCGTTGGGCTTCACCACGCAGGGGAACCCCAGCGTCTGCTCGATCTCGCGCACCAGCCCGCCCTCCCGGGCCGCCAGCGCCTCGCGCTCCACGGCCAGCGACGCCGGCACCGGCACGCCGTTGGAGGCCATCACGTGGCGCGCCCGCCGCTTGTCCATCGCCAGCGCGCTGGCCAGCACGCCCGACCCCGTGTAGGGGATCCCGGCGAACTCCAGCAACCCCTGGATCGTGCCGTCCTCCCCGTAGGGTCCGTGCAGCGCGATGAAGGCCACGTCCAGCCCCTCGGGCGGCATCCACGGTCCCGTTCGCGGGATCTCCACCGGCACCGCCTCGTAGCGGCTGCCCTCCAGCGCCTCGAGCACGCACGCGCCGCTGCGCAGCGAGACCTCGCGCTCGGGCGAGCGGCCACCCATCAGCACCCCGACCCGCAGCCGGTTCATGCCGACGCCCTCCTTGCGGCCTGGCGCGCGTGGCGCGCGCGCCAGGCCGCGATGCGTTCCTGCAGCACCGCCACCGCGCCCTCGCTCAGGACGCTGGCGAAGGGCACGACGCGGACGCGCGCGGGGACGAGGTCGCGAATCCTGGCCAGCACCCGGGGCGCGGCCAGCACCACGTCGGCGTCGGCCAGGGTGGCAGCCAGCGTGGTCGGCGCTGCCAGGGTGGCGGTCCGCAGCCGCGGCGGGCGCAGCCCCACAGCCGCCAGGGAGCGCGCCTTGCTGCGCACACCCTCGACCGTGGCGCACACCAGCGCGATGCGGCTGCGGCGGGGGAGCCGGGCGAGCTCGTCCAGCGCGCGGAAATCGGGCGAGGCCATCAGCCCCACCACCTCCAGCCCGGCGCACCGCCGGCGGACCTCCTCCACGTGGAAGAACGTGGTGGCGACCAGGTCGACGCCGTCAGGGCGCGCCACGAGGTCGTCGAGCAGCAGGGGTACCACGGGCACGTCGGTCGCCTCCCGCACCAGCCGGCCGAAGTAGGCCAGGTCGACCGGGTTGCACTCGACGAACCCCAGCCGCGGCCGGGTACGCAGCGTGGGGCGGCGCGGGCGCGCCCGCACCGCCAGCATGGCCTGCAGGTCGGCCACCGTCACGCCCGCCGCGGCCGCCGTGGTCAGCAGGCGATCGATCTGGGCGGCGAGGGCCCGGGCTGCGTGGGCGGGCGGCGGCGTCCAGACCACGACGGTGCCGCGGCCGGGGCGCGCATCGACCACGCCCTCGGCCTCGAGTTCGGCGTAGGCGCGGGCCACAGTGTTGCGGTTGATGCGCAGGAACCCCGCCAGCGTCCGGACGGGGGGCAGCCGCTGCCCGGCCGGGAGCAGACCGGTCAGGATCTGGTGGCGGATCTGGGCCTTCAGCTGATCGGGCAGCGAGACGGCGGCGTGGCGGTCGAGGCGCAGGCGCATCGGATTGTCCTAGTTCAACTAGGACAAGTATCCCCGCAGGGCGCGCTGCAGTCAATGGGCCTTCCGGGTACCTCCCAGAGTACACAACCTCGCGTACGCTACCCTGCTGAGCCGGCAGCGTGCCGCGATCCACGATGCCGCCAGGCGTCCCGGGCTGCCCGGTCGACGCAGGCCCGGCCCGCGCCACCGCCCCCCCCGCGGCCGTCGCCCGGCCCCGCTCACGTCCTGACCTCCGCCAGCCCGTCCTGCAGGACCACCTTCCCTGCGGGGTTGCGCGCGTCAAAGGCGTACACGGCGCGGTCGCCCTGCCGGCCGGCGGCCCACAGGCGTACGGTGATCTCCTGCCCGGGCAGCACGGGCCGGGCGAACCGCACGGCCAGCCGCGCCAGCCGTGTGGAGTCGCCCGCGCAGGCATGGGCGACGACGAGCCGGCTGGCCACGCCCAGCGTGCACATGCCGTGGACGATCACGCCGGGCAGCCCGACGGCGCGGGCGACGTCCGGGTCCAGGTGGATGGGGTTGTGGTCGCCCGATGCGGCCGCGTAGCGGGCCGGCTGGTCCTCGGTGATCCGGTACACCTGACAGGCTGCCGGCGGATGGTCACGGGGAACGACCGGCGCCTGATGGTCCGGGGCGTCTTCGCCCAGCCCCGCCGCAAGCCGGCGGCGCACGAAGAGCGAGATGTACTGCTCGGCGACCGGCATCCCGGCGCCGTCGGTGGAGACGGTCTTGACGATCACCGCAGCGCCAGGGCGCCGCGGTCGCGCCCCGACCACGGCGGCCCGGGTGCACAGAACCATGCCCGGCCGTACCGGGCGGAAAAAACGCATGTCCTGAGCGTCGTGCAGCGCAGCGGCCCGGTCGGCTGCCGACAACGCGGCGTCCAGCGCCTGGGGCAGCACGGCCGAGACGGGCACCACTATGAACACCGGCGGGGCCAGCGCGCCCGCGCGGTGCAGCGGGTGCTCGTCGTCGAGGGCGGCCGCGTAGGCGCGGATCTGCGCCTCCTCCACCGTCATCACGTGCTCCGGCCCCCAGCGGCCCAGCGCATCGGCGCGCAGCTCCAGCGTGTCGTCCAGCGCCTGACTCATGTGGACGGAGATTCGCCCTGCCCCGCGGCCTCCCTGTGGGAGCAGGCTGCGCGGGTGCCGCGTGCTGCGCTGGGCCCTTTCGCGTGGAGGAGCCCGCGCTGGCGGCGCGAATCGGCTTCCCGACCGCAGGCAGGGTCGAGAGCCTACTCCAGGGGGGAGCAACCATGGGGACCAGGGGGATCGTCGCGGGAATCCTGGTGCTGGCCGTCGCCGGCACGCTCGCCGGCGCGGCCCTCGCCCAGGCGCCGACGCGGCCGGGGCGCACCGTGCAGTGGAAGTTCACGCTGGACTTCATCGTGCAGGGGCCGCAGGCTCCGTTCATCGTCGCCGCGGAAAAGGGCTACTACGCCCAGGAAGGGCTGCAGGTCACCATCGACCGCGGGTTCGGGTCGGCGGACGCGGTCACGAAGATCGCCTCGGGCGCCTACCACCTCGGCTACGCCGACATCAACTCGATGATCGAGTTCAACGCGCGCAACCCGGGCCGCGAGCTGGTGGCGATCGCCATCGTCCTGAACGAGCCTCCGTTCTCGATCATCACGCTCCGGCGCGAGAACATCACCCGCCCCATCGAGCTGTACGGCAAGCGGCTCGGCGCACCGGCCGGCGATGCGCCGCGGCGGCTGTGGCCCCTGTTCGCCCGGGCCGTGGGCATGGATCCGCGGGCCGTGGAGTGGGTCACGATGGACGTCCCGCTGCGGGAGCCGATGTTGATCCGCGGGGAGGTCAACGCCATCTCGGGGTTCTACTTCACCTCCTTCATCAACCTGAAGACGGCACGGGTGGATCCCAACGAGATCGTGGCCTTCATGTACGCGGACCAGGGGCTGCCCCTCTACGGGAACGCCATCATGACCACGCCCGCCCTGCTGCAGAGTGAGCCGGAGGCGGTGCGCGGGTTCCTCCGGGCGTTCGTCCGTGGCCTCAAGGACACCATCACCAATCCCCAGGAGGCGGTGGCCGCCGTGAAGCGGCGCGACCCGCTGCTGCGCGACGACGTGGAGCTCGAACGCCTGCTGCTGGCGCTGCGGCTCAACATCCTCACGCGCGACGTCCGCGCCCACGGGTTCGGCGTCGTGAAAGGCGAACGGCTGGCCCGCTCGATCGACCTCCTGGCCGAGGCGTTCGCCTTCCCGCGCAAGCCAGCCTGGCAGCAGGTGTTCACCGACCGGTTCCTGCCGCCGCGCGCCGAGCGGATGCTGCCGGCACTGCGGTAGGTGGGCGTCGGGGACGTGGTCCGTCCGGCGCGGTCGGGAGCGTCCGACGGTCGCTGGCGCCCGGTTCGGGTGCGCCCGTGACGTCGACTGACGCCTTCGTCGTCGTCGACCACGTCACCCTCGGCTACCCGCACCGGGGGCGGGTGGTACGGGCGGTCGACGACGTGACCCTCGCGGCCCGGCGCGGCGAGTTCGTCGCCGTCGCCGGACCCAGCGGCTGCGGGAAGACGACGCTGCTCAAGAGCCTGGCGGGCCTGATCCTCCCCGACCGGGGCGAGGTCCGCGTGGGCGGCGCCGTGGTGGCCGGCCCCACGCGACGGGTGGGCATGGCGTTCCAGAACCCGATCCTGCTGCCGTGGCGGCGCACCCTCGACAACGTGCTGCTGCCGCTGGAGATCGTGGCGCCCCACCGGCGACGCTTCCGGCGGGAGCGGGCGGCGTACGCCGCGCGCGCGCACGCGCTGCTGGCCGCGGTGGGCCTGGACGGCTGCGGCGACCGGTATCCCTGGCAGCTCTCGGGCGGGCAGCAGCAGCGCGCGAGCCTCTGCCGGGCGCTGATCCACGAGCCCGACCTGCTGCTGCTGGACGAGCCGTTCGGCGCCCTGGATGCGTTCACGCGCGAGGAGCTGTGGCTGGTCCTGCAGGACCTCTGGCTGCAGCAGCGGTTCACGGTCTTCCTGGTCACCCACGACCTGCGCGAGGCGGTCTTCCTGGCCGACACGGTCTACGTGATGAGCGCGCGCCCGGGCAGGATCGTCGCCCGCACCGAGATCCCGCTGCCGCGGCCGCGGACCCTGGAGGATACGTTCACGCCGGCGTTCACCGACCTCTACCACCTGGTGCGCCGGCACATCGGCACGGGGCGGACGGCGGGAGGGCAACTAGGGGACGAGGTCGGCGCCCGCGTGACGGAGGTCCAGGGATGAGCCTGCGCGGCACCGGTGCCGTGTGGGGGCCACCGGCTGTGGTGGTGGTCGCCAGCCTGCTCCTGTGGGAGCTCGCTGCGCGCGTCATGCCGGTCTTCGTGCTCCCCGGCCCCCGGGACGTTACCGGCGCCCTGGCGCAGTGGCGGGCGGCGATCTGGTTCAACGCGGCGCAGACCCTCGGCACCACCCTCGTGGGGTTCGGGCTGGCCATCGCGGCCGGCCTGGGCCTGGGGATGGCGGTCGGCTACTCGGCGCTGGCCTACCGCGCGCTCTACCCGCTGCTGGTGGCGTTCAACAGCGTGCCGAAGGCCGCCATCGTGCCGGTGCTGGTGATCTGGTTCGGCATCGGCACCGTCCCGGCCATCCTCACGGCGTTTCTGATCTCGTTCTTCCCCATCGTCGTCAACGTCGCCACGGGCCTGGCCACGATCGAGCCCGAGCTCCAGGACGTGTTGCGCTCGCTGGGCGCCACGCGCCGCGAGATCTTCACCAAGATCGGCATCCCCCGGTCCCTCCCCTATTTCTTCGCCTCGTTGAAGGTGGCGGCCACCCTCGCGTTCGTCGGGGCCGTGATCGCGGAGACCGTGGCCTCCAACCGCGGCATCGGATACCTGATGCTGGCGGCCAGCTCCCGCTTCGAGGTCCCGCTGGTCTTCGCCGGCCTGGTGGTGGTGGCGGCGATGGGCGTGGTGCTGTTCGCGGTGTTCGCCGTGCTGGAACGCCGCCTGGCCGGATGGGCGTACCGGGGGCAGGGCACGACGTGAGCCGCGCACCCGACGACCCCGCAGCCGCCACGCGGCCAGCGCGCAGCGAGGGATCGCTGGCTGGCGCTACGTGTGTGCCGGCGCCGGCCGGGTCGGACGCGCCGCCTGCGGCGGGCACGGTGTCGGCACGGATCGCCGCGGCCAACGCCGCGGCGCTGCGGCGGCTCGACCGCGGTGCGCCGGTCCTCGTCGGCCTGCGCGTGGCCCGCGAGGTGATCCCGCCGCTGGCCGGGGGCCGCGCCCTGCTCCACGCCGGGCCCCCGGTTGCGGTCGAGCGCCTGTGTGGGCCCATGCGGGGCGCGTGCATCGGGGCCGCCCTCTACGAGGGATGGGCGCACGCCCCCGACGCTGCCGCCGCCCTGCTGGACCGCGGGGCGATCGCCCTGCACTGCACGCACGACTGGAACGTGGTCGCACCCATGGCCGGCGTGGTCTCGCCCTCGATGCCGCTGTTCGAGGTGCACGACGACGCTGCGGGCGTGGTGGCCTACGGCCCGCTCAACGAGGGCATCGGCGCGGTGCTGCGGTTCGGGGCGTACGGCGCCACGGTGCTCGAGCGCCTGCGCTGGCTGCAGGAGGTGCTGGCACCGGCGCTGGATGCAGCGCTCCGGCGCGCCGACGGTGTGGCCCTGGTGCCGCTCGTGGCCCGTGCCCTGACCATGGGCGACGAGCTGCACCAGCGCAACGTGGCCGCCACCAGCCTGTTCCTCCGTCAGGTCGGACCGCTGCTAGCGGAGGTGACGACGGGCGCCACCCTGACGGCCATCCTGCGCTTCCTGAGCGAGGTCGACCAGTTCTTCCTGAACCTGGCGATGGCGGCGGCGAAAGCCCTGACACTCGCGATCCGCCACCTGCCCGGCTGCACGCTGGCCTCGACAATGAGCCGCAACGGCGTGGAGTTCGGCCTGCGGGTGAGTGGCCTCGGCGACCGGTGGTTCACCGCGCCAGCCCCCATGCCCGACGGCCTGTACTTCCCCGGCTACACCGCAACCGACGCCAACCCTGATATGGGGGACTCGGCGATCGTGGAGACCGTGGGCCTGGGCGCGTTCGCCATGGCCGCGGCGCCGGCGGTCGTGGGGTTCCTGGGGCTGGGCTCGGTGCGCGCGGCCATGGAGATCACCCGGGCCATGGGGGAGATCACCGCAGGCCGGAGCAGCCGGTTGCTGATCCCTGCGCTGGAGTTCGAGGGGACGCCGCTGGGGATCGACGTGCGCGCCGTCGTGCGCCTGGGGACGACGCCGGTGATCAACACCGGCATTGCCCACCGCGCACCGGGCGTCGGACAGATCGGTGCGGGGATCGTCCGGGCACCCCTCGAGGCGTTCGAGCAGGCGCTGGAGGCCCTGGGCGCTGCCCTCGCGCCGACCACCGGCCCCTGCACCGATTGACTCCCGCACCCGCCAGGCGCGCAACGCCGCGCAGGGCTTTGCATCCCGCATAGTGAAATCCCCGGTATGGCCACCGAACTGAATCCTCCGACCCGACTGCTGTGCGGCACGGGGCCCACCAATCCCGACCCCAGGGTGCTGCGGGCGATGAGCGCCCCGGTGCTGGGGCAGTTCGACCCGGCGTTCACCGCGATCATGGGCGAGGCGGCCGACCTTGCCCGCGCCGTGTTCCGGACGGCCAACCCCCGCACGCTGGCCGTCTCGGGCACGGGCCGTGCGGCCATGGAGGCGGCCCTCGCGTCGCTCATCGAACCCGGCGACCCGGTCCTGGTGGGCAACTGCGGACGGTTTGGCGATCTGTTCGCCGACATTGCGCGCCGCTACGGCGCGCAGGTCACCGAGGTGCGCGCCGGCTGGGGCGAGGTCCTCGACCCCGACGCCATCGCCTCCGCGCTGCGCCGGGCACCGGCCAAGCTGGTGTGCATCGTCCACGGCGAGACGTCGACGGGCATGCTGCAGCCCGAGATGCCGACCCTGGGCCGCCTGTGCCGCGAGCACGACGCCCTGCTGGTGGTCGATGCCGTAGTCACCCTGGGCGGCGTGGCCGTCGAGACCGATGCGTGGGACCTCGACGTCGTCTTCGCCGGCGGACAGAAGTGCCTGGGATATCCGTCCGGGCTGTCGCCGATCACCTGGAACCATCGAGCGGCGCACGCAATGGCGGCGCGCGCCAGCCCGGTGGTGAGCAACTACCTCGACCTCACCCAGCTCGAGCGCTACTGGAGCCCCGAGCGCCTCAACCACCACACCCTGCCCACGAGCATGACCTACGCCATGCGCGAGGCGCTGCGCCTCGTGCTCGAGGAGGGCCTGGAGGCCCGGTGCGCACGGCACCGGCGGGCCGGTGACGCCCTCAAGGCCGGCCTGACCGCCATGGGGCTGGAGCTGTTCGGCGACCCGCAGCACCGGCTGCCGATGATCACGGCCGTGGTCGTCCCCGACGGCATCGACGACGAGCGGGCGCGGCTGCGGCTGCTGGAGGAGTTCGGCATCGAGATCGCCACGTCGTTCGGGCCGTTGCGCGGTCGCATCTGGCGCATCGGCACCATGGGCTACAACGCCGACCTGCGCGTCGTGCTGGCCGTCCTGGCCGGCCTGGAGCACGTGCTCCGCGCCTTCGGACATCCCGCGCCGCGCGGCGTGGGGGTGGAGGTGGCCCGCGACGTCTACACGCGCGCGGCCCCGGCGTACACCGGAGGAGGCCTATGACCCCCGAGCCGCGGGCGGTCCTGCACGCCCCGCCGCGGATCCCGCTGTCCAAGCGCCTGGCCGCCGACCTCCGGCGCGAGATCCTGACGGGACGGTTCGCCACGGCCGACCGGCTGCCGTCGGAAGCCGCGCTCGCCCGGGAATGCGGCGTGAGCCGGGCGACGCTGCGCGAAGCCCTGCGCGCCCTGGAACAGGAGGGACTGGTCAGCCGCCGGCACGGGGTGGGCGCGTTCATCAACCGCCACATCACGGCCCGCATCGACCGCTTCGAGAACTTCGACGAGGCGATCCGACGCGTGGGGCGGCGGGCGGAGGACCGGGTGCTGCACGTCCTCCCCGTCACGGTCGCAGACGAGACCGCAGACCTGCTGGGCGTGGCGCCCGGCACCCCCGGTGTGCTCGTCCAGAGCCTGCGCCTCGCCGACGGGGAGCCGGTGCTCTACTGCGAGAACGTGCTGCCCGCCGCGCTGGTCGGGTCGCTGGACGTAGCAGAGCGCCGGCGCCGCTACGAGTCGCTCAAGGAGTTCCTGCTCGAGGAGCTGGGCGTGCGCGCCGACCACAGCCTCGTGACCCTGAAGGCCGTGGGCGCCCCGCCAGCCGTGGCGCCGGTGCTGGCGGTGGCCCCCGGGACGCCGTTGCTGGCCGTGAACGGCGCGATCTACGACGTGGCGGCACGGCCGGTGGCGACGTCGCTGAGCTACATCCGCTCAGACCGGCTGGTCTTCACCATCCTGCGGCGGTGACGCCCGCAGCCACTGGCCCGCGGGGGCGCCGGTGACTTCGCCCTCCCGGGCGACCGTGCGACCCCGCACCAGCACCCGCTCCGTCCAGCCCTGCATCTCGCGGCCCAGGAACGGCGACTGCCGGTGGCGTGACTGGAGCCACCCCGCCTCGAGCCGCCAGCGCCGGTCCAGGTCCACGATCACCAGGTCGGCGTCGGCACCCACCGCAATGACGCCCTTGCGCGGCCACAGGCCGGCGATGCGCGCGGGGGTGCCGGCCAGGAGCGCCGCGAGCTGCTCTAGCGGCATGCGCCGGCGATGCACGCCCTCGGTGAGCATCACGGGCAGGAGGGTCTGGACGCCCGTGATCCCGCCCCAGGCCTCCCAGACGTCGTCCTCGCCGCGCGCCTTGTCCTCCAGCGGGCAGGGCGAATGGTCGGAGGTGACGCAGTCGACCCGGCCGGCCAGCACGACCTGCCAGAGCCGCTCCTGCCTGGCTGCGTCTCGCAGCGGCGGCGCGCACTTGGCCACCGGTCCCAGCGCCACGAAGTCGTCCTCGGTGAGCGCGAGGTAGTGCGCGCAGGTCTCGACGGTGACCGGCTGCCCGGCGGCGCGCGCGGTGTCGATCAGCTGGATGCCTTCGGGCAGGCTGGTGTGCACGACGTGCAGGCGGCAGCGGGCCTGCCCCGCGAGGAAGAGCGCGCGGTGGATCGCTTCCAGCTCCGCCACGGGCGGCCGGGCTTCGCCCCAGGCCCGCCGATCGCGGCGCCCGGCCGCCTGCAACCGGCGGGTGCGCTCCTCGGTGATGGCGTTGCTCTCGGCATGCACGGCCAGGACCTGGCCCAGCGCCCCCAGCCGCTGGAGCCCGTCGAAGAGCACGCCATCCTCCACGTGGGTGAACTCCTCGGTGCCGCTGCGGCTCATGAACGCCTTGAACCCGATCACGCCCGCGCGCGCGAGGGCGGGCAGGTGATCGCGGTTGTCGGTGACGAGCCCACCCCACAGCGCGTAGTCCACGAGCGACTGCCCGGTAGCGGCGGCCAGCTTGGCCTGCAGCGCGTCGACGGTCGTGACCGGCGGCAGGCTGTTGAGGGGCATCTCGACCACGGTCGTGACCCCGCCCGCAGCGGCCGCGCGGCTGCCCGGCCCCCATCCTTCCCAGTGGGTGCGGCCCGGATCGTTGAAGTGCACGTGCAGGTCCACGACGCCGGGCAGCACGATACGGCCGGTGGCGTCGATGGTCTCGTGCCCATCGAGGGGCCCCTCGGCGATGGCAGCGATCCGGCCGCGGGCGATCCCCAGGCTGGCCGCGACCACGCCGGCCGGCAGCACCACGCGCCCGCCCCGGATCACGACGTCGTACCGGATAGCGTTCCCCTCCCTCTTACAAGCAACGACCCCCTCCGGATCGCGTCACCCAAGCATCATGACGTGCCCATGACTGTGGCCATCACCCCCGTTACAACGACCCCCTCCGGATCGCCTCACCCGTCCCGCATCAGCTCGCCCTGCCCCGCTGCCAGCCCGGCCAGCTTCGGGATCGCCTCCGGCCACGGCACGTCGAGCGCCGGCGGCGGTTCGCCGCCGGCTGCGGGCGGGCTGAGGCCGATCAGGTCGTCGGGGCGCACGGGCACGCGGTTGAGCTCGCGGCCGGTGGCGTCGCGCAGCGCGGCCACGATGGCGGCGGTCGCGACCACCGTCGACGGCTCGCCAACTCCCTTGGCGCCAAAGGGGACCCCGGGTTCGGGCTCTTCGACCAGCACGCTCACCACCGGCGGCATGTCGAGGACGGTGGGGATCAGGTAGTCGGTGAACGAGGCGTTGCGGATCACGCCGTCGCGCAGCTGGAGCTCTTCCATGAGCGCCAGCCCCAGCCCCTGGGCGATGCCGCCCTCGATCTGCCCGTGGACGGCCTGCGGGTTGAGGGCGCGGCCGACGTCCTGCGCGGCGGCGATCTGCACGACGCGCACCAGGCCCAGGTCGAGGTCGACGTCGACCACGGCGCGCTGGGCCGCGAACGCGAACGTGACGTGCGGGTCGCCCTGCCCCCGGCGGTCGAGCGGCGTGGTACGCCGGTGGTGGTAGGTGCGCGTGGCCGCCACCGGCTCGTCGAGGAAGGCGGTCACCGGCGCCAGCGGGCCGTCCCCGGCGAGGATCATCCCGCCCGCAAGCGCCAGGGTCGGGGGTACCGGCCGGCCCTGGGCAGCCAGCCGAGCCCGCACGCGCTGGAACAGGGCGTCACGCACCGCCTGACAGGCCAGCTGCACCGCGCCGCCGGACATCATGGTCTGTCGGGACGCGGACGTCGACCCTGCGGAGCCGATGCCGGTGTCGGCGGGGCGGATCACGACCTGCTCCACGCCGAGCTCGGTCCGCGCGATCTGCGCCAGGACGGTGTAGAGGCCCTGGCCGACCTCGGCCGCGGCCGTGTAGATCTCGACCACCGGACCCGTGGCCCCGGCGAACAGCGTGACGCGGGCCTCGGCCGCGTCGTCGAACCCTTCGCTGTAGCCGATGTTCTTGTAGCCGACGGCGAGGCCGACCCCGCGGCGCACCCGCTCGCCGCGCGAGACGCCGCCGGCACCCCCCGGGAGGGCCAGCGGGCCGGAGCGCGCCTCGGCCGGCAGCGGGATCGCCACGCACCGCTCGATGAGCTCCCGCACGGGCGCGCTGCCGCGCACGACCTGCCCGGTGGGCAGCACCGATCCGGTTCGCAGGGCGTTGCGCAGGCGCAGCGCCACCGGGTCCATCCCGAGCGCCCGGGCCAGCTTGTCCATCTGGGCCTCATAAGCCACGCACGCCTGCACGGCCCCGAACCCGCGCATCGCGCCGCACGGCGGGTTGTTGGTGTAGACGGCCGTGCCCTCCACGAGGGCGTTGGGCACCTCGTAGGGGCCGGTGGCGAACGTCGCGGCGTTGCCGATCACGGCCGCCGACGACGACGCGTAGGCGCCCCCGTCGATGAGGATGCGCGCGCGCACGCACACCAGGCGGCCATCGCGCGTGGCGCCGTGGCGCATCCAGATCCGTGCGGGATGCCGGTGGACGTGTCCGTAGAACGACTCCTCGCGGCTGTAGACCATCTTCACCGGCCGGCCCGTGCGCAGCGCCAGCAGGCACGCGTGGATGTGCATGCTGACGTCCTCCCGGGCGCCGAACGCCCCGCCCACCCCCGCCAGGTGCACGCGCACTCGCTCGGGCGGCAGCCCCAGGCACGGCGCGATCTGCTGGCGGTCGACGTGCAGCCACTGGGTGGCCACGTAGAGGTCCACGCCGCCATCGGCCGCGGGCACGGCCAGGCCCGCCTCGGGCCCCAACGGCGCCTGGTCCTGCATGCCGGTCTCGTAGTAGCCGTCGACCCACACGTCGGCGGGGGTCGCGGGGTCGCCGTGCTCGATGCGCACGTGCCGCACGACGTTGCCGAAGTCGTGCACCCGGGGCGCGTCGGGCCGCAGCGCCGCGGCCATGTCGGTGACCGCGGGCAGCACCTCGTAGTCGACGACGACCTGCGCAGCGGCGCGACGCGCCGTCTCCAGGTCGACTGCCGCCAGCACCGCCACCGGCTCGCCGGCGAAGCGCACGCGGTCCCAGGCCAGCACGGGCTGGTCGGCGAACTCCAGCCCAAAGGTCTTCTTGCCCGGGACGTCCGCCGCCAGCAGCACCGCCGCCACGCCGGGCGTGGCCAGGGCCGGCGCGACGTCGATGGCGCGGATCCGGGCGTGCGGGTGCGGGCTGCGCACCGTGCAACCCCACAGCATGCCCTCGGCCCACAGGTCGCTGGCGTAGAGGAACTGGCCCTTGACCTTGGGGACGCCGTCGATGCGCCGCGCGCTCTCGCCGACGCCGCCGCGCGTCGTCACCACCGCGCGCACCGTCATGTCGCCACCTCCTCCGCCCCGGCAGCGATCGCACGGGCCAGCCGGTGCCCCTGGGCCGCGATGGCCTCTTCGTCCGCCGTGACCAGGTGGAAGTCGCGCACGACCACCCGCCCGTCGACCACCAGGTGTTTGACCCGTCCGGGGGCGCAGTAGACCAGGGCCGCGACGGGATCGCGTGCGGCGCCGGCGTGCGCCAGGTCCTCGACGTCGAACAGGGCGACGTCCGCCCGGCGACCGGGCACCAGGGCGCCGATGTCGTCGCGTCCCAGGCATGCCGCGCCGCCCCGGGTGGCGATGCGCAGCACCTCGCGCGCGTCCAACCATCGGTGCTCACCGGCCCGCGAGACCAGCAGGCCGATCCGCGCCTCCGCCAGCAGATCGCCGCTGTCGTTGGACGCCGCGCCGTCCACGCCCAGGCCGACCCGCGTGCCGGCGTCCAGCAGCGCGCGCACCGGCGCGATGCCCGAGCCCAGCCGCAGGTTGGACACAGGACACCACGCCACCCCGGTCCGCGTGGCGCCCAGACGCGCCGCGCCCGCGCCGACGTGCACGCAGTGGGCCAGCCACACGTCGTCGCCCAGCCATCCCCACTCGTCCAGCAGGTCCAGCGGCCGGCGCCCGAACACCTGCAGGCAGTAGTCCTCTTCGTCGCGGGTCTCGGCGATGTGGGTGTGCAGGCGCACCCCCAGGCGCCGGGCCAGCCCGGCGGCCTCCTGCATCAACCGCGGCGTCACCGAGAACGGCGAGCAGGGCGCGATCGCCACCTGGAGCATCGCCCCCGGGGCGGGATCGTGGTAGCGGCGCACCGCCGCCTCGGTCTGCGCCAGGATCTCGTCGGTGTCCTGCACGATGGCGTCCGGAGGCAGCCCGCCCCGTGAGGCCCCCAGGTCCATCGCGCCGCGGCAGGGGTGGAACCGCAATCCCAGCTCGCGCGCCGCCGCGATCGCGGCGTCCAGCACGTCGAAGCCGTCGCTGCCTGCGGGGAAGACGTAGTGGTGATCGGTCGTGGTGGTGCAGCCCGACAGCGCCAGTTCCGCCAGCCCCACGCGGGCGGCTGCGTGGACCCACGCCGCGTTCACCCGGGCCCAGAGGGGGTAGAGTGTCCGCAACCAGCCGAACAACGGCTGGTCGGTGGCGTGCGCGCGCGTGAGGGTCTGGTAGAGGTGGTGGTGCGTGTTCACCAGCCCTGGCAGGGCGACGCAGCCGCGGCCATCCAGGCGCGCTAGGCCGTCGACCGCCGGCGGCGACGAGCGCAGCAGGGCTGCTGGCGGCGCGCCGGCGCCCACCCAGACGACCTTGCCGTCGTCCACGAGGATCGAGCCACCGGAGATCTCGGTGCCGGCGTCGTCCATCGTCACGACCACCGCGCACTGCTCGATCAGCAGCCGGCCCATGGGTGACGTCTGGGTCCGCCCGGCGACTGGCGCGCCCGCCGCGGTCACCGGTCGCCCCCGGCCGCGGATGCGCGCATCCGGGCAGCGGCCAGGCGGACGGCGTCGAGGATCTTCCCGTACCCGGTGCAGCGGCACAGGTTCCCGGCCAGGGCCTCGCGGATCGCGTCGTCGTCGGGGGTCGGGACACGCTGGAGCAGGTCGACCGCGGCCACGATCAACCCCGGGGTGCAGAAGCCGCACTGCACCGCGCCGGTCTCCAGGAACGCCTCCTGGACCGGGTGCAACGCCCCCTCGGGCGCCAGCCCTTCCACCGTGCGGACGTCGCGCTCGTGCGCCTGCGCCGCCAGCACCAGGCACGCGCACACCAGCTCACCGTCGAGCCACACCGAGCACGAGCCGCACTCGCCCTGCTCGCACGCGTTCTTGGCCCCGGGCAGCCCCAGGGCGTCCCGCAGCAGGCCCAGCAAACTCGCGCCGGGCCACACGTCGCCCGTGCGCCACTCGCCGTTGACGCGCACGCGGATCAGCACGACGTCGCCTCCTGCGCGCGGTCCTCCAGGATCCAGCGGAACGCGCGCTGCCCCAGCACGGCGCACGCGTGCCGGCGGTAGGCGGCCGTGCCCCGCACGTCGTCGATCGGCCGCGCGGCTGCGGCCACCCGCTCGCCGAACTCCTCGGCGACGCGCGGGGCCACTGCGACCCCCGGATCGTCCCACCAGCCGGCGGCCGTCAACACCTGCTCCGCGTAGGCTTCCGCATCGGGCGCGCGGAGGATCGTGGGGCCCACGGAGCCCAGGGCCACGTGGATGTGCCGCCGGTCCAGGTCAGCGACCAAGCACAGGCTGGCTACGGCGATGACCATGGCGTTGCGCGGGCCCACCTTGGCGAAGACACCCGGCCCCCGGGCCAGACGCCACTGCGCGCCGAGGATGAGCTCGTCGGGCGCGAGCATGGTGCGTTTGGGGCCCACCATGAACGCGTGCCACGGCACGACGCGGCGCTGCCCGCCCGCGCGGACCAGCACGATCTCCGCGTCGTAGGCGGCGAGCACCGGCAGCGTATCGCCCGCCGGGGATGCCGTGCCCAGGTTACCGCCCAGGGTGCCCCGGTTGCGGATCTGCGGCGAGCCCACCGTTCGGGCCGCCTGGACCAGCGGGCGGACCGCCGGCAACTCCCGCAGCATCCGGCTGTAGGTGACGCCCGCGCCAACGAAGAGCATCCCGTCTTCCCGGCGCCAGACCTGCAGGTCCTCCAGGCGGGAGATGTCCAGCAGCGACGGCGGGCGCCGGCGGCCGAAGTTCAGCTCGACCATGAGGTCGGTGCCGCCGGCGATGGGCACGGCCTCGGGCCGGCGCGCCTTGACCTCCAGCGCCTCCTCGAGCGTCCGCGCGAGGTAGACGTCCACGGCTGAAACAATGGCATTCCACGGGGACGCGCAGGGGTTCCTGCCAGGAGGGTCCTGCCCACCTACGCCGCAGCCCGGCATGGCGCCGGCTGTTCGGCCGGGCATCGGCAGTATGCGCGCTGCCCCCCGACAGGTCAGCGCACGCCCCGGCGGTATCAGGGTGCGTGGCCATGCTGGCCGCGCACCTGGCAGCCGCCGGTAGGTCAGCGCACGCCCCGGCGGTAGCGGTCTACCGCGATGGCCACCAGGTCGTCGAGGGCCCGCTGCAGCTCTTCCTCGCGCGAGTGCTGCAGGCACGCCCGCAACACCTCGAGGATCACGCGGCGCGGCCGGCGGTTGACGAACACCAGGAACCGGAACCCGAACCTGGCTTCGTAGAGCGCGTTGAGGCGCTCCAGCTCGGCCAGGATGGCGGGGTCGTCGTCGGCGCCCTGCTCGGCCGCCGACACCGGGGGCAGCTGTCGTGCGCCGATGCGGGGGTGGGCGTTGAGCGCCTCCACGAGCTCGTCCTCGGGCAACGTCCGCAGCAGCTCCCGCGCGCAGCCCAGCGGATTCTCGCACGCCGCCAGGCGGTCGACCAAGCGGGTCCGCCCGCCGAACAGCGCCGCCAGCACGTCACCGCTCAGCTGCCGCGGTAGGTCGTGCATGCGTAGGGCGCGACCAGCAGGGGAATGTGGTGGTGGCGGTGGGGCTCGGTGATCTCCACCTGGAGCTCGACGCGGGTGAAGAACGGCGAGGGTGGATAGAAGACGAGCCGGTACGTGCCGGCCTCGAGCGGCCCGCCCAGCAGGTCGGGAATGCGGCCGTCCTCGTTCGTCTCACGGGCGGCCAGCAGCGTCGCGCCCCGGTAGAGCTCGACGCGCACGCCGCGGGCGGGCAGGCCGCGCGCGGCGTCCAGCACGTGTGTGGAGAGGGACGCTGCCATGAGCCGCGCCCGCTACGGTGTCCCCGATGGCCCGGCGGCCTTGAAGATGGGGAGGACGCCCAGGTGCTGCACGTCCGGCCGCTCGTCGCCTTCCAGCAGGATGGCGGCCCTGGCCGCGACCGTCCCGCCCGCCTGCGCGACCAGCTGCGCCATGGCCTCCAGCGTCTCGCCGGTGCTGACGATGTCGTCGACGATGCCTACCTGGCGGCCGCGGAGCTTGTGGGCATCGCGGCCGTCCATGTAGAGCTCTTCCTCGGTGCGGGCCGTGATCGGCTTGTACCGCACCACCAGCGGCGACAGCATGAACGGCCGCAGCTCCTTGCGGCAGACGACGTAGGGTTTGAGCCCCAGGTGCGTGGCGATGGCGTGGGCCAGGGGGATGCCCTTGGTCTCGGTGGTGACGAAGATCTCGCACTGAGCCAGGCCGGGCGCGAGCAGGCGCGCGGCGCGGTCGATCACCTCGGTGTCGCCCAGGCTGTAGTAGTAGGCGATCCAGGTATCGGGCGCCACCTGGATCAGCGGCAGGGTGCGCACCGTCCCGGCGATCTCCAGGTCGTAGGTCGGCTGACCGTGAAACGGCAACACGTGCGACATGCTCCACCTCGATGCGTCGGCCCGACGCATGCGATCAGCCGGGCCGTAACCGCCCGGCTGGTCTCGCTAGAAAAGTTCTCGGCCGACGCCGACGACGCCTGCCGGACCGCCCTCCACGGGCGGGTGGTTGGGACCGCGGTCCGGGTCGGAGAGGGAAGCCGGCGGGCGACACGAACCTCCGGGCCAGTGGACCTGCCGCGGCTCATCCAGGTCGCCCGTGGTCGGCAGCCTGCCGACCTGCTGCTGGCGAACGCCCGCGTCGTCGACCTGTTCACCCCGGCCGTCGTGGAGGCGGACCTGCTGGTGGCCGAGGGCCGGATCGCCGGGCTGCGCCCCCGCGGCACGGCGCCGGCCGCAGCCGCGGTGATCGACCTCCGGGGCGCGTACGTGGCCCCGGGGTTCATCGATGCCCACGTCCACATCGAGAGCAGCCTGCTGACCCCACCCCAGTTCGCAGCGGCGGTGGTGCCGCGCGGCGTCACGACCGTGATCGCCGACCCTCACGAGATCGCCAACGTGCTGGGCGTGACCGGCATCCGGTACATGCTGCAGGCCGCCCGGTGGAACCCGCTGAGCGTCTACGTCATGGCGCCCTCGTGCGTGCCCGCGGGCCCCCTGGAGAGCGCCGGCGCCGAGCTCTCGGCCCTCGACCTGGAGGGGGTGCTCCAGGACCGGTGGGTCCTGGGTCTTGGCGAGATGATGAACGTACCGGGCGTGCTGGCCGCCGACCCGGAGGTGCTGGCCAAGCTGGCCGCCGCGCGCCCGCGGCCGGTGGACGGCCACGCGCCGGGTCTGGTGGGGCCCGACCTCGACGCGTACACTGCGGCGGGCATCGGCTCGGACCACGAATGCACCACGATGGAGGAAGCCCGGGAGAAGCTGCGCCGCGGCCTCATGGTCCTGATCCGCGAGGCCACCGGCGCGCGCAACCTCGAGACGCTGCTGCCCCTGGTGCATGCCGGGAACGCCCGGCGCTTTGCCTTCGCCACCGACGACCGCACGCCGCTGCATCTGCTAGACGAAGGCTCGATCGACGGCATGGTCCGGACGGCCATCGCGCGCGGCCTGGACCCGCTGGTGGCCCTGCAGCTCGCCAGCCTGAACGCCGCCGAGCACTACGGCCTGCGCGACCGGGGCGCGCTTGGCCCCGGGCGCCTGGCCGATCTGGTGGTCTTCGACGACCTGCGCGCGCCACAGCCGCGGCTGGTCTTCCGCCACGGCCGGCTGGTGGCGCGCGAGGGCGCGCTGCTGCCCTACGACCGCCCCGAGCGGCCGCCGGCGGTCCGGGGCTCGGTGAACGTGCCGCGCCACACGCTGCTGTTCCGGGTGCCCGCGCGCGGCCGCCGGCTGCGGGTGATCGACGTGATCCCCGATCAGATCACGACCGGTGTCGCCATCGTCGACGCCCGCGTCGTCGCCGGCGAGGTCGTCGCCGATCCCGCGCGCGACGTGCTGAAGCTGGCGGTGATCGAGCGGCACGCCGGCAGCGGCCGCGTGGGCATCGGGTTCGTGCGCGGCTTCGGCCTGCGGCTCGGCGCCCTGGCCTCGTCGGTGGCCCACGACGCCCACAACATCATCGTGGTCGGCGCCAGCGACGACGCCATGCGGGCGGCGGTCGACCTGGTGCTGGAGATGCAGGGCGGCCTGGCCGCCGTCGCAGGGCGGGAGACGGCGACGCTGCCGCTTCCCATCGCGGGGTTGATGTCCGACCGACCGCTGGCGGAGGTGGCCGCTGCGCAGCGGCGGCTGCTGGATCTGACGCGGCGCATGGGGAGCCGGCTAGCCGATCCATTCATGACGCTGTCGTTCATGGCGCTGTCGGTGGTGCCGGCCCTGAAGCTCACCGACCGGGGGCTGGTGGACGTGACGCGGGGCGAGGTGGTGGACGTCTTCGTGGAGTAGCGACAGACCTACAACGACCGTCGTGGCGTTGCGAGAGTCCGGCGTGCGTGCTATATAATCCCTGGTCGTCTGGCGTCGCACAACTATCAGGAGGTGACTGATGCGCACGTTGGCTGTTCTGACCCTGGCCCTGACGCTGACAGGCCTCACGGGTATGCCCGCTGCGGCCCAGAACGGGCCGTACCAGTGGTGGGTGCAATTGCGGTACTGGGGGTCCGGACTCGACTTCGGCAACCCGGCGCCGCCCAGCGCCCATGACAACGGCAGCGGGTGGGGTGGCACGGTGCGCCTCGACCACCGTACGATGCCGTGGTCGCTGTCCTTCCGGTACGATACGCTGAGCATCACGCCGAACAACTGGGTCTGGGACCGCTTCTCGGTGTGGGACGCCAGCGTGCACTACCGGTTCGGCCCGAGCCTCGACTCCTACTTCGGACTTCTCGCCGGCTGGCAGGGCACCAGCCTCAACGCGCCCGGCAGTCCCCCCAACACCGGGTCGGCCACCGGGCTGCGCCTGGGCGTGGAGGCGCTTCACCGCAGCGGTCCTTGGTACTTCACGGGAGAAGCATCGTACGCCTGGTTGACGAACAGCGGCTTCACGGGCTTTAATCTTGCGAACGGGAACGCCACCGATCTGCGCGCTGCGCTCGGCTACGAGTTCCAGGGTGGCTGGGGGCTCGAGGTAGGGTGGCGCCAGTACACCTGGCGGATCCCCGATGCCCCGGGGTCGGGCTGCCCCACCGCGCCAGGGTGTGAATTTCGGTTCAGCGGGATTACCGCGGCTCTGACGTTTCGAAGGTAGTCGCACGCGAACAGCGTGCAGTGACGCATGCGGAGGGCCGGGATCTCGCCCGGCCCTCCGCATGAGCAGCTCGGGGTACAACACCGCGGCACGAGCGGCGAGGTGGCGTGCGCCGCGAACCGCGAGACGGTTCGTGAGCGTACCGGCAGGGTGAACCGGTCTCCCTCAGGACGGCCGGTCGCAGGACGTCTCGCGCGCCGCAGCGACAAGGTCCCGAAGTACCTCTCCGACCTGTCCCACCTGCGTCGCCCGCACCAGCAAGTGCTCGTGGTGGAACGACGGGAGCACCTGCGCCTGAATGCCCGCCCGTGTCAGCGCTGCCGCCACGGCCGGCAGGTAGTCCGGCCCGGTGGGATCGCGGTGCGCGTCCAGCACCATGAGCCGGTAGCCGGCCTCCACCTGCGCGCGAGGGAACCGGTGCGCGACCTTTGCCCACTCGTCGGCGGCCAGGACCGCCCGCACCTCCCGCCCTCCCACCTGCACGAAGAACGGCGCCAGCAGGCTCGCCAGCGCCAGGCGCAGGCTGGGCCCGTAGGCGGCCGCGACGCGCACGACGGCGAACTCCCGGGGGTCGACGTCGATGCGCAGTCCGGCCAGCACGGCCGCCAGGCGCGGGTCGATGGCGTCGTCGGCGGGCTGCACGGTCAGACCGTGCCCTGCACCCCGTCCCCCCGGACGACGGACACACGATCGGCGCCGACCAGGAGCACGGTCAGGCCGCCGCACGCAGGGCCTGGTCGAAGTCGGCGATCAGGTCGCCGACGTCTTCGAGCCCCACCGAGACGCGGATCAGCCCGTCGCTGATGCCCGCACGCTGGCGGTCCTCGGCGGGAATCCCCACACTGCTGGTGGAGGCCGGATGCGTCACCAGCGTCTCCGGCCCGCCCAGGCTCACGGCCAGCAGGCAGGTGCGCAGCGCCTCGCAGGTACGCACGCCGGCGTCGAACCCCCCGCGGACCTCGAACGACAGCATGCCGCCAAAGCCGCGCATCTGCCGGACGGCCACCGCGTGCTGGGGGTGGGCGGGCAGGCCAGGGTAGTTGACGCGCGCCACCTGGGGGTGGTCGGCCAGGAACTCGGCCAGGCGCTGGGCGTTGGCGTTGTGGCGCTCCATGCGCAGCCCCAGCGTCTTCAGGCCGCGCAGCACCAGCCACGCGGCGAACGGATCGAGCACCGCACCGTACAGCCGCAGCAGCTGCCGGGCGCGCCCGACCAGCGCGGCCCGCCCTACCACGACGCCCGCCGTGACGTCGGAGTGGCCGCCCAGGTACTTGGTGGCGCTGTGCACCACCAGGTCGGCGCCCAGCGCCAGCGGCGTCTGGTTGTAGGGCGAGGCAAAGGTGCTGTCCACCACGGTGACCGCGCCGACGCGACGCGCCAGCGCCGCGACGGCGGCGATGTCGGTGACCTGCAGCAACGGGTTGTTGGGCGTCTCCACGTAGAGCAGGCGCGTGTGCGGCCGCAGCGCCGCCTCGTAGGCCGCCGGATCGACCGCGTCGATGAACGTGACCTCGACGCCCTGCTGGGGGAGCACGTCGCGGGCGAACTGGAACGTCGCCTGGTAGACGCCCCGGGGCATCACGGCATGGGCGCCCGGGGCGAGGGCGGCGAGGACCGCCACGCTGATGGCGCCCATGCCCGACGCGGTGGCGAGCGCGTCCTCACCCTCCTCCAGCAGCGCCAGGCGTTCCTCGAGCAGCCGCGTGGTCGGATTCCCCCACCGCGTGTAGTACCAGCCCGTGCCACGGTCGGCACCCAGCGCCGCGCCCTCGGCCATCGTCGCGTACCAGAAGGTGGACGTCTGGTAGATCGGCGGGCCCACCGCACGCAGCGGATCGCGCACAGTCCCGCCGTGGATCGCGCGGGTCTGGAACCCTCGGGGATCAGTGGTCATGGTCTGGACGCTCCTCGTCGGCACCGTTCCTCATCTCCGCAATCACGATCCCCGCCAGGATCAGCCCGGCGCCCCACGCCTGCCGCGCCGCGAGCGCCTCACCCAGCAGCACGGCGGCCGTGCCAGCCGCGGCCACGGGCTCGAACGCGAACATCAACCCGACGTGGGCGGGGCTGGTGAAGCGCTGGGCCCACCCCTGCACCACCAGCGCGGCCACGGTGCCCGCGAGCGCCATGAACGCCACCAGCGCGTACACCGTGACCCCGGCGGCGGCCAGCGCGGGCAGCGGTCGTTCGACGATCGCCGCCGCGGCCGACAGCGCGACGACCGGCAGGACCTGCACCGTCGCCAGCACGGGCGCGGGCGCGCCGACGGCCAGTCGATCGACCAGCACGATCTGTCCCGCGAAGCAGACCGCGCAGGCCAGCACCAGCATGTCACCCGGATTGGGTCCGCCGGGCTCGACCAGGGACAGCAGGGCCAATCCCAGCGTGGCCGCCACGATCCCGACGACCACGCCAGGCCGCGGCCGCCGTCGCAGCCACAGGGCGGCCAGCAGCGGCACGAGCGCCACCGACAGCCCCGTGATGAAGCCGGCCTTGGACGCGGTCGTCACCCGCAGCCCCATGGTCTGCAACGCGTAGCCCGCGAACAGCACGACGCCGGCCAGCACGCCGAGCGTCCAGATCCCGGTCGCCGCCGCGCGCAGCCGCCCCCGCTGCCACACCAGCAGCACCACGGCGGCCATGGCGAAGCGCAGCGCGAGGTAGGTGAACGGCGGCATCGCCTCGAGCACGCGCTTGCCCAGCGGAAACGTCAACCCCCAGGCCCCGGCCACCGCCAGCAACGCGACATCGGCGGCAACGCGGCGTCCCCACCGGCCCATCACGAATGCCCGCTCTTCGCGCCGCGCCACGGCGGCTCCTGTCCTGTCGGGCGCGACCCGCGCCGTTCCGATGGTCCGTCGACGGGTGGGCACACCGGAGCTCCCCCTCCCGCAAGACCGCCCGGCAGGCCCGGTGGCCGCCGCGGGGAACATACCCGCTGATGAGCATCGAGGGCTGGATCGCCACAGGGATCCTGGTAGCGACGGTGGCGGCGTTCGCGTGGGGCCGGGCGCGGCCAGAGGTGGTCACGCTGGGCGCGGTGGCCGCGCTGGGCCTCTCGCGCATCCTGCCACCCGCCCAGGCCTTTGCGGGGTTCGGAGATCCCGCCGCGGTCACCGTGGCGCTGGTGTTCGTGCTGAGCGCGGCGATGGAGCGCACCGGCCTGGCGCACCGCGCCGCGCGGTCGCTCGTGGGCGCCGTCGGCGACGGGGAAGGACGGCTGATGGCCGCGCTGATGGTGCTGGCCGGCCTGCTGGCCGGGGTCATGAACAACATCGGCGCCATGGCCGTGCTGATGCCGGTGGCCATCGCCGTGGCCCGTGAAGCCAGCATCAGCCCCGCGCGGCTGCTGATGCCGCTCGCCATCGCGATCCGCCAGGGCGGCGCCCTCACCCTGATCGCGGGGCCGTCGAACCTGGTCGTGAGCGGCCTGCTGGCCGCAGCCGGCTACGGGGCGCTCCACTTCTTCTCGTACCTGCCGGTGGGCCTCGCGCTGCTGGCGGTGGCCATGGCCTTCATGCTCACCGCGGGCCGTCGTCTGCTGCCCACGCGGCCCGTGCCGCCGCACGCCGGCCGACCGCGCCGTCGCGACCTCCCCGACGAGTACCGGCTCGCTGAGCGGCTGTTCCGGCTGCGCGTCGACGACGACTCGCCCCTGGCACGACGGACGCTGGCCGAGAGCGCGCTCGGCCACGCCTTCCGCCTCCACGTGCTGGCCATCCAGCGCGGTCGCCGGCGCATCGTGGCGCCGCCCCCACAGGAGCGCGTGCTACCCGGCGACGTGCTGGTCGTCCAGGGACGCCCGGAGGACCTCGAGCGGCTCCAGCACCTGGGCCCGATCGAGACCGTCACACGCGACGCGAGCCGTGCAGAGCCGCTGGAGACCGACGGGATCGGGCTGGTCGAGGCGGTGCTGGCACCGCGCGCCGAGCTGGCCGGCAAGACGCTGCGCGACCTGGCGTTCCGCCAGCACTACGGCCTCAACGTCGTCGCTATCTGGCGCGAGGGCCGTCCCTATCGCACCGGGCTGGGCGAGATCGCCTTGCGCTGGGGGGATGCGCTGCTGATCCAGGGGCCGCGCGACCGCTTGCGGGCGCTGCGTGCCGATCCCGCCTTCATCGTCCTCGAGGAACCGCAGGCGCCGCGCACGGCCCGCGCGGGCGTGGCGGCCGCCGCCGTGGCGGTGTTGGTCGCGCTGGCCAGCACGGGGCAGGTCCCGGTGGCGCTGGCCGCGCTCCTGGCCGCCGGTGTGGCCGTCGTCGGCGGGGCCGTCACGGTGGAGGAAGCCATCGGCGCCGTGGACTGGCGGACCGTGATCACCATCGGCGGGCTGCTGCCCCTGGGGGCGGCGCTCCAGGCCACAGGGGCAGCGGCGGCCATCGCGCGCAGCGGGCTGGCGGTGGCGGGCGCGTCGCCCCTCGGGGCGTTGGTCGCCACGTTCGTGGCGGCCGCGGGCATCGGGCACTTCGTGCCCAGTATCCCCACGACGATCCTGCTGGCGCCCATCGCCCTGGACCTGGCCAGGACACTGGGCGCCAACCCGGTGCCGTTCATGATCGTCGTCTCGTGCGCCAGCAGCACCACGCTGCTCACGCCCATCAGCCACCCCGTCAGCCTGATGATCATGGGCCCGGGGGACTACCAGTTCGGCGACTACGTCCGTGTGGGCGCGCCCCTGGCCGTGGTGCTCAGCATCACCCTGATCGCGGTGGCCGTGCTGGTGTGGGGCCTGTAGAGCCAAGGCGCGTTGCGCCGCAGGCGCCCGGATCCTGGCGGCCCGCGCCCGCGTCCAAGCCGTCTGCGCCCGCGCCCCGGCAGGCCGTCGCCTCGCACGAGCAGACATGAGCAGGGCCGCCCTGCGCGCCCACAGAAGAGCACGACGCATGCGGATCGGCGCGCACGTCTCCATCAGCGGCCAGATCGATCGGGCGATCGACCGCGCCCTGGCTCTGGGGTGCGAGTGCCTGCAGATCTTCTGGGGCTCCCCGCGGCAGTGGCGTCCGGCGGCCTACCCCGAGGACGCGCTGGACCGGTTCGCCGCCAAACGCCGGGCGGCCGGGCTCGATCCCCTGGTGGTGCACGCTGCCTACCTGGTGAACCCGGCGGCCGCCGACCGGGCGCTGTGGCGTCGCTCGATCGCCTCGCTGCTGGCCAGCGCCCGCGGCGCCGAGCGGCTTGGCGGGCTGGCGGTCGTCACGCACCTCGGAAGCGCGGGCGGCGGCCGCGGCCTTGCGCTCCGGCGGGTGGCCGCCGCCGTCGGCGAGGTCCTCGACGCCACGCAGCGGGTGTGCGTGCTGCTGGAGAACAGCGCGGGCGGCGGCGGACAGCTGGGCGCGTCGCTGGACGAGCTGGCCGCGGTCCTTGACCGGTTGGGCGGCCACCCCCGTGTGGGCGTCTGCCTGGACACGGCCCATCTGTTCGCCGCAGGATGGGATCTCCGCACGGCGGCCGGTGTGGACGCGACGGTCGCCGCCTGCGACCGCGCGTTTGGCTGGGCCCGGGTACGGTTCATGCACCTGAACGACTCGAAGGCACCGCTGGGCTCGCACCGTGACCGGCACGAGAACATCGGCGAGGGCGAGATCGGGATCGAGGGGTTCCGCGTGCTGCTGCGTCATCCCGGCATGCGTCACCTCGCGGGCGTCATCGAGACGCCGGGGTTCGATCGCACCGGTCCCGACCGACGGAACCTCCAGCGCCTGAAGCGGTTGCGGGCGCCAGGCCGCCACAGAGCGCGGCCCACGAGCGCGCGCACAGGGGGGACGGCATGACTGCCGCGTGCGGCGTGCATCCGGCTGCAGGTCCAGACGCTGGGGACGCAACGCGCAGGCCCGGCGGTGATGCTGATGGCGGACTGCAGGTCCGGGCACTGCGGGCACGCACGGGGCAGGGACGAGAGCAGGGACGATTAGCGTGACTGCTGAGCACATCGTGCAGGTGCAGGGGGTGCCGCTGCGCTACCGGCAGGAAGGGAGCGGGCCGGCCGTGCTCCTGCTGCACGGTGTGGGTGCGTCGCTGGAGTTCTGGGACTGGACCGTCCCGGTGCTGCGCGACGCGTTCACTACCCTGGCGGTGGACCTGCCAGGCTTTGGCAAGTCCGCGTTTACGCCCGCGGTCCTGTCGCCCCAGCGCGCTGCGCAGTTCGTGTGGGCGTTCCTCGACGCGGTGGGCGTCGAACGGGTGGCGCTCGTGGGATCGTCGCTGGGCGGTACCCTCGCCGTGCTGGCGGCGGGCGCGGCGCCCCGGCGTGTCTGGGCCCTGGCGCTCGCCGCACCCGGTGGCTTCGGACGCGAGGTGAGCGTGCTGCTGCGCCTGGCCACGCTCCCCGGCGTGGGCGAGGCGCTGGTGGCGGCGGCCCGTCGCGCACCTCGCCTGGCCCTCGCGCGCGTCTTCGCCGATTCGCGCCGCATCCCGCCCACGTTGATCGCGACGGTGCAGGCGCACGCCGCGCGCGGCACACCGGGCCGCGCCTACCTTGAGGTGTTGCGCTACGCCCTGACCCTGCGGGGCGTGCGCCCGGCGCTGGTGGCTGCCGTCCGCGCCGCCGCGGCGCGCATCGAGGCACCCACCCTCGTCGTGTGGGGCGCACGCGACCGCGTGATCCCGCCGGCCCACGCCGCCACGGTGGCAGCCAGCATCCCGCAGGCACAGGTCCGGGTGCTGCACGGCTGCGGGCACCTGCCGATCGTCGAGGCGGCCGAGACGTTCACCGCGTTGCTCGCCTCGTTCCTGCGTGACGCCGCCGGCCGGTCCGCTGCCGACGTCGCCGCGCCTGCCCGCGGGAGGCGCGGCCCGTGAGCGGCATCGCCTGCGCCCACCACCCGGACCGCACGGCCATGGGCTACTGCGCCGGCTGCGGCAAAGCCCTCTGCCGTGCGTGCATCGTCCGCCTGCCGGAGGGCAACTACTGCAACGCCTGCGCCAGCGCACCCGACCACCGGCCGCAGGCGTCCGCGCGCCGCACCCGCGCGTGGGTGTGGGCAGCCGTGGCCGCGCTGGCGGTGGTGCTGTACGCGCTCTCACGCCTGCTATGAGCCAGGGTGCTACTCCGGCCACCGGCCGCGGTACGCGCCGATGCCCCGCCGCGCACGGGCGCACAGGGCCGGGCAGGGACGGATCGTTCCTCCTTACGGCGCCGATCATGGCACGCGCGAACGCCTCCGGTACGCTTGGCGCTGACCAGGGATACACTGTTCCTGCTGCGGGTAGTACGGGAAGCCACCGACGGTGCCCGGGGGGCGGTTCTACAGGACACCGTGAAGAAGGGAGGGATAGTCTGGCAACTGTCTTGAGCGTCCTCGCATCGCCGAGGCAGTAGCCAGGGACCTATGCCCGCGATCGACCCGGGAACCCGACTCGGCCCGGTCCTGCTCACCGTGGCGGACCTCGAACGCTCCCTGCGGTTCTACCGCGAGGTGCTCGGGCTACGCCTGCGAGAACACCAGGACGATGTCGCCGTCTTGACCGCCGATGGCACTGCGCCGCTGGTAGTACTGGTGGCCCTGCCGGGCGCGCGGCCTCAGCCGCGCCGGACCACCGGCCTGTACCATTTCGCGGTGCTCCATCCCAACCGGCGCGAGCTCGCCCGGGCGCTTGCGCGGCTCCTCCAGGCGCGCTACCCGCTGCAGGGCGCCTCGGACCACCGGGTGAGCGAGGCGCTCTACCTCGCCGACCCCGACGGGCACGGCATCGAGCTCTACGCCGACCGGCCGCGGGACCAGTGGCCTACTACCGGGCGCGGTGTGGCCATGACCACCGAGCCGCTCGACCTGGACGACCTGCTCGCCACCCTCGATGACACCCTTGACGACGCGCCCACCGCCGCGACCGATGCCATCTCCCCGCAGGCGCGCATCGGGCACGTGCACCTGCGCGTGGCCAACCTGAAGGACGCCGAAGCGTTCTACCACGGGCGGCTGGGCTTCGAGGTCACGCAGCGCGACTACCCCGGCGCGCTGTTCCTGGCCGCCGGCGGCTACCACCACCACATCGGCGCGAACATCTGGGGCAGCCGGGGAGCCCCACCGCCTCCCCCCGATGCCGTGGGCCTGCGGGCGTTCACCATCGTGTTGCCCGATGCCGCAGCGGCCCGTGCCGTCCTGGCGCGGCTCGATCCGCCCGCCAGGGAGAGTCCGGCCGGGTGGTTCACCCGCGATCCGTTCGGCATCGGCGTCCTCCTGGCGGTCGAGGGCGCCGCGGCGCGCACGGAGGACCTGCGCGCCGTGGCCCTGGGACCCTAGCGCATGGCTTCCGCGCTCGCGGAGCGCGTCGCCGGCCGCGTCCGCCTGACCCCATCGGGCGAGCGCCGGCTGGCCGCGGGGCACCTGTGGGTCTTCGACGGCGAGGTGGCCGCGCTCGACGGCCAGCCGGGCCCCGGCGACGTGGTCGACGTGGCCTCCCGGCGGGGCCGCTTCCTGGGGCGCGGCGACTTCAACCCGCACTCGCGCATTCGCGTCCGTCTCCTGACGCGGCGAGACGAGGCGGTCGACGAGGCGTTGCTGACCCGGCGCCTGCGGGCGGCCCTGGCCCTGCGCGCCCGCGTGGTGGCCGAGACGACCGCCTGCCGCCTGGTGTTCGGCGAGGGCGACCTGCTCCCCGGCCTGGTGGTGGACCGGTACGGCGACGTGCTGGTCATGCAGACGCTGACGGCGGGCATGGAGCGCCGCCGTGCCGCGCTGGCGGCCCTGCTGCAGACCCTGACCGGGGCACAGGCGGTGTACCTGCGCAACGACGCCAGGGTGCGCGCCCTGGAGGGCCTGCCGCGCTACCAGGAGTTCGCGATCGGCGAGGCGCCCACGCGCGTGGAGGTCGTCGAGGGGCCGGCGCGTTTCGTCGTGGACATCGCCCGCGGCCAGAAGACCGGCTGGTTCTGCGACCAGCGGGAGAACCGCCTCGCCATCGCCCCGCTGGCACGCGGGGCGCGGGTGCTGGACGCGTTCTGCTACACGGGGGCGTTCGGGGTGCAGGCGGCACTCGCCGGCGCCGAGGCGGTACTGGGACTGGACGTGTCGCCGGACGCGGTCGCTGCCGCGCAGGAGCACGCCGCGCGCAACGGGGTCGCCGCACGCTGCACCTGGCAGCCAGGCGACGCCTTCGAGGCGATGCGGCGCCTGCTGGGCGCCGGCGAGCGGTTCGACCTGGTGATCCTCGACCCACCGGCGTTCGCGCGCACCAAGGAGGCCGTACCCCGTGCGCTGGCCGGCTACAAGGAGGTGAACCTGAGCGCGCTGCGGCTGCTGCGAAGCGAGGGCTTCCTCGTCAGCTGCTCGTGTTCGTGGCACGTGGACGAGCAGATGCTCTGGGGCGCCATCCTGGACGCGGCCCGCGACGCCCGGCGCGACCTGCGCCTGGTGGAGTTCCGCTCGCAGGCCCGCGACCATCCCATGCTGGCGACGATGCCGGAGACACGCTACCTGAAGTGCTTCGTGCTGCAGGTGTGGTGAGGCCCGCACGCGTCCGACGGCACTTTCAAGCTCGCGGATGTTGGTGTTGATGCGTTGAGCGATGAATTCCGCGACATCGTCGGGTGCACCCCCGGAATTCTCCAGGCCGGCGGCCATGGGCGTGGGCTGCTCGCAGCCATTACGGCGCGTGCGCCACCGGCCACCCGGAATCCCCCACGCAGGCGGCATGGGCGCGGACAGCCGCGGGCGCGCCCGGGCCCGTGCGAGCCCCGCGTCGCGGCCCAGGAGTAGGCGGTGCGGCCGCGAAGTAGAGTCCCGGCCGGGTCCAGGACGCCGGCACGGCCCGGGACGTCGGGCCCAGGCGCAATCACACTCGAGGAGGCGAGCAGATGGCGAAGGCGATGACCAAGACGCAGATCGCAGCGTACCTGGCCAACAAGTGCGGCCTCACGCGGAAGACGGCCGTGCAGTTCCTGGAAGAGCTGGCGAAGCTGGCCTACAAGGAGGCCAAGAACTCGTTCACGCTGCCGGGACTCGGCAAGCTCGTCGTGGTCAACCGCAAGGCGCGCATGGGCCGCAACCCGCAGACGGGCGAGCCCATCAAGATTCCTGCGCGCCGTGTCCTGCGCTTCCGGGTCGCCAAGGCCGCCAAGGACGCCATCCTGGGGGGCAAGAAGTAGGCGCACGCGCAGTGCCGCTGCGGGCGTGGGACGTCTGGTGGGATGGTCCGCAGTGGCAGGGGCGGGCGGCCGCGGGCATCTGCCCGCGGCCGCCCGCAACGCTTCCCGCGCCTACGGCACCGGCGTCGCCGCAGGCGGTGCGCCAAAGGAGAGGAACAACCGCTCCAGCACCAGCCGCGGGTTGGCGTTGCGCCGCAGGGCCTCCTTGGCGTCCTCCAGGGCTGCGATCCGCTCGCCCAGGCGTGCGTCGTCGTAGCCCGGCGCCAGGCGGGTGATCGCCTCCAGACGGTCCTGGTTGGCCAGCCGGGACGGCTCGCCCAGCTGGCGGTAGACCAGCAGGTCGCGGTACCACAGGATCGCCAGGTCCAGGAGGTCGGGCAGCAGCTCGGGCTCCTTGGCCAGGGCCTCGGCGGCGTCCAGCTGCGCCAGCAGGTCGCCGCCTTCCAGCTGCGGCAGCAGGTCCAGCAGGCGCTCGCGTGCGGCCAGGCGCGGCTCCGACTGCGCCCACTCCAGCGCCCGTCCCAGCCGGCCGTCGGCCAGCAGGGCCAGCACCCGCGCGCGCGCATCGGGGACCTGCCACCGGACGCACAGCGCACGCTCGATCTCGTCGGCGCGCAGGTACGAGCAGCGCACCAGCTGACAGCGGGACACGATGGTGGGCAGCAACGCGGTGGCCGACTCGGCCACGAGGACGAACACCACGCGCGCGGGCGGCTCCTCCAGCGTCTTGAGGAGACTGTTGGCTGCCGCGGGGCTCATCCGCTCGGCATCGGCGACGATGTACACCTTCCACGGGGCCTCGTAGGGCGGGAACGCCGCGTCGCGCCGCAGCGCGCGGATCTGGTCGACCGGGATCTCCTTGCCCTTGTAGTCGCGCGGGGGCTGGTCGATGAAGCGCTCGTGGGCGACGTCCAGCACGCGCACGTCCGGGTGGGCCCCGGCAGCGATCCGCCGACACGTCCCGCAGCCCCCGCACGCATCGCCGTCCGCTGGCCGCTCGCAGTTGAGCAGCTGCGCGAACGCCAGCGCCACCTGCCGGCGCCCGACGCCCGCCGGGCCCACCAGCAGGTACGCGTGCCCCACCTTGCCGGTGCGCACGGCGGTGCGCAGCAGCAGGATCGCATGGTCCTGGTTGACGACGTCGCGGAAGGGCATCCACCTGCCCGCTAGACCCGCTCCATCCGCTCCACGTTGAGCACGAACGCGATCGCCCCGCCCACCTCGACCTTCACGGGGTAGGTCACGTACGAGTCGACGGGCTCCACCACCGGGGGAATGGGCGTCATCAGCTGCTCCCGCCGCTGACAGGTGCGGCGGACGATGCCCAGCACCACGTCGACCTGGTCGTCCTCGACGACGGTGAGGATCGTGGCGTTGCCCTCCCGCAGGAAGCCCCCGGTGCTCGCCAGCATCGTTGCCTGGAGGTCCGCCTCCGTCAGTGCCTCCAGCAGCCGTCCCGCGTCGCGGCTCTGCACGATGGCCAGCACGAGCTTGATGGGGCTCACCCCTCTCCCGGCCGGCCGCCGACCGGGGCATCGAGCCCCTCGACGCCCCACCCGCGGGCGACCAGCAGCCGCCGCACCGCCGCCAGCGCCGCCGCGAAGACCGCGTCGGGTGCGCCGGCACCGTCGATGACGACAAATCGCGCCGGTTCTTCGCGCGCCAGCTGCAGGAATCCTGCGCGCACGCGCTGGTGGAACGCGAGCGTCTCCTGCTCCAGCCGGTCGCCGCGCCCCGGCGTCCCCTCCTTGCCCGCGGCGGCGCGGGCGCGGGCCAGGCCCACGGCGGGGTCGATGTCCAGCAGGAGCGTGAGGTCCGGGCGCACGCCGCCGGTGGCCAGGTCGTTCACCTGCCGGACCACCGCCACGGGCAGCCCGCGGCCGAACCCCTGGTAGGCCACGGAGGCGTCCACGTAGCGCTCGGAGAGCAGGCACACGCCGGCCGCCAGCGCCGGCCGCACGACCTCGGCCACGTACTGGGCCCGGCTCGCCGCGAACAACAGCATCTCCGTCTCGGGCCGCATCGCGCGGTGCGCCTCGTCGAGCAACAGCCGGCGGATCGCCTCGCCGATGGGCGTGCCACCCGGCTCGCGGGCCAGGCGCACGGGCACCCTCCCGCGCAGCGTCTCGTAGAGCCGGCGCGCCGTGGTGGTCTTGCCGGCACCCTCGGGGCCCTCGAGGGTGATGAACACCCCCTGCCGCGGTGCGGGCGCGGACGCGGGCACGGTGGTTACTTGGGGAAGATCACCACGCGCCGGAACGGCTCCTCGCCCTTGCTCTCCGACGCGAGGCCGTAGCGCTGGACGAGCTGGTGCTGCAGGCGGCGGATGTACGCGTTCTGCGGGGCGAGTTCCACCGGCTTGGCCGACTCGAGGACGGCGGCGATCGCCCGTTCGACCTCGGTCAACGCGGCCTCGTGCTCGGCGGCCCCCTCCTCGATCTCGAACACCTCGCGCAAGAACTCCTGGATCTGGCTCACCGTGTTGCTGCGCAGTACGTGGACGGGCACACCGCGGCCGGCGGCGTCGTGCAGGCGCCGGGGCTGGCGCTTCTCCTGCGACTTGAGGGTCAGGACCAGATCGGCCTCGGCCAGCGACTCGGCGACGAAGGCCGGCACCCCCAGCTCCCGGATCGCCCGCTCCAGGCGGTTGCGGCTGACCGCGTACGGGTAGATGCGCAGCGCGCGGTGGCCGGGCCGCCTGGCGTCCTCGGCCGGAGCCGGGGCGAACGGACCTTCGGGCGCCCAGCGCGGGGTGGGCGCGGGCGACGCCGAGATCTCCACCTGACCGCCCTCGGTGCGCACCCGCAGCTCGGGGCGGGGCGCCACGCCCCGCAGGTAGCGGTCGACGACGGTGGCGACGTCGTGGTGCACCGCCAGCCGGTCCTTGTCCTGGATCTCGATGACGACGTCGAAGGTCGGCGGGGCCTTGCGCTCCAGCACGGTCTTCTGCGTGCCGCGCCGGCGGGCTTCCTCGTCGGAGAGGGTCACGGCCTGGATGCCCCCCACCAGGTCGGAGAGGGTGGGGTTCTGCAGGAGGTTGTCCAGGGTGTTGCCGTGGGCCGTCGCGATGAGCTGCACGCCGCGTTCGGCGATGGTGCGGGCGGCCAGCGCCTCGGCCTCGGTGCCGATCTCGTCGATGACGATCACCTCGGGCATGTGGTTCTCCACGGCCTCGATCATCACCGCGTGCTGGAGCGTGGGCACCGGCACCTGCATCCGGCGCGCCGCGCCGATCCCCGGATGGGGGATGTCGCCGTCGCCGGCGATCTCGTTGGACGTGTCGACGATCACGACGCGCTTGCGCAGCTCGTCGGCCAGCACCCGGGCGGCCTCGCGCAGGAGCGTCGTCTTCCCCACGCCCGGCCGCCCCAGCAGCAGGATGGAGCGCCCCGACTCGATGACGTCGCGGATGATGTCGACGGTGCCGAAGACCGCGCGCCCCACGCGGCAGGTCAGGCCGATGATCTCCCCGCGGCGGTTCCGGATGGCGCTGATGCGGTGCAGGGTGCGCTCGATGCCCGCCCGGTTGTCCTTGCCGAACGCGCCCACCCGCTCGGTGACGTACTGGAGCATCTCGCGGGTCACGAAGTCCTCGCTGAGGTAGAGCGCCTCGCTGGGGAACCGGGCCTCGGGCCGGCGGCCGAGGTCGAGCACGACCTCCAGCAGCTGGTCGAGGTCAGGCCGGCGTTCCAGCGCCGCGCGGAGTTCCGGCGGCAGGACCGCCAGCAGCAGGTGCAGGTCATCGGTGATCTGGATGCGCCTGGCGGTCACGCGTGCCGGTGCTCCCCGCGCGGACGTGGAAATGGCAGGAGGCCCCGGGGGGCCTCCTGCGTCGACGCCGGCGGTATACGGCTGTTGCCCTCGTAGCGTCGTCACTGCGCTGCGAACGCGATCGACCATCACCCAGAGCCATTATACTACCCCGGCTGCGGGGTCGGAAAGCCGTCCCGCCGCTCCGGCCGCAGCGGCGTGACGGCCGGGACGGCTCAGAACAGGCTGGTCTGGGCGGGCTCGGGGGTCCGGACGGGCACAGCCCCTGCTCCGCCTGAGGGCGCGCTGTCGGCGAAGATGCTGATGGTGCCAAAGACGCCGTCGTAGCCCGGCGCGATCGTCACCCGCCCTTCGCGGACACGGCGCAGCCCCTCCGCAACCCGCGCCGTCGTCACGCGCTCGACCTCGGCGACGGGCACGTCCAGGAGGACGGCGAACTCCCCGCCGAACTCCTGACAGAGCGTGGAGTACGCTTCCCGCACCGCCACCGTGCCGGGCTGGGCGCCCATGGCCTCCGCGATGATCTCCTCCAGCGGGATCAGGTTCCGGTACGGGATCGCCCCCTCGGGCACGAACCCCTCCTCGCGGTCGGCCAGGACCTCCACGCGGTGCAGCACCCCCACCGTGGGCGGCTTGCCGCACACGGGGCACCGGCCGCCAGAGGCCCGCGTCTCCTTCGGCGTCATGCGCCGGTTGCACGCGCGATGCCCGTCGTAGTGGTACTTCCCCTCTTCGGGGAAGAACTCGATGGTGTACAGGAAGCGCGCCGTGTCCTTCTCGCGCAGCACCCGCACGATCTCGAAGTAGTCGAGCTCGCAGGCGAAGACGTTGGCCTCGCGGCCCAACTTCGCCGGCGAGTGGGCGTCGGAGTTGCTCACCAGCACCACCCGGTCGAGCTCCGAGAGGCGCCAGTTCATGGGCGGGTCGCTGGACAGGCCGGTCTCGACGGCCGCGATGTGTCGCAGCTGGTCGCCGAAGCACTCGGCGATGGAGTCGAAGCCAGAGTGGCTGCCGTACAGGGAGAACCACGGCGTCCACGCGTGCGCGGGGATGACCAGGCAGTCGGGCGAGATCTCCATGACGTACTCGACCAGGCGATCGCTGGGCAGGGTGAGGGTCGGACGCCCGTCGGCCAGCAGGTTGCCGAACCGCCCGAGGACGGCGTTGATGCGGTCCACCACCTCGAACGACGGCGCCAGGATGATGTTGTGGATCTTGCGCAGCCGTCCTCCGGCCGGGTAGACGTTGGAGACCTCGACGGTGAGCATGAAGTGCGCGCCGCCGTGGGTGTACAGCCCGCGGTCGGTGGGGCGCAACTTCGCCCGCAGCTCCCGCAGCCAGACCGGGTGCGTGAAGTCGCCGGTGCCCAGCAGCGTGATCCCCTTCAGCCTGGCCCACCGGGCCATGTTCTCCACGTCCATGTCCCGGCTGGTCGCCCGGCTGTACCGCGAGTGCAGGTGCAGGTCGGCAATGATCCGCACGGCAGCTCGCTCCCCTACCAAGATGTAGTGGATCTTCCGTCTCTTTCGGCACGATATATAGTAGTTCCTTGCTGGCAGGAACACTACCTGGTGCCTCGCCCCGACGGCTCCTTCCCCCGAGATCTTGGGCTGGTCAGGCACCCGACGCGGCGCCCGGGTGGGCGGCCAGGTCGTTGGAACGCCAGGCCGGCCTCGGACCGGTCACGATTCCGTCTGGCGTGGTAAAGACGATACGCTGGCCGCAGACCATCGCGGTCATCGTCGGTGCGGGGTCACGACTCCGGCCGACGCGGTGGGGACGACAGGAACCGTCCATCGCGCGGGGCCCTGTCGGCAAGGGCGCCATCGCCACGTGCGCCGTCGCGCCACAACGCGAGCGCTGCCGCGCCCAGGGCCGCCGCCACCGTCGGGGTCAGGCGGACGTCGCGTACCCCGGCGCGCAGCACCGCCCCCAGCACCGGGCGCAGCAGGCGGGACTGGTACTGCGTGTCGCCGTGCTCCTCCACCGCCCGGCGCAGGCCGGCGTCGGTGGCCAGCGCGCGAATCGCCATGTTCAGGTGGCGGTCGGGGAGGCGGTTCAGGGCTGCGCGGACGATCGACGTGAACCGCACCTCGCGCCCGAACGCCGCCTGCCAGGCGCGCTCGTAGCCGGCCAGCGCGCCGGCGGCGACCGCCCCACCCGCGACCACGTCTGCGGCCGCCCGCGCGGCCAGTTCGCCGGCCAGCATGGCGAAGTAGATGCCGCCCCCGCTCGTCGCCTTGACGTGTCCCGCAGCGTCCCCGACGACCAGCATGCCCGGCACGTAAGAGGGCCGGCGCGGGCCGAGCACCGGGATCCGGCCGGCCAGGCGGCGGACGATGCGGGCGCCTCGCAGGCGGCGCGCGGCCAGCGGGTGCTCCGCCCGCAGCCGCTCGAGGTAGTACGCGGGCGACCGGGCGGTGAGCCGGGGATCGATGGCCACCCCCAGCCGTCCGCGGTCCCCGCCGATCGGCATCAGCCAGCCGAAGAAACCAGGCGCCACGTCGGCACCGAAGTAGAGCTCCGGGGTATCGTCGGCGTCGATGCGCGCGCCCTCCACCTCGTACTGCAGGCCGTGCACGAGCCGGCGGCGCAGGCGCAGCCCGAGCTGGGCCGGCAACACGGGATGGGCCCCCTCGGCGTCGATCACCACGACCGCGTCGATCGTCAGCCGCCCCCGCGGCCGGTCGGCCACCACACGCAGCCGCCCGCCGGTCCGCTCGACCAGGCGCGCTCTGGCCTCCGTGATCACCTCGGCGCCGGCGGCGGCCGCACGGTCGGCCAGGAAGCGGTCGAACACGGCCCGGTCGACCACGTACGAGTCGATCGCCGCGCGCCGCACCACGGCCGTGCCGCCGTCGGGGGCGCACAGGACCGCCGCCCGCAGCGCGGTCTGCGCGAGCGCGACCGGCAGCGCGAACCGGCGGAACGCATGGACCGACAGTTTGCCGGTGCAGTGGGTGGGGCACCCGACCTGGCGGTGCGCTTCCAGCACCACCACGCGCAGCCCGGCCAGCGCAGCGGCACGGGCCGCGCTGGCACCGCCGGGCCCGGCCCCGACCACCAGGACGTCGCAACGCACGATGGGCTCCTCGACGCGCATGCGCCGCGGGCCGCGGCTCGGTCCCGCGACGACGCCGGTCTGTGGTACCGTAGTGAAAGAGTCTACCACACGGGCGGCGCGGTGTGCCGCGGCATCGGGGTGCCGGCGTTGCGGCCGCCACCCCGCCGCCGGGGACAGGGTCTGCGAGCACGAGCCGAACGCAGCGGGGAGTACTGCCGACGATGCCCACACCTCGGGAGCCTGACACGCACGGCGACCTGCAGGCGCCCCCCGGAGCCCTCTCGCAGGGCGCGATGCCCGCACCCCGGGCGTCCGCAGCCGCCGCGCCCGCGGCCCGCAGCACCGCACGCCGCCGCGTGGCCGCGACGCTCGTCGTCGCCGCCATCGGCACTGCGGCGCTGTGGGGGCTGCGCGAGCCCTCCGTGCCCGCCGGTCCGCAGCCACGGTTTGGCCGCGGCACCCTGGTGTTCGTTCAGGACGGGCGGCGCGTGCGCCTGGCGGTCGAGATCGCCGACACGCCCGAAGCCCGCGCCCAGGGCTTGATGTACCGGCGGCACCTGGACGAAGACGCGGGGATGCTGTTCGTCTTCGACGAGGACGCCCGGTGGGGCTTTTGGATGAAGAACACGTTCATCCCGCTGTCCATCGGGTTCCTCGATCGCTCCTGGCGGCTGCTGGAGATCCTGGACATGGCGGTGGCGGCCGATCCGGAGCGCGGGCCATGGCCGATCTACGAGCCCGCACGCCCCTACCGGTACGCGGTGGAGGTCAACCAGGGCTACTTCCTCCGCCGGGGGATCACGCCCGGCGCGCGGGCCGAACTGGTGGTGCACAACTAGCCGGACGCGACGGCGAGGACGACCGGAGATGAGCCTGAGATCGTCGGAGGTCGAGCAGGCCCAGCGGCTGGCCCGCAAGGAGGCCGAGATCGCCGCGCTGCGGGAGATCAGCCGCGCCATCTCCGCCGCCCTCGACCTGGAGGCGACCCTGCAGCTCATCACCCGCACCACGGCCGAGGTCATGAAGATGGACTCGTGTTCCATCTACCTGCTGGATCCGGCCGGCGAGTGGCTGGTCCTGAAGGCCACCACGGGCCTGGCGGCGGAGTCCATCGGGCGCGCGCGGCTGCGCTTCGGCGAGGGGCTGACGGGCTACGCCGCCCAGGCGCGCACGCCGGTCTACAGCAGCGACGCCGCCAGCGACCCCCGCTTCGTCTACGTCCCCGGCACGCGGGAGTACGCGTTCCGCTCGCTGCTGGCCGTCCCGCTGCAGACCGCCGGCAAGGTGCTGGGTGCCATGAACGTCCAGACCACCGCCGTCCACGAGTACGGGCCCGACGAGATCGAGCTGCTGTCGATCATCGCCGACCTGGCAGCGGGCGCCATCGAGAAGGCCACGCTCTACGACAGCATGCGCCGGCAGATCGCCGAGCTCTCCACCCTGGCGGAGGTCAGCAAGACCCTCACCGCCCCGCTGTACCTGGAGGAGATCCTGCGGCTGATCTGCGAGATGGCCGCCGGACTGCTGGATGCCCGGCTGTGCGCCCTCATGCTGCTGGACGAGCAGACGGGCGAGCTGGTGCTTGCGGCCTCCCACCGGGCGGGCGAGCGCTACCAGCGCAAGCCCGCGCTGCGCGCCGGCGAGGGCATCAGCGGCCTGGTGGCCGCCACGGGCGAGCCCGTCGCGGTCCCCGACGTGCTGGACGACCCGCGCTTTATCCACAAGGACCTGGCCCGCGCCGAGGGGCTACGGGCCCTGCTGACCGTGCCGCTGCGCGTGCGCGATCGCATCATCGGCGTCTTCAACTGCTACAAGGATCGCCCCTACCAGTTCAGCCGCGACGAGATCTCGCTGCTGTCCACCCTGGCGAACCAGACGGCGCTGGCCATCGAGAACGCATCGCTCGTGGTGCGCTCGGCCATCGTCCGGGAGATGCACCACCGGGTCAAGAACAACCTGCAGACCATCGCCATGCTGCTGCGCCTGCAGCTGCGCGACGGCCGCGAGGTCTCGGGGCGCGAGGTGCTCACCGAGACGATCAACCGCATCTTGAGCATCGCCGCGGTGCACGAGATCCTCTCGGTCGAAGGCTTCCGGCTCATCAACCTCCGCGACCTGCTCGAGCGCGTGACCCGGACCGTGAGCCAGACCATGGCCCGGCCGCCGTTGCAGGTGGCCATCACCGTCGAGGGCGAAGCCCTGTTCCTGCCCTCGCAGCAGGCGACGTCGGTGGCCCTGGCGGTCACCGAGCTGGTGCAGAACGCCATGGAGCACGCCTTCCCCGAGCGGACGACGGGCCGCATCCGCATCGTGCTGGCCCAGACCGACCGCGACTGGCTGCTGGAAGTGACCGACGACGGCGTGGGCCTGCCGGCTGGCGCCGACCCCCTGGCCACCGACAACCTGGGGCTGAAGATCGTGCGCGCCCTGGTCACCGAGGACCTGCAGGGGCGCTTCGACCTGGAGGGCGCACCCGGCGCTGGCACCCGGGCGGTGCTGACCATCCCCCGGGTGCGCGAGACGGGCCCGGTGCGGTGACCATGGCGCGCCCGCAGCGTCCTGTCACCGTCGCGCACGCCCCCCGGCACGGCACCCGCCGTGCACCCGCACGGGCGTGGGTGCCCGCACGGAGTCGGAGATCCGCACGGCCCTGCCTCACCCCGTGCTGCTGGCCGCGCGCGCGTCCTGGCCGAGGCCGGCGGGCGCCGCGCGGATCGACCTGTCGCCGATGCCGCCGCTGCGGGTCCTGATCGCCGACGACGAGGCCCTGATCCGCATGGGCCTGCGGGCCATGCTCACCGAGGCGGGCTACCAGGTCGTCGGTGAGGCGGGCGACGGGCGGCGCACGTTGGACCTCATCCGCAAGCTGGACCCCGACCTGGTCTTCCTGGACATCAAGATGCCGCCGCCCGATGGGCTCGCCGTCGCCGAGCAGGTCATGGCCGCGGCGCCGCGCCCGATCATCCTGCTGACGGCCTACGGCGACCGCGACTACATCGAGCGCGCCCGGGCGGCGGGCGTGATGGCGTACCTGGTCAAGCCCATCAAGGAGGCCGACCTGGTGCCCACCATCGAGCTGGCCCTGCAGCACTTCCGCACGCAGGGGGCGCTGGCCGACGAGATCCGCAGCCTCGAGGACGCCCTGCAGACGCGCAAGCTGGTGGAGCGGGCCAAGGGCGTGCTGATGGAGCGCGAGGGCCTCTCGGAGGTCGACGCGTTCCGCCGCATCCAGCGGGCCAGCCGCGACGAGCGGCGGCCCATGAAGGTCATCGCGCAGGAGATCCTGGAGGGGAAGCGCTAGGGGGCGCGCCCTCGCCTCGCCGGCGCCCCACGAGCGACGCCGCACCGAACAGCCCCAGGGCCACCAGCACGATCGCCCCGCCGGCGGCCAGGTCGAGGTAGAAGGCCGCCACCAGGCCCAGCAGCACCGCGGCCAGGGCGAAGGCCACCGCGGCCACCACCGTGCCGCGGAACGACGTGGCCACCCGCATGGCCGCCAGCGCGGGGACGACCAGCAGCGCGCTCACCAGCAGGATGCCCACGACCCGCATGGACAGCACGACCACCAGCGCCGTCAGCACCGTGAGCAGGGTGTTGAGCGCACCGACGGGCATGCCGCTGGTGCGGGCGGCCTCCTCGTCGAGCGTGACCGCGAAGAAGTCCTTGTAGAGCACCAGCACCACGGCCGCCGTCGCGGCGCCCAGCCCGGCCATCACCCGCAGGTCGGCGGGCTGCACGGTGGCGATGCTGCCGAACAGGTACCCGAACAGGTCAACGGTGAAGCCCCGGGCCAGGCTGATCAGCACGATGGCCACCGCGAGCCCGCCCGAGAGGAACACGGCCAGGGCAGCCTCCCCGGACAGGTGGCCGCGCGTGCGCAACGCCTCGATGCCGACCCCGCCCGCCACGGCCACGATCAGCGCGCCGGCCAGCGGCGGCGCGCCGGCGAACAGCCCCAGGGCCACGCCGGCCAGGGCGAGGTGCGCCAGGGTGTCGGCGATCAGTGCGAGCCGCCGCAGGACCAGGAAGACCCCGATGAGCGGGCAGACCACGGCCACGATCACGCCGGCCAGCAGGGCCCGCTGCATGAAGGCGTGCTGGAGCACCTCGGGCATGGCCGCCTCAGGCGACGCGCAGCGCCCCGGCGTCGTCCCAGGGGATCTCGGAGGGCGCGCGCCGGCGGCGCACGGCGCTAGCGGGCCAGGTGCGCGCGCAGCCGGGCCACCGCCGTGGGCAGCACGACCTCGAGCCGGTAGCCCGGGAACCGTGTGCGCAGCGCCTCGACGATGCCCTCGTCCGTCCAGCCTGCGGCCAGGCCGTCGCGCACCACCGCCTCCACCGCGTCGTGGTAGGCGGCCTGCAGGTCGATCACCTCGGCCCCGGCGACGGGACCGTGCCCCGGGACGAAGACGTCGGCGTCCAGGGCGCGCAGCGCGTCGAGCCCGCGCCGCAGCTGGTCCAGCCGCGCGTGCTCGTAGTTGTAGTGGTAGCCGTTGAAGAGCAGGTCGCCCGCGATGGCCACGCGCTCGGCCGGCACGTAGACGAAGGCGTCGCCGGGCGTGTGCACCCATCCCGGGTGCCACACCTCGACCTCGAGCCCGCCGGGGTGCACCGTCAGCGTCTGCTCGAAGGTGACCAGCGGGGCCACCACCTCGGCGTCGGCGAACAGGTCGGCGAGCTCCGGACGGGCCCGCCGCTCGGCGAGCAGGGCCGGGTGTTCGGCCAGGATGCGCTCGCGGCAGGCCTGGTGGGCGATGACCGCCGCGCCCTGACGCGCGAACAGCGCGGCGCCCAGCGTGTGGTCGGTATGGTGGTGCGTCAGCACCACCGCCCGCACCGGCGCCGCCGTGTGCGCCCGCAGCGCGGCTTCGACCTCGCGGGCGTGCGCCGGCGCGATCAGCGGATCGACCAGCACCACGCCCTCGCTGCCGACGACCGCGGCGCAGTTGGTCCCGTACGCGGCCTGGATCGTGTCCTCCCCGAACGTCCAGACGAACACCCGGTCACCGATCTGGTACTCCGTCAATGCGCTCATGCCTATGGTATTCTGTGTGGAGCCATGAGTCCCTCGGCCGTCCTGCTGATGGCATACGGGACGCCGGCATCGCTGGCCGACGTGCCCGCGTACTACACCCACATCCGCCAGGGACGCCCGCCGACGCCCGAGCAGGTGGCGCACCTGGTGGCGCGCTACGAGGCCATCGGCGGCACCTCGCCGCTGCTGGCCATCACCCAGGAGGTCGCCACGGCGCTGGCTGCGCGCTTGGCCCTGCCCGTGTACGTCGGCATGAAGCACTGGCACCCATTCATCGCCGACGTGGTGGCGCAGATGCACCGCGACGGCGTCGCCCGGGCCGCGGCGATCGTCCTGGCGCCCCACTACTCGCGCATGAGCGTGGGCGTCTACCTCGCCACGGCGCAGGAGGCGGCGGCCCGGTGCGGCGGGCCCGCGCTCGTGCCCGTGGAGGCGTGGCACCTGCACCCCGGGCTGGTGGCCACCCTGGCCGACCGTGTGCGGGCCGCGCAGGCCGGGCTGTCCGCCCGCGCTCATGTGCTCTTCACCGCGCACAGCCTGCCCAAGCGCATCCTCGCGTGGGGTGATCCGTACCCGGGGCAGCTCGTTGCCTCGGCGCGCGCCGTGGCGGCGGCCGCGGGCGTGGGGCGGTGGTCGTTCGCCTTCCAGAGCGCCAGCGCCACCGGCGAGCCGTGGCTGGGCCCTGACGTGCTCGAGGCCCTCCGCGACCTGCACGCCGCGGGCGTCAGCGAGGTGGTCGTCTGCCCCATCGGCTTCGTCGCCGACCACCTCGAGGTGCTCTACGACCTCGACGTCGAGGCCGCGGCCCTGGCGCGCGAGCTGGGCGTGCGCCTAGTGCGCACGGCCTCGCTGAACTGGTCGCCGCCGTTCATCGACGTGCTGGCCGACCTCGCCGCGACTGCCCTCGGCCTGCGCTACCCTGCCGCCCATCGGTGACCGCAGCGCCCCGGAGCGCGCGCCCGACCGGTCCACACGGCACCCGGCACCCGCTGTCCGACGCCGCGGGCACGCTCGCCCGAGCGCTCGCGGCCACCCACCGGCGTGTGCGCCGTGGCCGGTGGCGCGTGCCCGTCAGTGCACGTGGGAGACCACGCGCACGCCGGTGCGGTAGACGGCGCGCAGGGCGTCGCTCTCGAGGAAGCCTGCGGGCGCGCCGTGGTAGACCAGCACCCCATTGAGGCAGGCCAGCGTCGTCACCTCCGAGGCGATCACCCCCACGTCGTGGGACACCATGACGAGCGTCACCCCGAGGTCGCGGTGGAGGTGGCGGAGCAGCGCGTAGAAGTGCGCCTGGGCGTCGGCGTCCACGCCCACGAGCGGCTCGTCCAGCACCAGCAGGTCGGGCTCGCTGGCCAGCGCACGGGCGATGAACGCCCGCTGCTGCTGGCCGGCGGAGAGCGCTCCGATGGGTCGATCGCGCAGCGCGGCCAGCCCCACCGTCTCCAGCGCCTGCACCACGGCGCGCTGGTCGGCGGGCGAGAACCGACGTCCGACCCCGGCCCGCGCGGCCCGACCGCTGGCGACGACTTCCGCCACCGTGGCCGGGACGCGCGCCTCCAGGCCGACGACGCGCTGCGGGACGTAGCCGATCCGGCTCCACTGCCGAAACCGCGCGATCTCGGTCCCAAACAGCCGCACCGTCCCGCACTGGGGCCGCAGCAGGCCCAGCACGATCTTGACCAGGGTGGTCTTGCCCGACCCGTTCGGGCCGATGATGCCCAGGAAGTCCCCGGCGGCGACGGTGAGGGTGATGTCGTCCAGCACGCGCTGCCCGTCGTAGGCGAAGCAGACGCCCGCCACTTCCACGACGGGGGTGCCCCGCGCCGGTGGCCGCCGCCGCTCCCGCGGGCCGACGAGGCCGGGGCGCTCGGGTGTGCTCATGGCGCGCACCCCAGCTCGGCGCGCAGCGTGCGCAGGTTGGAGCGCATCGCGCTGAAGTAGTCGCCGCCCGCAGGCGGCGGGCTCTCCACCGGATCCAGCGGCACCGTGCGCGCGCCGATCTCCTGCGCCAGCGCCTCCGCCAGCCGCGACGGGCCACCCGGTTCCACGAAGATCGTCCGCACCCCGCGCGCCCGCAGCGCCCCGGCCAGCCTGGCGACCGCGCCCGGCGCCGGGTCCGCTTCCGGGGTCGCGCCGGCCAGCCCGACGTGCTCGAGCCCGTACCGCCGGGCCAGGTAGGCGAACGCGGTATGCGAGGCCACCAGCAGGCGGCGCGCACAGCGCTCCAACCCCGCCTGGAACTCGGCGTGGAGCCGGTCGAGCTCTGCGCGGGTCCGCGCCGCACCGTCGCGGTAGATCCGCGCGCCGTCGGCGTCGGCGGCGATCAACGCGAACGCGATAGCTTCCACGACCTGCTGCGCCAGGACCGGATCCAGCCAGACGTGGGGATCCCAGCCCTCCTGGCCGGGGCCGCCGGGGCGACCCGCCGCCGGCAGGAGCGGCAACCCGGCGGTGGCCCGCACCACCCCCACGCGCCGCGGCAAGGTGGGCACCACGCGGCCGACCCAGGGCTCGAACCCTGCGCCGACGTAGACGAACAGCCGCGCGCGGCCAAGCGCGACCAGGTCCTGCGGCGTGGGCTCGTAGTCGTGGGCTTCGACGCCCGCGGGCACCAGCACCCGCACCGCCACGCGCTCGGCGCCCACACGGCGCGCGAACTCGGCCAGGGGGGCGATGGTGGCCACCACCTCAAGCCGCGGGCTCCCCTGGCGCCATCCGGCGAGCCGCGCGGTAACCACCAGCGCCGCCACCAGCGCGGCCACCACGCCCACCACCGTCGCGATCCGGCGCGTCACCCCCGATTCCCCCACGCCGTGCGCAACGACGGCGCAGCGCCTGCAGCGGACGCTGCCGCGCGCCGAGGACACGCCGCGCGCGGACGGTCACCCCACGCCCCGTGCACGGCCATCGAGCGGATCGTCGCCATCGCCCTACCCGCCGCCGGCCTGGCAGGCCGCGCAGATCCCGTAGATGCCCAGCTGGTGCCCGGTCATGCGGAACCCCGCGGGCAACAGGCGCGGGACGTGGGGCACGATGCACTGCCGCAGCGCCTGAAAGCGTCCGCAGCGCACGCAGACGGCGTGGTCGTGGTGTTTGGCCGCGAGCCCGTAGCGGACGCCGCCGTCGGCGAGGTAGGCTGGCTCCACCAGCCCGCTGCGCACGAACAACTCCACGGTCCGATAGACCGTGGCCAGCCCCACCCGGTGCCCGCGCCGCCGCAACCGGCCGTGGATCTCGTCCGCCGTCAGATGACAGCCTGCCGCCGCGAGGATCTGGAGGATACGCGCGCGCTGGCGTGTCTGCCGTGGTGTCGCTGCGATGTGCATGCACGCCCCGCCCGGTTTTACTTGAGAATTATTTTCAAATTCGAGCCCATGGTAGGCCCACCGCGGTGGACCTGTCAAGTGCGGGCACGGCTGCGCGGGTACGGCGGTGGTGGCGTGGCGGAGGACGCGGTGCCCGGCACGGGGCTCCGCCGAGGCCGCGGCCGCAAGCCCGCGTGGTGGGCCCGTTCCTCGGAGGCGTCCGGGCAGACCGGGACGTGCCCGCGAGGGCGTTGACCGGTTGCCCGAGGCGTTCCCCGTCGTGCTGGAAACCGTCGACGCAGGCTGGCACGGCCGGCCCGGGGGAGGCAAGGGGATGCGACGGTGCGCCCAGTTGCCCGCAGGGCGCTGCGCAGGGGAAGATCAGGTCGGCGTCGGTACGCCGTGCCGGAGTCGGCGACCAACGCGTGCTCCCCGGTGGGCCGGCCGCGCCATCTCCAGCGTACTGGTGAGGACGCGGCCCCAAACGGGCCCCGCAAACAACGACGCGAGCGCCGGGGAAGCACTCGCGTTCGCCTGTGCTTCCTCTTCGGCAACCCGGCCGACCACCGCTCCCGGTGGTCCCGTCGGCTTTGCGTCCCCGGATTACTCCGGGTTTGCCCGTTCGGAGGTTCGCCGCGCTATGCGATTGGTGCCTTGCATACTAGCGCATCCGCGCCGTTTTGGCAACGCCAGTTCGGGAGAGGTTCGTGGCGAAGCCAAGGGAACTTCCGCGTGTGGCCGTCGTGGCCCCACCGGCCGAATTCGGGCGCGCAGGTCCCCACCTCCGCCAGCGACGACGCTTCCACAACAGGACGCAGGAGGACCCACGGCACTTCGCCGAAGGCAACGCCCGTGCAGGATGCCGAGTACCTGATCCGACACCTGGTGGACTGGCTGCGGGCACGTGCCGATGAGGCCGGCGCCGTGGGTGCGGTGGTGGGGATCTCCGGCGGGGTCGACTCGGCGACCGTGGCCGCGCTGTGCCTGCGTGCTTTCCCCGACGCCACCCTGGGCGTGGTGATGCCCTGCCACTCCGACCCGCGCGACCTCGACGACGCCCGCACGGTGGCCGGGGCGCTGGGTCTGCCGGTGACGACCGTGGTGCTCGACGGAGTCTACGACGCCCTGGTGGCCGCGCTGCAGACGTCGGCCTACTACGCCGACCACCGCCTTGCGCTGGCCAACCTGAAGCCGCGCCTGCGCATGACCACGCTCTACTACTTCGCCAACCGCCTCAACCGGCTGGTGGTCGGCACCGGCAACCGCAGTGAGCTCGCGGTCGGATACTTCACCAAGTACGGCGACGGCGGTGTGGACGTGCTGCCGCTGGGCTGCCTGACCAAGGGCGAGGTGCGGGCGCTGGCCCGGGCGCTCGGCGTGCCGGAGGCGATCGTGGACCGCGTGCCCACGGCCGGGCTGTGGCCGGGCCAGACCGACGAGCAGGAGCTCGGCCTAACCTACGCCGTCCTCGATCGGTACCTCCTCACGGGCGAGGCGCCCGCCGACGTGCGCCAGCGCATCGAGCGGCTGCGCGCGGCCAGCGAACACAAGCGGCGCCCCCCACCCGTTCCCGAGTTGCCCCGCTGAGCGCCGGCGCTCCGCGGGCACCGCCTCCCGGGCGCCGTCGGGGATTGCCACCCCAGGGAGGACTCCCGGGGTCTGGCGGTCGTCTCCCAGGCAACGCACGGCATCGCGGAGCGCGCGGGGTCTCCGCGGGATCGCCACGGTATAATGAAAGTTACGGCCGAATGATCCGGAGACACGCGTGCTGACGGGAGTCCTGGCGCTCCTGCGGGAAGCGCCGCAGTACCATCTGGTCCGGGAGACGTTGCGGGCGGGCGCCGCGCCGGCAGTACTTGGCCCGTCGGCGACCGCGGCGGCGGCGGTGCTCGCGGCGGTCCTCACCGATCCTGCGCTCGCAGCCCAACCTGCGCTGGTGGTGACGCCGTCGCAGGACGTGGCCGAACGCCTGGCCGACGACCTGCGCGCCCTGCTGGACGGCACCGACCTGCACGTGCGCGTCTACCCGGCGGGTTCCGGGCCGGGGACGCGTGACGAGACGACGGACGACGAGCGTGCGGCGGCCGCCGCCGCTGTGGCGGAGCGCCTTGCGATCGTCGAGGCACTGGGGCGCGGCCTGGCATACGCTGGACCCGCAGGCACAGGACCTGCAGACGCGGGACTCCGTGAGACCGACCCGGCGCCTCCGCGCCCCGTGGTGGCGGTGGCCTCGGTCGAGTCGGCCATCGAGCCGCTGCTGGCCCCGCCAGCGCTGCAGGCCGCCACCCTGACGCTTGCGCCCGGCGCGTACCTCCCGCGCGACCAGTTCGTCGCCCACCTGGAGGAGGCGGGCTACACGCGCGTGAGCCTGGTGGCCGCACCAGGGGAGTTTGCGGTGCGCGGCGACGTGGTCGACGTCTTCCCGGTCGGCGCGCCCGCGCCGCTCCGTGTCGACCTGTGGGGCGACGAGGTGGAGCGGCTGCGGACCCTCGACGCCGCGACCCAGCGCGCGGGACCCACGGTGCAGGCTGCGCGCCTCCGGCCGGCACGCCTGGCCGCACCCACCCCTGCGGTCGCAGCGGGACTGGCCGCCCATCTGGCACCGGGAGGCGTGCTGGTCCTCTACGAGCCCGCAGAGAGCGCCGCACGGGCAGCCGAGCTGGCCGGGCACGCCGCGCACGGCGGCGTGCCACCCCTCACCTGGACGACGGCGGTCGACGTCGCGCCCGACCGGATGCGCCTGGCCATCGCGGGAGCGCGGTGCAGCGAGGACGCATGGGTCGAGATCCGCATCCCGGTCGGCGGCATCGAGGCGTTCGGGGGACAGACCCATCTCCTGGCCCAGACCCTGCGCGGGCTCGCCGGCGAGGGGCTGCGCGTGGTCGTCGCCTCGGCCCAGGCGGCGCGCGTCGTCGACATCCTGACCGAGGCCGGGGTGGACGTGGCGCGCGCCGACGCGCTGGAGGTACCGCCGCCTGTCGGGCGCATCGTGGCGATTCCGGCACGGCTGCACCGCGGCTTCCGCGTGGACGCCGTCGGCCTGGCGGTGCTCACCGACAGCGAGATCGTGGGCTGGCGGCGGCGCCGGGCACGCATGCGGTACCTGCGCGACGGCGAGCGCCTGACCTCGTGGGCCGACCTGAGGCCCGGCGACTACGTGGTCCACGTCCACCACGGGATCGGGCGGTACCGCGGGCTGGTGCAGGTGCCCGCCGACGGCGCGGCGCGCGAGTACCTGTTGCTGGAGTACGCGCAGGGCGACCGGCTCTACGTGCCCGTCGAGCAGATCCACCTGGTGCAGCGCTACGTCGGCGCCGAAGGCGAGCACCCGCGGCTGCACCGGCTGGGCGGCGCCGACTGGGAGCGCGAGAAGCGGCGCGTCAAGGAGGCCGCGCGGGAGATGGCCGCCGAGCTGCTGAGCCTCTACGCTGCGCGTGCCTCCACGCCGGGGCACGCCTTCGGTCCCGACACGCCGTGGCAGCGCGAGATGGAGGCCGCCTTCCCCTACACCGAGACGCCCCACCAGCTCCGGGCCATCGAGGACGTCAAGCGCGACATGGAGGCCCCGCGGCCCATGGACCGGCTCGTGGCGGGCGACGTGGGGTACGGCAAGACCGAGGTGGCGCTGCGCGCGGCGTTCAAGGCGGTGATGGACGGCAAGCAGGTGGCCGTGGTCGTGCCCACGACCATCCTGGCCCAGCAGCACTACGCCGTCTTCGCCGAGCGCTTCGCCAAGTTCCCCGTGACCGTGGAGCTGCTCAGCCGCTTCCGCACGCCTGCGGAGCAGAAGGAGATCCTGGCCCAGACCGCGGCGGGGGTGGTGGACGTGCTGATCGGCACCCACCGGCTGCTGGCCCGCGACGTGGTCTTCCGCGACCTGGGGCTGGTGATCATCGACGAGGAGCAGCGCTTCGGCGTGCGCCACAAAGAGCACCTCAAGATGCTGCGCAAGCACGTGGACGTCCTGACGCTGACGGCGACGCCCATCCCGCGCACGCTGCACATGGCCCTCAGCGGGCTGCGCGACCTCACGGTGATGGAGACGCCGCCCGAGGCGCGGCTGCCGATCCACACCGAGATCCGCCCCGACGACGATGGCGTGGTGGCCGAGGCGATCCGCCGCGAGCTGGCTCGGGGCGGGCAGGTCTACGTGGTCCACAACCGGGTGGAGACCATCGAGCGCGCCGCCCGGCGCATCCGCCAGCTGGTGCCCGAGGCCACGGTGGCGGTCGCCCACGGCCAGATGCCCGAGGAACGCCTGGAGGCCGTGATGCTGGACTTCCTGGGCGGGCGCTTCGCCGTGCTGGTGTGCACCACCATCGTCGAGATCGGTCTCGACATCCCCCGGGTCAACACCATCATCATCGAGGACGCACACCGGCTGGGCCTGGCGCAGCTGTACCAGCTCCGCGGCCGCGTGGGCCGGGCCGACCGGCAGGCGTACTGCTACCTGCTCTACCCGCGCCACGTGCCCCTGACCCCGGAGGCCGAGCAGCGGTTGCGCGCCATGGCCGAGTTCGTGGAGCTGGGGTCGGGGCTGGGGCTTGCGATGCGCGACCTGGAGATCCGCGGCGCGGGTAACCTGCTGGGCCCCGAGCAGCACGGGCACATCGCCGCGGTGGGCTTCGACCTCTACTGCCGGTTGCTGGACGAGGCGATCCGGGAGGCGAAGGGCGAGATCGTGGAAGAGCCCCGCGACCCGGTCCTGGAGCTGGGCGTCGACGCCCGCCTGCCGGCAACGTTCCTGCCCGACGAGAACGAGCGCCTCCGGATCTACCGGCGGCTGGCCGCTGCGCGCAGCCTGGACGACGTCGACGACATCGCCGCCGCCCTGGCCGAGGCGGGGCCGCTGCCCCCGCCGGTGGAGGCGCTGCTGGACGTGGTGCGGGTGCGGGTCGTGGCCCGACAGGTGGGCGTGGCCGCCATCACGCGCGAGGGCGACCAGTACGTGGTGCGCCTGGCCGCGGCCGGTCACCTGGACGGCGCCACCCAGCGACGGCTGCAGCAGGCGCTGGGCACCCGGGCGCGGGTCACCGCGGTCGGGCTCGCGGTGCGCACGGGCGGCACGACGTTCGCCGAGCAGGCGGCCAGCCTGCGCGAGGTCCTGGCGCTGCTGGGGTGGGTGGGCGCGGGCGCTATGCCGGTGCCCGCGGCCTCGCGGTAGTCGCCGCTGGGGCTGTGCGCGTGGGGCCTCGCCACGGCGTCCCATGCCAGGGCACATCCGGCGCCGTGCGCTGGCCCCGCAGCCCCTCGTGCGGTATGCTGGACCCGCTGTCCAAAAGGAGGGAGCGTGCATGACAGTCCGCAGAGTCGCGGTGGCCGTGGCCGTGGTGGTCGCGCTGGGCGCGGCCGGCGTGGGCGCCTGGTATCTGTCGACCCAGGCACGACGGGGCGCAGCCGTGGCCGTCCGCGTGAACGGCGAGGCGATCTACTGGTCCCAGGTGGACGCCGAGGTCAGGCGCGCCGCCGCGCAGTTCGGGGTCGACCCGTCCACCCCCGAGTTCGAGAAGCAACGGGAGCAGATCACCAAGATCATCGTCGACCAGATGGTGGCCCAGCGCCTCATCATGCAGGAAGCCCGCAAGCGCCACCTGACCGCGACCGACCAGGAGGTCGAGGCACAGCTGGCCGAGATCGTCAAGCGGTTCCCCGGCAAGGCGGAGTTCGAGCAGGCGCTGGCCCGCAACCACCTCACCCTGACCGGGCTCCGGGACCTGCTGCGCGTGCAGCTGACGCAGCGGCGCGTGGCCGAGGCCGTGGCGCAGGTGACGGTGAGCGACGACGAGGTGCGCCGGCAGTTCGACAGCAACCGGCGCCTCTACGATCGGCCCGCGCAGATCCGCGTGAGCCACATCCTGGTGCGCGTGGCGGACAAGACCCAGGAGGCCGTGGCGCAGGCGAAGGTCAAGGTCGTCCAGGCCCGCCTCGCGGACGGCGCCGCCTTCGACGCGCTGGCCCGGCAGTACTCCGAGGACCCGGGCAGCGCGCCCCAGGGCGGTGACCTCGGCTACGTCAGCCGGGGAACGCTCGTCAAGGAGTTCGAGGACGCGGCGTGGGCGCTGAAGCCCGGCCAGGTCAGCGGGCCCGTCCGGACCCAGTACGGCCTCCACATCATCAAGGTGACCGACGTCCGGCCGGCCGAGGCCGCAGACTTCGCCAAGGTCAAAGAGCAGATCCGCCAGGAGCTGCTGGCGTCCAAGCGGGAGAAAGCCTTCGAGGCCTGGCTGGCGCGGGTGCGCAAGGAGGCCGCGATCGAGCAGTTCCCGCGCATCTAGGACGATGCGGTTTCGGTTCGACGACCTCGTGGCCGTGATGGCGCGACTGCGCAGCGACCAGGGGTGCCCCTGGGACCGCCAGCAGACCCACGCCACGCTGGGCCGCTACCTCCTGGAAGAGGCTCACGAGGCCCTGGAGGCCATCGCCCGGGACGACCCCGCCGCGTTGCGACAGGAGCTCGGCGACCTGCTGCTCCAGGTCGTCTTCCACGGCCAGCTGGGCCGCGAGGCAGGCACGTTCACGGCCGACGACGTGGTCGACGGGCTGGTGCGCAAGCTCCTCGCCCGCCACCCGCACGTCTTCGGCGACCTGCACCTGGGCACGGCGCGCGAGGTCGAGGTGCAGTGGGAAGAGCTGAAGCGTCGCGAAGAGCCTACCCGCGGCCCGCTGGACGGGATCCCGGCGACGCTCCCGGCCCTCGCGCGCGTCCAGGCGATGGTCGAGCGGCTCGCCCGGGCCGACGACGGACGCCACCTGGCCGATCCGACGGCGGCGGCCGCTGCCCTCCGCGCCGCCGTGGACGCCGCGCTGGCCGCGACGCACGCGCCGGAAGCCGCGCGGACCCGCGCGTTGGGCGACCTGCTGCTGGCGGCGACGCGCCTGGCCGTGGCCCTGCAGGTCAACGCGGAAGCGGCCCTGCGCGCGGCGGGCGAACGTATCGCGGCAGGGTGATGGCCGGAGCGTCGATGCGGGCGCGGTATCGCCGTGCGGCTGGATAAGTTTCTGCAGGTCAGTCGCCTCGTGCGACGCCGCGTCCTGGCCAACCGGCTGTGCGACGCCGGACGGGTCACCCTGAACGGCAGACCCGCCAAGGCGGCCGCGCCGGTGCGCGCCGGCGACGTGCTGGGGATCGCTCTCGGGGCGCGGCGCCTAGTGGTGCGGATCGTCGAGGTGCCCGACGGACGGCCCGCGGTGGACCCGCCCTACGAGGTGCTGGAGGACCAGCGGGTCGCCGACGCCTGGTGAGAGGCAGGGGTGCCGATGCCCACGATCGCCCGCATCCTCGCCCGCGAAATCCTGGACTCGCGTGGCAACCCCACGGTGGAGGCCGACGTCGTGCTCGACGACGGCACGGTGGGGCGCGCGGCCGTGCCGTCGGGCGCGTCGGTCGGCGAGCGCGAGGCACTGGAGCTCCGCGACGGCGACCCGCACCGCTACCTGGGCCGGGGCGTGCTGGGTGCGGTGCGTCGCATCACCGAGGACCTGGCGCCCCTGCTGGTAGGGCGCGACCCCACCGACCAGACGGCCATCGACCGGCTGCTGATCGACGCCGACGGAACACCCAACAAGAGCCGGCTCGGCGCCAACGCGCTGCTGGCGGTGTCGCTGGCCTGCGCGCGGGCCGCGGCCGCCGCCCGTCGCGTCCCACTCTGGCAGCTGCTGGGCGACGCGGGGGTGCTCCCGGTCCCGCTGCTCAACATCGTCAACGGCGGCGCCCACGCCCAGAACCGTCTGGACGTCCAGGAGGTCATGATCGTCCCCGCCGGTGCGCCCACGTTTGGTGAGGCGTTGCGCTGGGGCGTCGAGGTCTTCCACTACCTCCGGCGGCTGCTGCACGCGCGCGGGCTGGCCACCGGGGTGGGCGACGAAGGGGGCTTCGCCCCCGACCTGGCCACCACCGAGGACGCCCTGGCCGTGGTGCTGGAGGCCATCGTGGCCGCCGGCTACGAGCCGGGGCGGCAGATCGCCCTGGCGCTGGACGTGGCCGGAAGCACGCTCTACCGCGACGGCGCCTACGTGTTCGCGGGCGAGGGACAGCGCCGCGAGCCGGCGGCGATGCTCGACTACCTGGCCGGATTGGTCGAACGGTTCCCGCTGGTGTCCATCGAGGATGGCCTCGACGAGGACGCGTGGGCCGACTGGCAGGCCCTCACGCGCCGTCTCGGCGGCCGGGTACAACTGGTGGGCGACGACCTCTTCGTCACCAATCCGACGTTGCTCCGTCGCGGAATGGCCGAGGGGGTCGCCAATGCCGTGCTCGTGAAGCCCAACCAGATCGGCACGCTCACCGAGACGCTGGAGACGATGCGGCTGGCGCGGGAGGGGGGTTACGCCGCCATCGTCTCGCACCGGTCGGGCGAGACCGACGACGTGACGATCGCCGACCTGGCCGTGGCCACCGGCGCCGGCCAGATCAAGACCGGCGCACCGTCCCGCGGCGAGCGCGTGGCCAAATACAACCAGCTGCTGCGCATCGAGGAGGCGCTCGGGCCCCGCGCGCGGTACGCCGGCTGGGCCGCGTTCCCCCCGGGTGCACGACGAGGGTAGCCGGCCCGCAGGTACCGTGGGGCCTGAGGCTACCCGGGGCGTTCGGCCGCGCGGGCGGATGCCAGGCCGGGGCAGGCTGTCGGGAGCATCACCCGGGAGGTCGGGCCGCGGCGGGGTGGCTGGGGATCCAGCCATTCCTACGCGGCGCAGGCCGTCAGGGCACCACACGAGACGCTGGAGCCGGTGGCTCCGGGGCAGGAGTCAGGCGCCCGTGCGCGAATGGCCCTGTAGTCACCCGGTTCGGGCCGCCGTCGCAGCGACATGGCATCCTCCGCGCACCCTTCCCTCCCGCCCCGCCCGTTTCGCCGTACCGTGCCGCGCTGGCTCGGGCCGCTGGTGGCCATAGCGCTGCTGGCAGGGGCCGGCGCGGTCTTTGGGGGAACCTACTGGGGCACGTACGAGCTGCGCCGCGAGGCGGCACGGCTCGCGCAGGAACGGGATGCGCTGGTCCGGCAGAAGGCGCAGTTGCGCGAGGAGATCCGGTTGCTCCACCGGCCCGAGTACATCGAGCGGCTGGCGCGAGAGCAGCTCGGGCTGGTGCGGCCGGGGGAGATCGCGGTGATCGTGGTCGAGCCCACGCCGGCGCCGTCGCCTGCGCCCGCGGACGGCGTCCCGCGGTGGCCCCGGCAGGGCCCGGGACGCGCCAGCCCGCCGGACGGTGTGCGTTGACACCCGCGGGGGGTGTCGGTACAATCACCCCGCCACATCGCAACGGAAGGAGCGGAGCCGACAGGGAATGAGCGTGGAGCCGGGAACGATCGTCGAGGGCACCGTGGTCAAGATCACGCCCTACGGAGCGTTCGTCGAACTCCCCGATGGCAAGAGCGGCCTCGTGCACATCTCCGAGATCGCCGACACCTACGTCAAGGACGTCAAGGACTACCTCAAGGAACAGGATCGGGTCCGGGTGAAGGTCCTCGGGCTCAACGAGAAGGGGAAGCTCGACCTCTCCATCAAGCAGGCGCTCTCCCCCGAAGAACGCGCCCAGCGGGCCCGCCAGAAAGCCTCCTTCGAGGAGAAGCTGAAGGCCTTCATGAAGGAGAGCGAGGAGCGCCTGCTCGACCTCAAGCGGAACACCGAGGCCAAGCGCGGCGGCCGCCGGCGGCGGTAGGGCCGGAGCCGGTCACCGCTTCGTATCGCTGACCCGGCTGGGGCATCTTTCTGCGCAACAGGAGACGCGGAGGGCGCCTGCGTCTCGGTAGCGTGCAGACCGCGGCCAGAACGCTGATGGGGCGGTCAACTGCGACGTCTCATCGTTCCTCATGCCCGAGCAGGACATCAAAGAACTGATCGATGTTGTTTCGGACATTCCTGACCAACGCGATGTACCATTCATACCCGGCTCCAACACACTCCTGTAACACCTCTCTAGTAATAACCAGCTCCACGCTCACAGGAGCCACGCACTGCCGCAATTCGGCCAACGCGTCGCTCATGCCCTGCTCGTGGTCCCACCACGAAACGATGAACCCTGAGATCTCGTACTCCCGACGTCTGTACTCAACTTGTCGTGCGAGCAACCAAGCAAAATCCCAGACCCGTTTAGTAAATGGTGATGGGGATAACTCCTGCACCCAATTCTTGGCCTCCCACACGAAGTACCCGTTGCCTCGTCGAAAGAGGCCATCGGGCGTGCAATAGGCCGCGTGTCGTTGAAGCTGCCTCAGTTTGGCTGCGAGCCGTGCATGGTAGCCGCTTCGCACTTGAACCGGCAAAGGGATCTTCTTCCAGAAAATTCTGGGCTTGCCCGGAAGAACTTCGTACCCCCTGTGCGTGAAGTAGCCACGCAAGAGGTCTTCATAGAACTTCGCAAATAGTGCAACCCGCAGTGCGCCAGCATTTGCTGGACTAAACAACTCGTCGATTGGCGCCTGCATCCGCTTGCTCATCACTACAACCCATCGCGCGCTCTTCGCACGGACTTTGTGCCAGCCCAACAGTCCGTCGACAAGCCCGGCGAGCGCGCGGCATACCCGCGTGGCTGGCGGAACCGGTCAGCGCGGTCCCCCGCGCGGGGGCTCGATCAGGAGCGCAGCACCGAAGTCGTACGCGCGCAGCGCCATGTAGTGCGCCGGCGCGGCCATGAGCAGCCGGTGGATACGGCCGTCAGCGAGGCCGATCCACGCGGCGAAGGCCGCCGTCTGATCCGGCGCATCCCAGAGGACGATCTGGCACGTGGCGTCGCCGCAGGGCAGCCGCCGCCCGAGCCGTGCGCCCTGGGCCCCACGGGTGTAGCCGAGGGCGCCCTCGATGGGCCCGCCCTGCTCGAGATCGCGTACGACCCAGGCGGCCCCGGGTTCGCGCAGGTACTGCCGCTGGCCGATGCGGATCAGGTCCACCCCGGTCGACGTCCGCAGCCGCAGGCGGTCGCCGTAGCGAATCTCGTAGTGCGCGGTCAGCGCGCCCCCTGCGCCGTCGGTCAGATGCTCTTCCTCCCGCCACGTACGCGCGGCGGCCATCGCGGCTCGGGCGCGCTCCAGCAGGCGCTGCGCCTGCGGATCGGGTGCCGGCCGCTGCGGGCCCGCGACGAACGGGAACCCCAGCACGACGTCGGGCTGTCCCCGACGTCGCACGGTGACGACGAGCTCCCACCAGCCCGCGACGGCCAGCTCTGCCCCCTCCCCGACGGCCCGCCCGGGCCCGGCACCGCGCAACGTCGGCACGACCACCTCGGTCTCCTCGGCGAGTTCGACGAAGCGCAGCAGCACCCGGCTGTCGGGGTCCAGCGGCCGTCCGTCCGCGTACCGCGCCGTCACCTCGTACCGGGACCAGCCGGGGGCGCCGGCCGGGGCGACCACCAGTCCCACGCGCAGCCCGCCCACCAGGCTGGCGAACACCAGTGGCCGCTGCACCGACGCCGACGCGGCCTGCTGCTCGCTCACCGTGCGGGCAGGTGGCGCGAGCGCGATCACCGTGGCGACGCCGACCACGAGCGCCGCGACGGCCAGCTCGAGCCGCACGACCCGCAGCAGGCCCGCCAGGGCTGCGCCCGTGGCGTGGGGCGGGGCGTCGGCTGCAGCGGACCGTGGGGTGGGCGACCGGGTTGCCGCTGCCGGGTCGGGAGGCTGGAGGAGGACCAACGGACCTGCTGCTGTGGGGTCGGCAGGTCGCGCACCTTCCGCCACGCCCGCGCCGAGCACCTGCGGCACCAGCCGGAACCGATTCACGGCCCCCAGCGCCGCCACCGCGGCCACCAGCAGCGCCTTCACCAGCAGCCCGCGGCCGTACAGCGTGTCGACCAGGGCGCGCAGCCCGGGCACGTGCAGCCCCGCCGCGTACGCGCCCGTGACCGCCACCGCGCCCAGGGCCACCGCCGCGACACGCGACGCCCGCGGCACGAGGACCGCCGCAAGCGCTGCGCGCTCCGGGGCTGAGGCCGGCGCGACGGCCACCACCACCGCAGCCAGGCCGCCCAGCCAGGTGGCGGCGGCGACCAGGTGCACCCAGTCCACCACGCCCGCCACGACGCCCGCGCCTGCCGCATGGGACGAGAGGGTGAACCCCAGGAGCAGCAACGCCGCGGTCGCCAGCGGCACGGGGCGCATCGCAGGGACACGCACGTCGCGGATCTGGGGCAGCAGCGAGGCCGCCAGCACCCCGAGCATGCCGTAGACGGACGAGGTGAGCACGACGAGGGTGCCGTGCGCGCTCCCAAGCGCCGACAGGCCGCCCAGCGCCGTGGTCATGAGCCCGACCAGCACGAGCCAGAGTAGTCCGGTCAGTTGCAGGATGCGCCCGGACGGCGAGGGCGGCGCCAGGAGCACCAGCGCCAGCGCAGCGCGCCACAGCGCGCTCTGCCCCGGGCGCGTGGACACCAGGAACGTGGCGACCCCGCCGCGTGCGACGACCGCCAGCGCGGGCTGGTCGAAGGCCAGGCTGGCCTGCGCGACCACGTCGACCGCGGTGGCCGCAACGAGGGTGCCGGCCGCGGCCATCGTGAGCCGGCGCAGCCGCCCCAGGGCGGCGCCAGCGGCGGCCGCGGCGAGCGCTGGCAGCGTGGGGGCCGCGAGCGTCGCGCGCACCCACGTCGCGCCGAACAGCACCATCGCCGCGGCGGTGGCCGTCCACCGCGCCCCGACCAGCACCGCCGGAGGCGTGGCGACGGCCCCCGACGGTGCCGAGGTCCCGAGCGCGCCGGGTGCCTCCTGGCCCACGGCGAACACGAACGCCCCGGCGGTCTGGTGACCATCGACCAAAGACAGCACGCGCCACCGAACGGTGTAGACCCCGGTGCCAAGGCTCCGCAGCGGGACGACGACCGTGCGCCCGTCGGCACCCGTCGCCGCTCGGCCGGACACCGTGGCGCCCGCGGCGTCACGCACGACCGCGCCGCTGAAGCTGGCGTCGACCGGCTCTGTGAACCGCAGCACGAGCTGACGCGGCGGCGCCTCCAGCCGGCTGCCAGGGGCAGGGGTCGCGCGCTCCAGCACGGCGTGGGCGGCGGCCGGAGAGGCGGTCATCGCCGCGGCCCCGAGCACGAGCAGCCCGAGCAGCACGGACGCCCGGCCCCTCAGTCGATGCCCAGCAGCCACACCACGTCCTCGAACGCCCGCCAGGTGATGTCGTCACGCTCCAGCGCCCGCGAGCGGTCGGAGATCTCCGTGCGGGCGTCCAGCGCGCGCAGTTGCTCGTCCATGCGGGTCAGGCGATTGCGCACGCCGGCCAGCTCGGGCAAGTCGACGTCGTCGGGCAACGCCGCCCGGATCTTCTCGATGGCCTCCCGCTCGATCTGGCGGGCCATGCGGTCCATCTCCTGGGCGTCGATGCGCGCGTAGATCACGAGACCGCGGCGCTCCTCCAGGGCCGCCAGCGCGGTCTCCCGCAGCCGCTTCAGCACGGGGTGGCCCTGTCCCCGCGTGCTCATGGTCCTCCTCCCCCTCCTCGTCCGACAGCGCCGGCCGCATCCGACCGGCGCACGCTGGCCTCCTGCTCACGATACTGCAACTGGTACAGGCGCGCGTACAGCCCGCCGCGTGCCAGCAGCGCGGCGTGCGTCCCCTCCTCCACGATCCGGCCCCGGTGGAGCACCAGGATCCGGTCGGCGTCCTGGACGGTGGACAGCCGGTGGGCGACGACGATCGCGGTCCGGCCCTGCAGCACCCGGCGCAGCGCCTCCTGGACCAGGTGCTCGGTCTCGGGGTCCACGCTGCTGGTGGCCTCGTCGAGGACGAGCACGATCTGGGGGTTGTGGGCCAGGGCGCGGGCCAGCGCCAGCAGCTGCTTCTGCCCCACCGACAGCGTCGCGCCGCGCTCGTGCACCACGGCCTGGTAGCCGCCGGGCAGCCGCTCGATGAACGGCGCGGCGTTCACGAACGCGGCCGCGCGGCGCACCGCATCGTCGGTGATGCCCGCTGTGCCCAGCCGGATGTTGTCGGCGATCGTCCCCGAGAACAGGAAGACGTCCTGGGCCACCAGGCCCAGCTGCCGCCGCAGGTCCTGCTGGCGCCACGCGCGCACGTCGACCCCGTCCACCAGCACCTGCCCGCGCTGGGGGTCGTAGAAGCGCAGCAGCAGGTTGATGATGGACGACTTGCCGGCGCCGGTGGGCCCCACCAGCGCCACGCGCTCGCCCGGGTGCACCCGGAACGAGACGTCGCGCAGCACCCAGTCGTCGGCCTCGTAGGCGAACCACACGCGGCGGAACTCGATCTCGCCCCGCACGGCCGGCACGACGACCGGCGCCGGGGGGTCGTCCACCTCCACGGGTTCGTCCAGCAACCGGAAGATGCGCTCCGACGACGCCATGGCGGCCTGCAGGATGTTGTACTTCTCGGCCAGGTCCTCGATGGGCTCGAAGAAGCGCTGCGCGTACTGGATGAACGCCACCACGAGCCCCACCGTCACGCCGCCGGCCAGCGCGCGCACGCCGCCGTACGCCACGATCACCGCCACGGCCGCCGCCGACAGCGCGCCGACCATGGGGTGGAAGAACGCAAACGACCGCAGGGCCGCCAGGCTGGCCGCGAGGTGCTCCCGGTTGAGCGCATCGAAGCGCGCCTGTTCGCGCGCCTCGCGGCCGAACAGCTGCACGACCGTCATGCCCATCAGGTGCTCGTTGAGGAAGGCGTTGATGCGGGCCAGGCGCAGGCGCACCTGCCGGTACGCCTCCCGGGCGCGGACGCGGAACCGCAGGGTGGCGGCCACGATGAGGGGCAGGACCGCCAGCGTCGCCAGCGCCAGGCGCCAGTCGAGGTAGAGCATGATGGCCACGATCCCGACCAGCGTGACCAGGTCGCCGAAGACCGCCACCACGCCCTGCGTGATCAGCTCGTTCAGCGCGTCGATGTCGTTGGTGACGCGGGTGACCAGCCGGCCGACCGGCTGGCGGGTGTAGAAGCCCACCGACAGCCGCTGCAGGTGCGCGAACACCTCGGTGCGCAGGTCGTGCATCGCGCGCTGCCCCACCCAGGCCATGACGTACGCCTGCGCGTACCGCAGCCCAAACCCCGCCACCAGCGCGCCCACGTACGCCGCGACGATCCAGCCCAACCCGGCCAGCCGGCCCGGGGCGATGTGGGCGTCGATGGCCACCCGCACCAGGTAGGGCCCCGCCAGGCCCGCGGCCGAGGTGAGCAGCAGGAGCACGACGGCAGCCGCCACCGCGCCGCGATACGGCTGCACGTAGCGCAGCAGGCGGCGCAGCAACCGGCCGTCGTAGGCGACGCCGGCGAACTCTTCCTCGGGGAGGTGCACGCTCACGTCTGCCCCCGATCGGACGAGGCGGCGTCCGGCGGGGCGTCATCTGCGGCCGCGGGGGCAGCCGCCGACGCGGGACCCGTTGCCGCCGCGAGGTCGCCGTCCGCGGCCCCGTCCTCGGCGTCCAGCGCCTCGCGCAACAGCTGGCGCTGGTACAGATCGGCATACAGGCCGCCGCGCGCCAGCAGGTGCTCGTGGGTGCCCTGCTCGACGATCGCGCCGCCGTCGAGCACGACGATCAGATCCGCGTGCCGCACCGTAGAGATCCGGTGGGAGACGATCACCGTGGTCCGGCCCGCGGCGACGGCGCGCAGGCCGCGGAGGATCTGCTCCTCCGTGGCGGCGTCCACGCTCGAGAGCGCATCGTCGAGGATGAGGATGGTGGGGTCGCGGGCCAGCGCGCGCGCCAGCGTGGCGCGCTGCTTCTGTCCGCCCGAGAGCGTCACGCCGCGCTCGCCCACGGGAGTGGCGTACCCGTGGGGAAACCCGGCGATCTCTCCCGCGAGACCGGCGACCGCCGCAGCCTGCCGCACCCGCGCGCCGTCGGTGTGCATCCCATCCGACCCTGCAGCGCCTGCGGCCAACCCGTCGTGGCCTGGCGCGCCGCGGCCGCTGCGTGCCCCGTCGCTGGCTGACACGGTGCGGCGGGCCGGCACCGTGCCGCTGGCCACCACACCGCCATCGGGCGCTGCGCCCGTCCCAGCCCCGTCGCGCTCGGGCGCGTCGTCGCCCAGGCCGAAGGCCAGGTTCTCCTCCAGCGTGTCGGAGAACAGGAAGGGCTCCTGGGGCACGAACCCGATCTGCCGGCGCAGCGCCTGGAGGTCCCAGGCCCGCACGTCGAGGCCGTCCACTAGCACCGCGCCGGCCGTGACGTCCCACAACCGCGGGATCAGCGACACCAGGGTGCTCTTGCCGGCGCCGGTGGGCCCCACGATGGCCACCGTGGCGCCGGCAGGAATCACCAGCGAGACGTCCCGCAGGACCGGCGCACGGCCGTCGTAGGCGAACGTCACCCCGCGGAACTCGACCGCACCCCGTCGCACCGGCGGCACCCGTGCCGCCGGCGGCGAGGCGATGGCCGGACGCAGGCTCAGGATCTCGTCGATGCGGCGCATCGACGCCAGCCCCTGCTGGGCGATGTTGGCCACCCACCCCAGGGCGATCATGGGCCACGACAGCATCATCAGGTAGCCGAAGAACTGCACCATCTGCCCCAGCGTGATGCGGCCCGCCACCACCGCCACGCCGCCCTGCCAGAGCACCAGCGCCGCGGCCAGGCCGAGGATGAGGGTCATGGCGGGCCACACCGCCCCCGAGGTGCGGGCCAGGCGCAGGGCGCGCGCGACGTACTCGCGGCCCGCGGCCGCGAAGGTCTGCAGCTGCGCCTGCTCCTGGGCGAACGCCTTGACGACGCGGATGCCCGAGAAGTTCTCCTGCGCCAGCGCCGAGAGCGTCGAGAACTGCGCCTGCAGCTGCTCCGAGTGGTGGTGCACCCGCCGGCCCAGCACCAGGAAGACCACGCTGACCAGGGGGAGCACCGCCAGCACCAGGAGTGCCAGGGGCGCGTCGATGGCGACCATGAACACCCCCGCCGCGGCGAACATCACCACGGTATGGAACCCGTACATGACCCCGACGCCGACCAGCCGCCCCACCGCGGTGAGGTCGTTGGTCGCCCGGGCCATCAGGTCGCCCGTGCGCGCGTGCTGGAAGAAGCCTACCGGCAGCCGCTGCAGGTGGGCGAAGTAGGCGTTGCGGAGCTCGTACTCGATGGTCCGCGCCGCGCCCAGCAACCGCAGACGCCAGAAGAACCGCACCGCGCCGCCGGCGACGGCCACGCCCAGGTAGGCCAGCGCCAGCATGGCGAGCTGGTGGGGTGCGGCGCCGGTCCGAATGCCGTCCACCGCCAGGCGCAGCACCCAGGGGTTGGCCAGCGAGAACCCGATGCTGACCAGGCTGAGGGCGAAGCCGGTGAGGTACGCGCGCCGGTGGCGCAGGAGCAAGGCGCGCAGGCGCCGGACGCTGCTGTCCATGCGAGGCGACGGTCGACCCGTCGTGACTACCGCACCGGAGCGACGCCGTGTCCGCTCACGATCAGTCCTCCGGGGGGGCCAGGCGCACGCCCGCGCGTTCCAGCGCGGCGCGTGCGGCCGCGGCCAGCGCCGGGGCCCCCGGCGTGTCGCTGTGGACGCACAGCGTGCGCGGGCGCAGCGTGACCGGCGTGCCGTCGGTGGCTTCCACGACGCCCTCGGTGGCGAAGCGGACGGCCCTGGCGGCGACGCGCGCGGGGTCGGTGAGCAACGCGCCGGGGAGTGCGCGGGGCACCAGCGTCCCGTCGGCGCGGTACCCCCGGTCGAGGAACCCCTCGGCGGCCACGCGCACCCCGCGGGCCCGGGCAGCGGCCGCCATCGGCGAGCCGGGCGGCGCGTAGAGCCACAGCCCGGGGAACGCGGCCGCCGCGGCCACGATGGCGCCGGCGACCGCGTCGTCACGCTCGGCGAGGTTGTAGAGGGCCCCGTGGGCCTTCACGTGGCGCAGCCGGACGCCCTCGGCCGCCGCCAGCGCCGCGACCGCGCCGATCTGGTAGATGAGCATGTCGGTCAGCTCGTCCGGGGGAATCTGCATCGCCCGTCGCCCGAAGCCCTGGAGGTCGGGAAACCCGGGGTGGGCGCCCACGGACACGCCGCGCGCGGCCGCGGCCCGGATCGTCCGGCGGATCACCACCGGATCACCGCCGTGGTAGCCGCACGCGACGTTGATCGAGGTCACCGACGTCAGCAGCTCGTCGTCGGCGCCGATCGTGTAGGCGCCGAACCCCTCGCCGCCGTCGGCGTTCAGGTCGATCACTGCCGTCACGCGTGCTTCCCTCCTTATGCGCGCCTCGGGTGAATGCCTCAGGGACGGCCCCCCGCCGTCGGCGCCCGGTGGCCGCCTGGGCCGCTAGGCACCCGCCGCCGGCGACAGCCCGATCAGGAAGGGGTTCGTGCGCCGCTCCGCGCCCACGGTCGTGGCCGGCCCGTGCCCGTTGTACAGCACGGTCGCGTCGGGCAGCGTCAGGATGTGGCGCGCGATCGACCGCAGCAACGTGTCGTAGTCGCCACCCGGCAGGTCGGTGCGGCCGATGCTGCCCTGGAAGATCACGTCGCCCACGAACGCCAGGCCGTCGCCGATCAGGCAGAGGTGCCCGGGGCTGTGGCCGGGCGTGTGGACCACCCGAAACGTCCGGCCGGCCAGGGTCACCACCTCGCCGTCGCGCAGCAAGCGGGTCGGTGGGGGCGGGGGCGGGATCGAGACGCCGAACAGCAGCAGCGCCCGCTCGGCTGCCACCTGCAGCACCGGCAGCTCGTCTTCGTGGAGCAGGAAGGGCGCGCCGGTGGCCTCGACCAGCGGCCCCACGGCACCCACGTGGTCGAAGTGGGCGTGCGTGGCGACGATCGCTTCGACGGTGAGCCGGTGGTGCGCCACGACCGCCAGCACGCGCTCGGGGTCGTCACCGGGGTCGATGATCGCGCCGGCCCGCGTCGCCTCGTCGCCGATGACGTACGCGTTGGTCCCCACGGGCCCCAGCTGCAGGGCTTCGAGGATCATGGCCGCCGCGGGGCGCGGCCGGGCCCGGCGGCGGGAATAGCCGCGCTGCGCGCCGTCGTAAACCCGGCCAGGTACCGGCGCGCCGCCTCCAGGCGGTCACGCAGGCGGGCGTCGGCATCGGGCGCCTCCAGGTCGTCGGCCGGCAGGAACAGGAGCGCGTGCGCGTCGCCCAGGACCAGGTTGTAGTAGACACCAGCGTAGGGCGCGTCGACCCAGCGGATCGACCCCCGCTCGACGACGAGCGCAGGGTCGATCGCCCGGGCGACCTCGCGCAGCCGCCGGTAGACATCGGTTTCGGACCGTCCCATGGTGCTACGATTGTACCGTAGGAGGACGACGACATGAACTGGCAACATGCCTGGGAGCGTGGGCTCCCGTACGCCGAGTTTCTGGCGCAGTACGGCGAGGAACGCCACCGGGAACGGTGGCAGCGCGTCTACGACCAGGTGGTCCTCGACGACGCCCAGCGGGCGCTGCTGGCGGGGTTTGTCCGCACGATGCACCTGCTGTGCGTGGCCGGCGCGTGGTGCGGGGACTGCGTGCTGCAGGGCCCCATCCTGCAGCGCATCGCCGAGGCCGCGCCGGCCATCGCCCTGCGGTTCCTCGACCGCGACGCGCACCCCGACGTCGGGGACGCGCTGGTCCTCAACGCGGGCCGGCGCATCCCCGTGGTCCTCTTCCTCGCCGAGGACTTCGAGGAGTGCGGCCGGTACGGCGACCGTACCCTGTCGGTCTACCGGCGGATGGCCCGGGACCGGCTGGGACCCGCGTGCCCCACGGGCATCGTGCCGCCCGACGACCAGTACCTCCAGGCCGTGACCCGCGACTGGCTGGACGAAGTGGAGCGGGTGCAGCTCATGCTGCGCCTCTCGCCGCGGCTGCGGGCCCGGCACGGCGACTAACGCACCGCGGCTGCCAACGCAGTTGCACCCGGCCGATCGTTGGAACGCCACCCTCGCCCGCCTCGCCGGCGGGCTCATCGTGTCGTGCCAGGCGCGCCCCGACAACCCGCTGCACGGCCCGCAGTTCATGGCGGCCATGGCCCGCGCGGCGGCAGACGGTGGGGCCGTGGCCGTGCGGGTCAATGGCCCCGACGACGTGCGGGCGGTACGCGCGGCGGTCGCGGTGCCCATCGTCGGCCTCTACAAGCGGTCGCTGGATGCCTCGCCCGTGACGATCACGCCGACCTTCGCAGACGCCGCAGCCGTGGCGGAGGCCGGGGCGGACATCATCGCCCTCGACGGCACGCGCCGACCGCGCCCCGGCGGCCTGACGCTGGAGGTCCTGATCGCGCGCGTGCACACCGAGCTCGGGCGCCCCGTGCTGGCCGACGTGGGCGACCTGGCCGACGGCCTGGCCGCCGCGGCGGCGGGCGCCGACGCGGTGGCGACGACGCTGGCGGGCTACCTGGACCCCGCCCAGCCGCCGCCGGAGGACCCGGATCTGGACCTCGTCGGTGCCCTGGCGGCGCGCCTGTCGGTGCCGGTCATCGCCGAGGGGCGCATCCGCACGCCCGCCCAGGCGCGGATGGCGCTGGCGCGAGGGGCGTTCGCCGTGGTCGTGGGCACGGCCATCACGAACCCGCGGGAGATCACGCGGTGGTTCGTGGCGGCCCTCCGAGCATGACCGCCAGCCCCTCGCGGCCATCGGACCCCGACCCGATCGCCCAGGCGGCGGCATCTGTCATAATGAACATGAACCCGTCCGCCGATGGCACAGGTAGCTGACGATCGGAGACAAGGAGGGACCTGGCCGTGAGACGAGTCCTGGCAGTCGCGCTGGGCGTGCTGGTGGTCGCAACGCTGGCGCCGACCGTGGGGGCGCAAGCGCCGGTGAAGCTCACGTTCTGGAGCTGGCGCACCGAGGACAAGTGGGCCTACGACCGGATCATCCGGGTGTTCGAGCAGCGCAACCCCGGGATCAAGGTCGAGTTCATCCCCTTCCGGCAGGTGGAGTACAACACGATCCTGTCGTCGGCGCTGCAGGCGGGCCGCGGGCCGGACATCATCCACCTGCGGGCCTACGGCGGGCTGGAGCAGTTCGCGGCCCCCGGGTACCTGCTCCCCCTGGACTACGACCAGGTGCCCGAGTTGCGCCGGTTCCCGCTGCAGACCATGGTGGGCGCCCGCAGCCGCAAGGACGGCAGGATCTACGGCGTGCCCTTCGCCACCCAGACGCTGGTGATCTTCTACAACAAGCGCATCTTCCGGGAGGCCGGGGTGTCGCCCCCGCGGGACTGGGACGGCTTCCTCGGCCTGATGAAGACCCTCAAGGAGAAGGGCATCACGCCGCTGGCCAACGGCGGCAAGGACGGCTGGACGCTGGAGGTCGTCTCGGGGGTGATCGCGCCCAACTTCTACGGCGGCACCACGTTCTACGAGGCCGTCACCCGCGGCCAGACCACGTTCCGTGACCCGGCCTACACCGGCGCCATCGCCAAACTGCTGGACCTGCGCCCCTACATGCCGCAGGGGTTCATGGGTGTCGACTACGCCACGATGCAGCAGCTGTTCCTCAACGAGCAGGCGGCCATGTTCATCGGCGGCGCGTGGGAGATCGGGTTCTTCAAGCAGCAGAACAGGACCCTCGAGTTCGACGTGTTCCCCGGCCCGCCGCCCCGCGCGGACCAGGTGCCGTGGGTCTCGTCGTTCGCCGACGGCAACTACGGCATCAACGCCAAGACGGCGCACCCTGAGGCGGCCCTGAAGTTCATCCGCTTCACGGCCACCACCGAGTTCGGGCAGATGTTCACCGACCTGCTGGCCCAGATGTCGGCGGTGCCCGGCGTCGTGATCAAGGATCCGGTGCTCAAGCGGGTGCAGGAGATGAACCGCAAGGCTACGCCCTACATCATGCTGGTCGGCTTCCGGTGGCAGACGCCGACGGGGTCGACCCTGCTGCAGAGCGCGCTCCAGGCCATGATGGCGGGCCAGATGACGCCGCAACAGGTGGGCGAGGAGGTGACGCGGGGGCTGGCCGCCTGGGTGGATGCCTTCCGGCGGTAGTCCGCCCCGCACGCTGGCGCACCCTGCGGGCGCGGGCCGTGCCGGGCGAGCCGGGCTGGCGCGCCTGCGTCCGCCCGCCGCGCTCGGGCAGCCGCGCCTCCGGCTGAGCCTCCGGACCGGCCGGCGCCTGTGGCTGGTGGTCTTCCTGGCGCCGGCCGTCCTGCTCTTCGCCACGTTCATCACCTACCCGATCGTCTCGGCGCTGGCCTACAGCCTGTTCCGCTGGGAGGGGATCGGCCGCCGGGAGTTCATCGGGCTGGGCAACTTCGTCCGGCTGTTCGCGACGTTTCCCTACCCGCGGCTCCTGTGGAACGCCTTCTGGCACAACGTGGCGGTCTTCGTGCTCACCATGGTCGTCCAGAACCTGACGGCGCTGGGCCTGGCCCTGCTGCTGGCCCGCAACCCGCGGGGCGCGCGGGCCTACCGCGTGGTGTTCTTCCTGCCCGTGACGCTGTCGCTGGTGATCGTGGGCTTTCTGTGGGGGCTGTTCCTCAACCCCATCTTTGGCGTCGTGAACAAGGCGCTGGCGCTGGCGGGCCTGGGCCACCTGGCGCGCCCGTGGTTGGGCGATCCCGCCACGGCGCTGGTGACCCTCGTGCTGGTGAACGCGTGGCGGTGGCTGGGCTTCCCCACCCTCGTCTTCCTGGCCGGCATCCACGCCGTGCCCGACGACTACCTGGAAGCCGCCCGCATCGACGGCGCCTCGGAGTGGGACGTGACGCGGCGGATCGTCTTCCCGCTGCTGGCCCCCGCGGTGACGATCATCGTCATCCTGACCTTCATCGGCTCGTTCAACTGGTTCGAGCTGCCCTACGTCATGGCCGGGGTGGCGGGCGCGCCCAACCGCGCCACCGACGTGCTCGGTCTGTTCTTCTACCGCATGGCGTTCGGCGAGGTGGACACCGGGCTGCAGGACATCGGGATCGGCTCGGCCATCGCGGTGCTGATGTTCGCGTTGCTGGCGGGCGTCTCCACCGTAGGAGCGGTGTTGCTGCGGCGGCGCGAGGTAGAGTACTGATGCAACGGTCGGGCGGGGCCAGGCGGGCGGGGCGTACGCGCCACCGGGCCACGGCGCGCGGTAGCACAACGAGGACACGGCCAGGCGGGGCCGACAGCGGAGACCAGGCGTGAGCGGCCGGTCGGGGTGGGCCCTCGTCGTCCAGGCGGTGCTGGTGGCCAACGCCGTCCTGGTGCTGGCACCCATGGCCATCATGGTGATGTCGGCGTTCAAGTCGACGCGGGAGATCTTCCAGAACCCCTTCGGGCTGCCGGCCGTCTGGCGCCTGGAGAACTTCCAGCGGGTGTGGGTCGAGGCGCGCTTTGGGGCCTACTTCCAGAACAGCGTGGTCGTGACCGTGGTCTCGGTGGCCGTGCTGGTCGTCCTGGGCGCCATGGCCGGCTACGCCCTGGGGCGGTTCGCCTTCCGCGGCAACGACGCGCTCTACCTCTACTTCCTCAGCGGCCTGATGCTTCCGGTGCGGCTGGGCGTCGTGCCGCTGTTCATCCTCATGCGCAACCTGGGCTTGCTGGACACCCTGTGGGCCCTGATCCTGGTCTACGCCGCCTCGGGGCTGCCCAGCGCCATCTTCATCCTCACCGGCTTCTTCCGCACGCTGCCCGCCGACCTGGAGGGCGCGGCCCGCATCGACGGCGCCAGCGAGTGGACGATCTTCACGCGCATCATGCTGCCGCTGGTGCGGCCGGCACTGGTCATCGTGACGATCTACAACGCCATCCCCATCTGGAACGACTTCTTCTTCCCGCTGGTCTTCATCCAGTCCGACGCGCGCAAGACGCTGCCCCAGGGCATGACGGTCTTCTTCGGCCAGTACTACACCGACTACGCCACGCTGTTCGCGGGCCTGACGCTGGCCGCCGTGCCCGTCGTGGCCCTGTACGTGCTGCTCTCGCAGCACTTCATCCGCGGGCTGACGGCCGGGGCGGTGAAGGGCTAGTGCGGCGTGCGCGGCGCGCCATGCCGTGCACGGGACGCGGCGGCCGTGGGGGAGGATGCGGGTGACGTTCGCGCAGGTCGAGGAGGCCCGGCGGGTGCTGCGCGCCTACCTGGCGCCCAGCCGCCTGGTGCCCGCCGAGGCCCTCGCGCGGCGGGTCGGCGTGCCGGTCTTCCTGAAGCTCGAGACCGACCTCCCCACCGGGTCGTTCAAGCCGCGCGGGGCCCTCTACGCGCTGTGGACGCGCCAGCAGCGCGGGCGGGTGACCGAGGTCGTGGCCGCCAGCACCGGCAACCATGGGGCCGCGGTCGCCTACGCCGCGCGACAGCTGGGCGTACTGGCCACCATCTTCCTGCCACGCAATCCAAATCCGGTGAAGCGGACCCGCATCGACGCGCTGGGCGCGCGGGTCGTCGAGCACGGCGCCGACCTGGCCGACGCCGCCCAGGCCGCGCGCGCGCACGCAGCGGCCACCGGGGCCTACGTGCTCGACGACGCCACCGACCCCGACCTGCCGGCCGGGACGGCCACCATCGGGTGTGAGATCGTTGAGCAGGCGCCCGAGGCGGCCGTGCTCTACGTCCCCATGGGCGATACGGCGCTCGTCCGCGGGGTGGCGCTGGCGGCCAGGCACCTGCGGCCTCAGATCCGCGTGATCGGCGTGCAGGCCGCGGGCGCGCCGGCCTACGTGCTGTCGTGGCGCGCAGGCCGGCCGGTGCCCACCGCCACCTGCACCACGATCGCCGATGGCCTGGCCACGCGCACGCCGGTGGCCGCCAACGTCGAGGCGATCCGGCGGCTGGTCGACGACGTGCGGCTGGTGAGCGACGAGGCCCTGCTCGAGGCGATCCGCGTGCTGCTGCTGGACGAGCACGTCGTGGCCGAGCCTGCCGGTGCCGCAGCCACCGCCGCGCTGCTGGCCGAGGACACGCCCCCGACCGCGCCGGTGGTGCTGCTGGTCACCGGCGCCAACATCGCGCCCGACGTGCTGCGCCGGGCGCTGGCCCCGTGAGGAGCGGGCCGGTGCGCCGCAGGACCACACCCCGCGTCCCCGCCACCGTCCGCCTGGCCCTGCTGTACCTCGCGGTGGTGCTGGCCGGGGGCGCTGCGCCGGGCGCCTCGGCACCCGCGCTGCCCGACCTCCCCAACCCCAAGGTCGCCGTCGACGCCCCGGAGCTCGGCCGGCCGGGCGGCACGCTGGTCGACGCGCAGAGCGGCGAACCGCGCACGTTCAATCCGGTCATCATCACCGATGCGTCGTCGGGGGCGGTGGTGGCGCCGCTCTTCGACACCCTCGTCGAGAGCAACTACCTGACCGGCGAGATGGAACCGGCCCTCGCCGAGTCCTGGACCCTGTCGCCCGACCGTCGCACCTGGACGTTCGTGCTGCGCGCCGGGCTGCGGTGGTCCGACGGCCGCCCCCTGACGACCGACGACGTGGCCTTCAGCCTCCAGGTGATCTTCACCAAGGGCGTGCAGAGCACCGCCGCCGACCTCCTCACCTTCAAGGGACAGCCGGTGCGCTGGCAGGTGCTGGACGCGCGTCGCATCGCCCTCACCACGCCCGCACCCGTGGGCTTCTTCCTCCGCCTGGTCAGCAGCGTGACGATCGTGCCCCGCCACAAGCTGCAGGCGGCGCTGGCGCGCGGCGGCGCCGCCTTCAACACCGCCTGGGGCATCAACACGCCGCCCCGCGAGCTGGTGGGCAGCGGGCCGTTCGTGATGCAGAGCTACGTCTTCGGCCAGCGGGCCATCTACCGGCGGAACCCGTACTACTGGCAGGTGGACCGCGCCGGGAGGCGCCTGCCCTACCTCGACCGGTACGTGGTGCTGTTCGTGCGCAACCAGGACGCCGAGCGGCTCAAGTTCCTCGCGGGCGAGATCGACCTCTACAGCGCGCGCCCCCGCGAGTACGCCGAGCTCAAGGCCGGCGAGCGCGCGGGGAACTACACGGTGTACGACGGGCCCGAGACGTTCTCGTCGCAGTACCTGGTCTTTAACCAGAACCCCCGGGGCCTGGCCCCACCCAAGCTCACGTGGTTCCAGGACGTGCGCTTCCGCCGCGCCCTCAACCACGCCATCGACCGCGACACCATCGTCAAGCAGGTCTACCTGGGCCGGGCCACGCCCGCGTGGAGTCCCGTCAGCATCGCCAACCGGCTCTACTACAATCCGAACGTCCGGCGGTATCCGTACGACCTGGCCCGCGCCCGGCAGCTGCTGGAGGAGGCCGGGTTCCGCAAGGGAACCGACGGCCGGCTGCGAGACGCGCAGGGCAACGGGGTGGCGTTCACCCTCTCGGTGAGCGCCGAGAGCCCGGACGGGATCGCCATCGGCAACCTGGTGCGGCAGGACTTCGAGCGGCTCGGCATCACGGTGCTCTTCGCCCCCGAGCCCTTCGCCAACCTCGTGACCAAGCTCGACAACACCTTCCGCTGGGACGCCATCATCATCGGGCTCACCGGCGACATCGAGCCCGGCGTCGCCCGCACCTACTGGCTGTCCTCGGGCGCGCTGCACGACTGGAACCCGCGCCAGCCCACGCCGGCCACCGCCTGGGAGGCCGAGATCGACCGCATCTTCGAGCAGGTGGCGCAGGAGGTGGACCCCGCACGCCGCCGGGCGCTCTACTTCCGCTGGCAGGAGATCGTGGCCGACCAGGTGCCGGTCATGTACTTCACCAACCCCAAGACCCAGCCGGTGGTGCGCAACACCCTGGGCAACACCCGGCTGGGCCTCCAGGGCGCGACGGGCCTGCTGGCGTGGCGGTACTACCGGACGGGGCGGCGGTAGGGAGTCCCAGCCCCGGGCCGCGCCGGTAAGCGCACCACAGATGCTCCTGACCGGAGTGACGGGCACGCGCGAGAATGGACCCGCTGGTTCCTCCGTGGGGTATCACCGTCGCAGACCGCTGGCCATCCCCCGTTCGACCTGGCATCGACGTAGTGTGCGCCGGCCTGCTGCAGCGCGAGCCGGCGCGTGCCGCCCATGACGGCACAGGCCTCAAGCCACGTCGACGTGGTCGTCGCCGGGGGCGGAAATGCGGCCCTGTGCGCCGCGCTCGCGGCCCGGGCGCGCGGCGCCACCGTCGCCGTCCTGGAACGGGCACCGCAGCACATGCGCGGGGGGAACAGCCGCCACACCCGCAACCTGCGGTGCGCCCACGACGCGCCCCACGCCTACGTGACCGGCGTCTACACGGAAGAGGAGTTCCTCGACGACCTCCTCGGCGTCACCGGGCACGCCACCAACCACGACCTGGCCCGGCTCCTCGTCAGGGAGTCGGCGACGGTTCCGGACTGGATGGCGGCGCAGGGGGTCAGGTGGCAGCCCCCGCTCGCCGGCACCCTGGCGCTGCACCGCACGAATCTCTTCTTCCTGGGCGGGGGGAAAGCGCTCCTCAACACGTACTACGCGCGCGCCGAGCGGCTGGGCGTGTGGATCCGCTACGAGACGGCGGTGACCGACCTCCTCCTGGACGGGCGCCGCCTGGAGGGGGTCCGGCTCGCCGACGGCACTGTCCTGCGCGCCCGCGCAGCAGTCATCGCCACCGGCGGCTTCGAGGCCGATCTCGGGTGGCTGGCCGAGTACTGGGGTCCGGCGGCCCACAACTTCCTCGTGCGCGGGACGCCGTACAACGACGGTGCCATGCTGCGCCTGCTGCTGCGCTGCGGCGCGCGCTGCGCGGGCGATCCGCGGGAGTTCCACGGGGTGGCCATCGACGCCCGCGCCCCGAAGTACGATGGGGGCATCGTGACGCGGGTCGACGCGATCCCCTTCGGCATCGTCGTCAACCGCCTCGGCCACCGCTTCTACGACGAGGGCGAACAACTCTGGCCCAAGCGGTACGCGATCTGGGGCAAGCTCATCGCCCAGCAGCCGGATCAGATCGCGTTCGTGGTGCTCGACGCGCGGGCGATCCGCCGCTTCATCCCCCCGCTGTTCCCACCGATCACGGCCCCCTCGCTGGTGGAGCTCGCCGGCCAGCTCGAGGCGCAGTTCGGCGTCGACCGGCAGGCGCTGGTGCGCACCATCGAGGAGTTCAACCGCGCCGCTGCCCACAACACCCGCATCGTGCCCGACGTGCTGGACGGGGCCTGCACGCGGAACCTGGATCCGCCCAAGAGCAACTGGGCGTTGCCCGTCGCGACCCCGCCGTTCTTCGCGTTCCCCCTGCGCCCCGGGGTCACGTTCACGTACATGGGGGTAGCCGTGGACGCCGCCGCGCGCGTCCTGCGTCAGGACGGGGTGCCCTTCCACAACCTCTACGCCGCTGGGGAGATCATGGCAGGCAACATCCTGACCCGCGGGTACCTGGCGGGCATCGGCATGACCATCGGGACCGTGTTCGGCCGTATCGCGGGCACGCACGCCGCCGCCCATGCGTGACCCTGACCTGGCGCGCGAGGCCACGCGGCAGCTGACGATCTGCAACGCGTGCCGCTACTGCGAGGGGTACTGCGCCGTCTTCCCCGCTCTGGAGTTGCGCCAGACGTTTACAGGAGGCGACATCGCCTACCTCGCCAGCCTCTGCCACGACTGCCGCGCCTGCTACTACGCGTGCATGTACGCGCCGCCGCACCCGTTCGCCGTCAACCTTCCCCGCACGCTGGCGGCGGTGCGCACCGACACGTATCGACGTCACACGTGGCCAGCGGTCCTGGGCCAGCTGCACAGCCGGTCCACGGCCGCGGCGGTCGTCGCCGCCGGGGTGGCGCTGCTGGTGACGTTGTGGGCCGCCTGGCTCGCGGGCGAGCGGCTGTTCCAGGTCCACACCGGTCCGGGCGCGTTCTACCGCGTGATTCCCCACTGGGCCATGCTGGTCGTGGGGCTGGGGCTGGGCGGCTACTGGATGGCCGTGTGGGCCATCGCCGGCGTGCGCTTCTGGCGTGAGTCCACCACGGGCGCGATGCGCGTTCAGGCCCGGGCGCTGGGCCTGGCTGCGTGGGACGTCCTCCGGCTGCGGTGGCTTGGCGGAGGCGACGCCGGGTGCCCGTATCCCACCGAACGCCCCTCCCAGAGCCGGCGGATCTCCCACGGCCTGGTGTTCTACGGGTTCCTCGCCGCCTTTGCATCCACGACGTCGGCGGCCATCTATCAGGAACTGCTCGGCAGGCTCCCACCCTACCCTGTGGTCAGCCTGCCGGTCCTCCTGGGCAGCGCCGGCGGCGTGGCCATGATCGCCGGGTGTCTGGGGCTGTGGCAGCAGAAACGTCACAGCGACCAGGCGCCCGCGGCCGCCGAGACCCTGGGGAGCGACTACGTCTTCCTGATAGCCCTGGGCATGACCAACGTGACGGGCATGCTGACGCTCTTCCTCCGCCAGACCCCGTTGATGGGCGTTACGCTCGCCGTGCATCTCGGGACCGTGGCGGGCCTGTACGTCACCGCCGCCCACGGGAAGTTCATCCACGCCGTCTATCGCGTGCTCGCGCTCGTGCGCAGCCGCGCCGAGCAGCGCACGGGCCACCTCCCTCTGGAGGTCGCCCCCGCAGCCCGACATCACGCAGGAGCGATCGATCCTGACGGGTCCGTCCCGCCTCAGTGACGACCCTCAGTGACGACCGCAGGATCTGGTCGGTCGCCAAACTGGGGCCGTGATTGGCCGTGACACGGCCGGCCCTCGTTCCCCAGCGACGCGGTGTCGGGTCAGCGAGAGCTACGGCACCCCAGCCTGCGCCCTCCGCACACCAGCCAGGACGGCACGGAAGGTGGCGGCCGGCGCCTCTTGACGTCTGACACCAGTGCCCTCACCGTGGCCCCTGCGCGAACTCGAGCACTGTGGGCCGTACCAGCCGCTCGTAGTCGGCGTAGGCGATGGTCATGGTCTCGCGGTGCGTGCCGGCGTTGAAGGTGATCTCGCGGTTACGGGTCAGGGCCCGGTCGACGTAGACGGGCACGTTGTAGAGGTGGCCGAACGGCGGCATGGCGCCGACCTCACAGTCGGGGAAGACGTCGGCGAACTCGCGCTCGTGCGCCAGGCGTACCGTCCCGGCACCGAGCTGCTGTTTGAGACGCACCAGGTCCACCCGGTAAGGAGCGGGCAGTACGAGCATGACCAGGCGGTCGTCGACGGTGGCCATCACGACCTTGGCGACCTCGTAGCCGCTCACGTGCTCGGCGGCCGCGATCTCCTGCGCGGTGAAGGCCGGCGGGTGCGGCGTGACGCGGTAGGCCACCCCGGCCTCCCTGCACATTTGCTCCAGGCGCTCCCGGCAGGTCACAAGGCACCTCCTCTCCCGGCTGAGGGATCCGTAGGCTCACCTCCAGCATGGCACGGGCTGGCGCCGGCCGCCACAGGGGGCCGGCCACGCCGCAGCGCCGGCAGGTCCGGACCCTGCCGGTGCTCCACCGACTCGTCTCGATGGCCAGCGGCCAGGTGCGTACCGGCAACTCGTTCGGCCCACGCGCCCATGGTGCGGCAGCTGGCGGTCGGCGCGCGCGGCAGCGGTTGCTCCACGCGTCCGTGGATCGGCAGAAACTCGACTGGCCACGACCCGCCACGCAGTCGGTTGCCCCACGCGCCCGTGGATCGGCAGCGATCGACCAGCGCTGGGCTCCGGGGTGGTACGCGGCGCGACCACGCACGACGCTCCGGCGAGAAATCGGGCGGCCAGCCGAGGGCGACGGTCTCCCGGCCGTGGTTTAATGGAAGCATGGGAGCGTCTCTTGTTCGGCATGGGCGCAGTGGCGTCGACCGACCGCTGGCCCACCAGCCACATCCTACCGAGGGGAGGAGACCGTGATGAGAGTGCTCCCGCCCGTCGTGCGCTGGACCCTGCTGGGAGCGGGCGTGCTGTCGGGCCTGGCCCTGGGGGCGCTGGCCGCGTACACCCTCTACGTCGCCTGGCGCTGGCACCAGGCCGCCGGCGCCTAAACCCCGCCCGTGACCGGCGGGCACGACGTCTTTCAACCGGCCATCGGGACCGACGTCGTCCTCCTGCGGCTGGTGGTCGCGGCCGCGCTGGGCGGCCTCATCGGCATCGAGCGTGAGCGCGCCGAGGGCACCGGCTCGCCGCAGTTCGCCGGGGTGCGGACGTTCCCGCTGTTCAGTGTGCTCGGCGCGGTCGTGGCCCTGGCGTCGGGCCAGATCGGGTCCGCCGTCATTGCGGGGTTCGCGGCGGTGGCCGCGCTGGTCGTCGTCTCGTACCTGCGCAGCAGTCGCCGCGACATCGGCACGACCACCGAGACCGCCGCGCTCGCCACCTACTGGGTGGGTGTGCTGGCGGGCGCCGGCGCGCTGCTGCTGGCGGCCGTGCTGGGCATCGGCATGACGGTGCTGCTGGCGTCCAAGGAGCGCCTGGAGGCGTTTCCCCGCGGGCTTAGCCGTGACGAGGTGCAGGCGGCGCTGGTGCTGGCCGTGATCGCGGCCGTGGTGCTGCCGCTGCTGCCCGACGCGCGGTACGGTCCGTGGGGCGTCTGGAACCCCCGTCACCTGTGGGGCATGGTGGTGCTCGTCTGCGGGCTGTCGTTCGTCGCGTTCGTCGGCATGCGGATCTGGGGCGAGGCGCGTGGCCTGTACGCCAGCGGGCTGCTGGGCGGCCTGGTCTCCAGCACGGCGGTCACGGTGTCGTTGGCGACGCGCTCCCGTGAGGAGCCGGTACGCGCCGTGCCGCTGGCGGCCGCCGCGGGCCTGGCGTCGCTGGTGATGCTGGTGCGCGTCGGCGTGCTCGCGGCGGTCGCCGGGCCGGCAGTGTTGCCGCTGCTGCTCCCGTTCCTCGGCGCGGCGCTGGCCGCCGGCGGGGCGGTCGTGGGGGCGCTGGCGCGGCGGCCAGCGCCGGCCCGCGCCGGCGCGCCGGGCCTGGGGAGCCCGTTCCGGTTGTCCCACGCGATGCGCTTCGCCGCCCTCTACGCGCTGGTGCTGCTCGCGGTCGAGGCAGCGGCGCGGTACACGGGGGCGTGGGGCGTGGCTGCTGCAGCCCTGCTCGCCGGTCTCACTGACGTGGACGCCATCACGCTGGCGCTGGCGAGCGCCGCCGGGGGTGACCTGCGTTCGGACTTGGCTGCGCGCGCCATCGCCCTCGCGGTGCTGTCGAACACGGTCGCCAAGGCGGCCTACGCCGCCTGGCTCGGCAGTCCCGCGTTCCGGCGCGCGATCCTCGCCGTGCAGGGTGCAGCGGTGCTGGCCGGGATGGCCGCGCTGGCCACGGTGCACCTGAGGACCTGAACGGGCAGTGGGGCCTGCACGCAACGGGCGACGGCTGGACTCGCCGCGCACGCGGTCCCTCCCGGTGAGCGGTGTGCACGAGCGCATGGACTCGCCGCCCGGCGCGCCGGGCCGCCGCGGAATCGGCTGGGGGCCCGATGGGCAGCGCTCACCGGGCCGTCTACGCTGCAGAGGGATCCGGCATATGACGACCTCGTTTTCCCGGGCCGCCACCACATGCGACGACGCGTGACGGTGCTCGCGGTTCTCCTGCTGGCGGCAGGCGCGCTCGTCTACCGCGACTGGCAGGCGCGCGCGGGCCCCGTGCCGGTCGTTGTCGGCGAGGTCCGACGTCAACCGCTCGCGGCGTCGTTCATCGCCGACGGCATCGTGCAGGCGCGCACCGTGCATCTCGCGCCGAAGCTAGCCGGCCGGATCGCCGCCATCCTCGTGCAGGAAGGCCAGGCGGTGCGGGCCGGGCAACCCCTCCTGCGCCTGGACGATCGCGAGCTCCAGGCAGGCGTCGAGGAAGCTCTGGCCGCAGTGGCCACGGCCCAGACCGCGCGCCAGCAGGCCAGGATGGCGCTCGCACTGGCCCGGGAACGCGCGGCGGCCGAGGAGGCGCAGGCGCGGGCACAGCTGGCCGCGGCGACCGCCCGACTGGATCGGGTGCTGGCCGGCACGCGTCCCGAGGAGATCGCCCGGGCCGAGCAGCAGCTCGCGCAGGCGCGCGCAGCGCGGCAGGCAGCCGAGGCAGCCGCGCGGCGCGCACAGGCGCTGTACGCAGCCGGAGCCATCGCGCGGGCCGAGCTCGACGAGACGCTGACACGCCTGGAGGCGGCGGCGGCACAGGAGGAGGCCGCACGTCAGACCGTGGCGCTCCTCGCGGCCGGGGCGTCGCGAGAGGAGATCGCCGAGGCCCGCGCGGCGGCCGACGCCGCGCGGGCCTCGCTGGCGCGCGCCCTGACCGCCCGGGGCGAGGTCGGCCTGCGCCAGGCCGACGTGGCTGCAGCGCACGCCCGTCTGGCCCAGGCGCGGGCAACGCTCGTCCGCGCCAGGGCGCTCCTGGCAGACGCCAGCGTGCGTGCGCCCTTCGACGCGGTCGTCGCCAGCGTCGCCGTAGACGTCGGCGAGATCGTCTCGCCCACGACGCCGGTGATCACGCTGGTGGATCCCCGGGACGTGTGGGTCGACGCCGACGTTACCGACGAGGACGCCACCAAGGTCCGCGTGGGCCTGGAGGTCACGGTGACGGTGCCGGCCTACCCGGGTCGCCGCTTTCGGGGTCGCGTCACGGACCTGGCGCCGGCCGCCCGGACCCGCACCGACCTGGCCCTGCGCACGCGCATCGTCCGCGTCAAGGTCCGGCTCCTCGACACGCCGGCGTTGACCCCGGGGCTGGAAGCCGACGTGGAGGGGACGGCCACCGTGGTGCCCTCGGCGCTGGTGATACCCGCCGACGCCCTGGCCTTCCGCGAGGACCGCACCGTGGTCTTCGTCGTCGAGCGGGGCATTGCGCGGGTGCGCGAGGTCCACACCGGGTATGCGACCGTGGCGCTGGCGGAGGTCACCGGCGGGCTACGGGAGGGCGAGCTGGTCGTGGTCGACGGGAAGGACCGGCTGGTCGATGGCCGCCGCGTACGCGTCGTCGGCACCGTGGGCCCGTAGCCCCGCGCCACCGGTCCTCATGGCGGCCTCGCACACAGGCAGCGCCTCGGTGGCGGCCCCCCTGGTGCGCCTGGAGCGGGTGTCCAAGGTGTACCGCACGGGCGCCGTCGAGGTCTGGGCCCTGCACGACGTCGACCTGGACGTCCCGGCCGGGGCCTTCGTCGTGATCCTGGGACCCAGCGGCTCGGGCAAGACCACGCTGTTGAACCTGGTGGGCGGGTTGGACAGCCCCTCCAGCGGCCGCGTCGTCGTCGACGGGATCGACATCGCCACCTACGACGACGACGCCCTGACGGCCTACCGCCGTGACAAGATCGGCTTCGTCTTCCAGTTCTTCAACCTGATTCCCACCCTCACGGCGCGGGAGAACGTGGAGCTGGCGGCGGAACTGGTCCCCGCGCCGCGGTCCGTGGACGAGGTGCTGGCCGCGGTCGGCCTGCGCGAGCGTGCGGACCACTTCCCGGGCGAACTCTCGGGTGGCGAGCAGCAGCGGGTGGCGATCGCGCGTGCGCTCGTCAAGAACCCCACCATCCTGCTGTGCGACGAGCCCACCGGCGAGCTGGACGCCGAGACCGGGCGGCGCATCGTGGGCTTGCTGCGGCATCTGAACCGCAGCGAGGGACGCACGGTGCTGCTCGTGACGCACAACACCGCCCTGGCCCCCGTCGCGGACCTGGTGGTGCGGCTGCGCAGTGGTCGCGTGGACGCGGTCGAGCGCAACTCGGCGCCGGCGGACGTTAGCACCCTGCGGTGGTGACCATCCCCGCCCTCGCCCGCAAGCTGCTCCGGGACCTCCGGGCAGCGCGGTGGCAGTACCTGGCCGTGGCGACGATGGTAGCGTGGGGCGTGGCGTTCTTCGTCGCGTCCTTCGCCTCGTACCGCAACCTGGCGGCCTCGTACGCCTTCTCCTACGCCCGGCTGCGCTTCGAGGACTTCAGCGTCGCCGTCCACGCGGCACCCGCGCAGGTCGCCAACCGCCTCCGCGCGGTCCCCGGCGTGGCGGCCGTCGAGGGCCGGCTGGTGGAAGACGTGGCCATCGAGCTGCCGGGGCGGACGGCGACCCGCCGGCTCGTGGGGCGTCTCGTGACGGTGCCGGGGAACCGCCGCCCCCTGGTCAACGACCTGCACCTCGTGGCTGGCCGGTACCTGCGCAGCGCCACCGCGCGGGAGGTCTTGCTCGAGGCGAGCTTTGCGCGCCACCACCGCCTGGGCCCGGGGGCCACCATCGACGTCGTGCGGGGCGCGGCCCGCGTCCGCATGCGCGTGGTGGGGATCGTGCAGAGCCCGGAGTACTTCTTCGTGGTCCGCAGCACGCAAGACATCCTCCCGTACCCGGAGACGTTCGGCGTGATGTTCGTCGCACAAGACGTGCTGGCATCGATGGTGGGAAAGCCGGGACTGGTGAACGAGCTGCGCGTGCGCGTCGACGACCCGCGCCGGCGGCCGGCAGCGATGCGCGAAGCCACCCGCCTGCTGCGAGCCTACCACCCGGAGGCGCCGGTGCCCCGGGAGGAGCAACCGAGCTACCAGCTGCTGGACCAGGACCTGCGGGGCTTCCAGGCGTTCGCCACCCTCTTCCCGCTGCTCTTCTTGAGCGTGGCGGGGGCCACGGTGTACATGCTGCTGTGGCGCATGGTGCACGCCCAGCGGCCGATCATCGGCCTGCTGCGCGCCCTGGGGGTCGGGGCACCGCGGGTGGTGCTGCACTACCTGGCAGCGGCGGCCGTGGTCGGGGCGCTGGGCGGCCTGGCCGGCAGCGTGCTGGGCCACCTGCTGGCGCGCGTCACCACCCACTGGTACGCCACGTTCCTGCAAACCCCGGTCGTCCTGACCCCGCTGCGATGGACCGTCCTGGCCGCGGGATGGCTGATCGGCACCGGCACGTGCGTGCTGGCCGGGATCGTCCCGGCGCGCGCGGCCGCCAGGGTGCGGCCGGCGCAGGCCCTGGTGGAGCCCACGGACGCGGCGGCCCGCGTGCTCCCGCTGGACCGGCTCCTGCCCGGTCTTCGCCGGATACGACTGGCATGGCGCCTGCCGGTGCGCAGCCTGTTCCGCCAGCCCCGCCGCACGCTCTCCACGATCTTCGGCGTGGTGGCCGCCATGTCGCTGATCATCGTAGCGCAGGGCCTGCTAGACTCCTCCACCGCGGCACTCGACCTCTTCCTGGGCAGCGCCGCCGACGACGTCCGCGCGGAGTTCCTGGACTACCAGGACCGAGGCCTCGTCGAGCGCATCCGTGGCTGGCCGGGCGTGCTCTGGGCCGAAGGGACCCTGGAGGTCCCGGTGGAGTTCCGCAAGGGCCCGCGGACCTACGCCGCCCTGCTGGTGGGTCTGGAGCCGGGCACCCGACTCCAGCGTCTGGCCGACGACGGCGGCAGGCCCGTGCGCCCCTCGCCCCACGGGCTGCTCTTCGGGCAGACGCTGCGGGACACGCTCGGCGTCGAAGCAGGCGACGTCGTCCAGGTGACGGTGCCGCTCGCGCGCGTTCCGCACCGTACCCGCCCGGTGCACGCGGCGCGCGTGGCCGGGTTCGTCTGGCAGCCCGTGGGCACCATCGCCTACCTGCCGGCGGACCGGGTACGCCAGCTGCTGGGGGAGACGCTGGGCATGCCGCCCGGGGCCGTTACCAGCGTGCGCGTGAAAGTTGCGCCTCGCGCCCTGCGGGAGATCAGACAGCGGCTGGCCGCCCTCCCGAGCGTTGGCGCCGTGCACGTTCAAGCCGACTTCCGCCGGATGCTCGCGGACCTCATGGCGTTCGCGCGACGGTTTTACACCGCCATGTCCGTCTTCGGCATGGCCCTGGCGTTCTCCATCACGTTCAACACCGTGACGATGAACGTGCTCGAGCGCACCAACGAGGTGGCCACCATGCGGACGTTGGGGGTCAGCCGTGCCCGCATCGTGGCGTGGATCACCGCCGAGAACCTCCTGATCGCCGCCGCGGGCGTGCTGCTGGGCTTGCCGGCAGGACGGGCGCTCACCGAGGCGTTCTTCCGCGCGGCGCAGACCGAGGAGCAGATGGCACTGTTCTCGATGCAGATCGTGATCGCGCCGCGCACTTACGGGCTGGCCACCGCGGCCGTGGTGGTGGTGATGCTGCTCTCGCAGCTCCCGGCCCTGGCGCACCTGCAGCGCCTGGACCTGGCGCGTGCCACCAAGGAACGCGCGACATGAGTCCGGTCCGTGAGGTGCGCCGCCAGCCCTTACGCGGCCCCAGGCGCGCGCCTCACGCCCGCCGTGCGCGGGCGCGCTCCACGGCCCGCACCGTGTAGGCGATCCAGAACACGTTCCAGGCCACCAGCGCCAGGCCGGCCAGGGCGAGCCGCGTCACGTCCACGATGGGCCGGACCGCGGTGCCGGCCTCGGTGATCTCCAGCACGGCCATCGGACGCACCGCGACACCGCCACCGCCACCGCCGCCTTCGCCGGCTTCCTCTTCCCCGTCGTCCTTCTCCTGGTTGCGGCCCAGGCCGAACCCGAACCCGTACGTCACCCTGGCCACCGGCACCAGCGTGCGGCCGTCGGCGCGGATGGGGTCGCCGAAGACGGTCTTGACGGTGGCCTGTTCCTCGATGCGGGCGATGCGGCCGATCAGGTCCTCCAGCACGGTGCATCCCTCCCCGGGACACCGACCCCTTCTTCAATTTAGAATACCGTCGGCGGCCGGAGTGCACATCGGGTCCTGGCTGGAGTCGCGCCGGCGTGAAAATCGGCCTGGCGCCCGATACCGGCACCCCGGGCCGCCCCGTACGCTGCCAGACGGGAGGTGAGGGCAATGGCGAAGGTCACCATCGGCCGGACGGAGATCCAGGATCCCCCGCTGGCCACGTTGCTCTTCAGCAACGTCAAGATGGCCTGGGTGTGGCTGCTCGTGCGCGTCTGGCTGGGCTGGCAGTGGATCGAGGCCGCCCTGCACAAGGTCAACGACCCGGACTGGGTCGTCACCGGGGCTGCCCTCAAGGCGTTCTGGGAGCGCGCCGTGCAGATCCCGGCGCGGGGACGGCCGCCCATCGCCTTCGACTGGTACCGCGACTTCATCAACTACCTGCTGGCGACCGAGAGCTACACCTGGTTCGCGAAGCTGGTGGCCTGGGGCGAGCTGCTGGTTGGGATCGCCCTGGTCCTGGGCGTCTTCACCGGCATCAGCGCCTTCGTCGGGGCGTTCATGAACTGGAACTTCATGATGGCGGGCACGGCCAGCACCAACCCGGTGCTGTTCGTCCTGGCGATCCTGCTGGTGCTGGCGTGGAAGATCGCCGGCTACATCGGGCTGGACTACTTCCTGCTGCCGATGCTGGGCACACCGTGGCGGCCAGGACGGGTGTTCACGCCGTCGACGAGCCCCGCACGCCAGGGAACCTGACGGCCGGCCTGTCCAGCCAGGACATGCGCGCGTACGGCGGCCGCCCACGGGCGGCCGCCGTATTTCGACTCCCTCTTCCGGGAGCCGCCCGACGCCGCGACCGCGGGTCGACACCCTGACTTGACAACGTGATACGTTCCCGTGCGTAGCTCGAGGCCGTGGCGCACCGCTGGCCGCCGCCGACGCCCCGGACGCGATCCCGGGAACCGGTCGCGGGGAAAATCCAACTGCCCACACGGTGCCCTGCTCGCAGCGCCGGCGGCCGGATCCGGGTGCGGAGAAACGTTGGCGCAGGAATTTCGACAGTGTCACCTGTGTGGTGGGTGGTCTTCTGTGGTGGGTGGTCTTCCTGCTGTCGGCACGGTGGGCGTGGGAGAAACGTTCTCGCCGAAATTCCGCCAGCGCTGCGGCGCGGTGGCTGACGCGGTGCCGGGCCCCGGGACGGAGAAATGTCCTCGCAAGAATTTCGATGCCGTGCTACCATCGTGGGGAGTGCGCGGCGGCGCGCCCTGCCAGTGCACGCTACTGCTCGCGCTGTGCGTATACTCTAGTGGGAGTTGGGGATCGGGCAGGATAGGCCGCCAATTTCCGTGGGAGCAAGGGGGCGAGGCGTGCCGTCGTCTGGGTCCGGGCGCAGCCTGGCGCGCGGACCCCGCGGGCGCATTCTGGCGAGTTGCGCGCATTTCGGGCGCCGAGACGACAGGACCGTGCGACCGCGGCGTGCGACCACGGGCGTGAAACCGCTGCGGTGAGACCACGCATGGAGGGAAGACGATGACGATCGTAGAGGCACCACGCACGCAGTTCCGGTGGACGCTGCTCTTCGAAGAGGGCGATGCGTCGATGCGTGACCTGCTGGGCGGCAAGGGCGCGGGGCTGGCCGAGATGAGCCGCATCGGGTTGCCCGTCCCGCCGGGGTTCACCATCACCACCCGGGCGTGCGTCGAGTACATGCGGGCCGGCCGTCGGTTCCCCGAGGGCCTGATGGACGAGGTGGCCGAACGGCTGCGGGCGGTGGAGGCCAAGACCGGCAAGCGCTTCGGCGATCCGGCCAACCCCCTGCTGCTGTCGGTGCGCTCGGGCGCCAAGTTCAGCATGCCCGGCATGATGGACACCGTGTTGAACCTGGGGCTCAACGACCGCACCCTGGAGGGGCTGATCCGCCTCACCAACAACCCGCGCTTCGGCTGGGACGCGTACCGCCGGCTCGTGCAGATGTTCGGGAAGATCGTGCTGGACATCCCGGGGGAGCAGTTCGAGCACCTCATCCAGCAGGCGAAGCGGCGCAAGGGCGTCACCGAAGACACCGCGCTGGAGGTCGAAGACCTCCAGGAGCTGGTGGCGGCCTTCCGGGCGCTCATCAGGAAGGCGCGGGGCGTCGACTTCCCCCAGGACCCCCACGAGCAACTGCGCATGGCCATCCAGGCGGTGTTCGACTCGTGGTGGGGCAAGCGCGCCGTCGACTACCGGAACTTCCACGGCATCCCCCACGACCTGGGGACGGCAGCCAACGTGCAGGCGATGGTGTTCGGGAACATGGGGCCCGACTCGGCGACGGGCGTGGCCTTCACCCGCAATCCGGCCACGGGCGAGAAGGAGCTCTACGGCGAGTACCTGCTGAACGCCCAGGGCGAGGACGTGGTGGCCGGGATCCGGACCCCCAAGCCCATCAGCGCGCTCGCCCAGGACCTGCCCGAGGCCTACGCGCAGTTCGTCCAGGTGTGCGAGCTGCTGGAGCGGCATTACCGCGACGTGCAGGACGTGGAGTTCACCATCGAGCGCGGCCGGCTGTGGATGCTGCAGACGCGGACCGGCAAGCGGACGGCCCAGGCCGCAGTGAAGATCGCGGTGGACATGGCCCACGAGGGCCTGATCACCCGCGAGGAGGCCGTGCTGCGCGTCGAGCCGGGCCAGATCGACCAGCTCCTGCACCCGCGCTTCGACCCGAAGGCGAAAGACGCCGCAGCGCAGGACGGCCGGTTCCTGGCCCGCGGCCTGAACGCCTCACCCGGCGCCGCCGTGGGGCTCGCGGCGTTCGACGCCGACACCGCCGAGGCCTGGGGCCGGGCGGGCAAGCCGGTGATCCTGGTGCGGCCCGAGACCAACCCCGACGACGTCCACGGGATGCTGCACGCCCGGGGCATCCTCACCAGCCGCGGGGGCGCCACCAGCCACGCGGCGGTGGTGGCCCGGGGGCTGGGCGTGCCGTGCGTGGCCGGGTGCGAGGCGATCTACGTCGACCCCGAGCGCCGACAGCTCTCGGTGAACGGACAGGTCGTCAAAGAGGGCGAGTACCTCTCCATCGACGGCACCACGGGCGAGGTGTTCGCGGGCCAGCTCCCCGTCACCGAGCCCAGCCTGGAGGAGCAGCGCGAGCTGCTGGAGCTGCTGGGCTGGGCCGACGGGTTCCGGCGCCTGGGGGTCTGGGCCAACGCCGATTACCCCCGCGACGCGCGGCGGGCGCGCCAGTTCGGCGCCGAGGGCATCGGCCTGACCCGCACCGAGCACATGTTCTTCGAGACCGACCGGCTCCCCATCGTGCGGCAGATGATCCTCAACGCCGCCGAGGCCCAGGCCGCCTACGACCGCGTGCGCGCCGCCGAGCAGGCCCTGGCGCAACAGCCCGACGACCGCAAGGCCAAGGCGGCGCTGGCCGAGGCGAAGCGGGCCGTGCGCACCTCGCCGGCGGTCCGCGCCTACGAGGACGCCCTGCGGAAACTCGAGCGGCTGCAGCGGCGCGACTTCGAGGGGCTCTTCGAGGCGATGGACGGCCTGCCGGTGATCATCCGGCTCATCGACCCGCCGCTCCACGAGTTCCTGCCGCCCCACGACGAGCTGCTGGAGGAAGTGGCGGGGCTGCGCGCGCGCGTGGACGTGCTGCAGGTGCTGCGGCGCCGCGGCCGGCCGCGCAAGGGCCAGCTGTCGCTCGCGGCGCTGCGCGCGCTGCTGGCCGAGAAGGAAGCGGTCCTCCGTCAGGTCCGGGCCCTGCGCGAGGCCAACCCGATGCTCGGCCTGCGGGGCATCCGCCTGGGGCTCACCTACCCGGCGATCACCGCCATGCAGGTGCGGGCCATCATCGACGCGGCCTGCCGGGTGACCAAGCGCGGGATCAAGGCGATGCCCGAGATCATGATCCCCCTGGTCAGTCACCTCAACGAGCTGCGGGAGACCCACCGCGAGCTGGAGGCCGCGGCCCGGGCGGTCATGGCACGTCACAAGGTCACCGTGCCCTACAAGTTCGGGACGATGATCGAGATCCCGCGGGCCTGCCTGGTGGCCGGCGAGATCGCGCAGCTGGCCGAGTTCTTCTCGTTCGGCACCAACGACCTGACCCAGACGATCTTCGGCATCTCGCGGGACGACGCCGAGGGCAAGTTCCTGCTGCGCTACGTCGAGCGCGGGATCCTGCCCGAGAACCCGTTCCAGACGCTGGACCGGGCTGGCGTGGGCGAGGCGATGCGGATCGCCGTGGAGCGCGGCCGCGCCGTCCGCCCCGACCTGGAGGTCGGCATCTGCGGCGAGCACGGGGGCGATCCGGCGTCGATCGAGTTCTGCCACCAGCTGGGGCTGAACTACGTGAGCTGTTCGCCGTTCCGCGTGCCGGTGGCCCGTCTGGCGGCGGCGCAGGCGGCGCTGCGCGAGCGCGTGGAGGTGCGCAAGGACGTATAGGGTCCGACGCGCCCCGGGCCGGCGGGGCGCGCCGGGGCCGATCGCGATATCGGCTGCGGGGGGGCGGCGAGACACGTCCCCCCGCGCTCCCGGCACGGGACGCGCGTCGGGTGAGACGTGCCGTGGGAGGCAGCTGGTCCGGCCCGGCGCGCTCTCAGCACCGCCATGGGATGCGCGTCGGGTGAGACGTGCCGCGAGCGCCAGCTAGTCCGGCCCGCCGCGTTCCTGCAGGGCCCGCACGATGTCGGCATCGCCCACGACGCCGATGATGCGCCCCTGCTGCACGACGGGGAGTTCGCGGGCGCCGGCGCGGGCCAGGCGCGCCGCGCACTCCCAGATGGACAGCTCCGGCGACAGCGTCTCCGCGCCCGGCGCGGGCAGGCCGCCCGCCAGGGGCCGCATGACGTCCGCGGCGATGGCGGTCGTGGGGCCCGGCCGGCGGCCCACCCACCGGTGACCGGCGACCGCCGTCAGGATATCGGAGTCGCTGACGATGCCCACGATCTCCCCGGCCCGGGTGACGGGGAAACGGCGCACGCGCAGCACGCCCATCCGCCGCGAGCACTCCTCGATGGGCGCGTCGGCCTCGACGGTGCGGAGAGGTGCGGAGGCCAGGGCGCCTACGGGCGTGCGCGCCGGATCGCCGCCGGCTGCCACCACCTTGAGCACGACGTCCCGCTTGGTCACGATCCCGCCGCCGGGGAGGTCGGCCACCAGCAGGCTGCTGATGCCCGCCGCCACCATCTTGCCGACGGCCGCCTGCACGGTGGCCTCGCGGTCGATGGTGAGCACCGGCGCCGACATGACGTCGCCGACCGTGCGGGCGGGCCCGGAGCGCTGGGCCCGCTGCAGCGCGCGGTCCTTGCGCACCCGGCGCACGTGCTCCCAGTCGTGGCGCGGCACCAGCGCGGTGAACAGGTCGGTGTCGCTGACGACGCCGACCAGCGTCCCGCCGTCGACCACGGGCAGGCGGCGGACGCGGGCCTGCGCCATCACCTCCGCCACCCGCCGCAGCGGCCAGTGCGGCCGGGCCGTGACCAACCGCCAGGTCATGATGTCGCCGACGGTCAGGCTGTCCGGATCGAACCCCTCGGTGACGATCTTGGTGACCACGTCGCGCATGGTCACGATGCCGTAGTCGACGCCCCCGACGGCGGGTGCCACCAGCACGCTGGAGATCCCCCGCTCGTGCATCGTGCGCACCGCCTCGGCCACGGTGGCGGCGACCGGGACGACCACGGGCCGGGTGGTCATGACGTCGGCGGCCGTGAGCATCGTGTCCCCCTCCTGCACGCGTCGCACCGCTGCAGCGACCGGTACGCCCATGGTAGCATCTGGTGCGCGCTGCCCGCCACGCGGCCGCGGCGCTCACGCGCCCCGTGCGGCTGGAGGCGCCCCCAGGAGGCCGGTGGCGACCCCCAGGAGGCCGGTGGCGACCCCCAGGAGGCGTCGGGCGGCGACGGGAACAGTGCCGCGAGCGGAGGTGATCGGCGTGCACGACGCGCGCGCAGCGCATCCGGGTTCGGCCCCGATCCGCATCGTCCTGCTGGGCGCCGGCGGGCGGGAGTTCCACAACTTCAACGTCTGCTTCCGTGGCCACCCCGGGTACCGGGTCGTGGCCTTCACGGCGACCCAGATCCCCAACATCGCTCACCGCGTCTACCCGGCGGCGCTGGCGGGCCCCGGCTACCCGGAGGGCATCCCCATCGTGCCCGAAGAGGATCTGGAGGACGTGGTCCATCGCGCGCAGGTGGACCAGGTCGTGTTCGCCTACAGCGACGTCTCCCACGAGCACGTCATGCACCTGGCCTCGCGGGCGCTGGCGGCCGGCGCGGGGTTTCGCCTGCTCGGGCCCAAGGAGACGATGCTGCGGGCGCGCGTCCCGGTGCTCGCGGTGGGCGCCACGCGCACCGGCAGCGGCAAGAGCCAGACCGCGCGCCTGGTGGCCCGGCTGCTGCGCGACCGCGGCCGCCGGGTGGTGGTACTGCGGCACCCCATGGCCTACGGCGACCTGGCCGCCCAGGCGGTCCAGCGCTTCGCCACGCCAGACGACCTGGACGCTGCCGGTGTCACCGTGGAAGAGCGCGAGGAGTACGAACCCCACCTGGCGCGCGGCATCGTGGTCTACGCCGGCGTGGACTACGCGGCGGTGCTCCGCCGGGCCGAGGCGGAAGCTGACGTGCTGGTGTGGGACGGCGGCAACAACGACTTCCCGTTTCTCTGGCCGGACCGGCACCTCGTGGTGGTCGACCCGCACCGCGCCGGGCACGAACTCCGTTACCATCCGGGCGAGACGAACCTGCGCATGGCCGACGTCGTCATCATCAACAAGGTGGATTCGGCACGGCCCGACGCCGTGGCGACCGTGCGCCGCAACGTCGCGGCCGCCAACCCCCGAGCGCTCGTGCTCGAGGCTCGCTCTCCGATCAGTGTCGACCATCCGGACCTGGTGGCCGGTCGCCGGGTCGTGGTGGTGGAAGACGGCCCGACGGTCACCCACGGGGAGATGGCCTACGGCGCCGGGCTGATCGCCGCCGAACGCCTGGGGGCGCAGATCGTCGACCCGCGCCCCTACGCGGTGGGCAGCCTGCGGGAGACCTACGCCGCCTACCCGCATCTTGCGCGGGTCGTGCCGGCGATGGGCTACGGGGAGGCGCAGCGCCGGGACCTGGAGGAGACCCTGCGGCGCACGCCCGCCGACGTCGTGGTGATCGGCACCCCCGTGGACCTGCGGCGATTGCTCCGGCTCGACAAGCCGGCCGTGCGGGTCACCTACGACCTCGACGCCGAGACCGCGCGGGCCCTGGCCGAGCTCCTGGACCGCTGGACGGCCGACGGATCGCTCAGCCCGCGGCCGTCGACGGGGTCCTGAGCACCGCCGCGATGCCTCCACCTGCCGCCAGCGGCGCGGCCGCGTCGGCGTGGACCAGCTCCAGCCGTGCGCCGGCCTGGCGCGCCAGGCGAGGCAACTCCGGGTGGTGTGCGAGGCGGGAGGACTCGACGACCACCAGGTGGGCCTGGCGCAGCCGCAGGGCCTCGTCGACCGCCGGCCATCCCAGCACGGCCCGTGTGCCCTGTGCCTCGAGCACGGCGGCCACCAGCTCGCGATCCCGCCGGCGCTCGGCCTCCACGGCGGCCTGCACCGTGCGCTGCAGCATCTCGGCCAGGCCCTCGTAGCGCGGCAACGGCACCGTGCCGACCAGGGCGCGGCGCGCCTGCGGGGGCAGCGCCCGGACCACGGCCGCGGCCGCCTCCTCGGGCCCGCCGACCACCAGCGCCGTAAGACGGCGCGCGGCCAGGAGGCGTGCGGTCTCGGCGGCCACGTGCTCCCAGAACGCCTGGACGTGCGCGCGCCGCCGCGCCTCGAAGGGATCCCGCTGCGTGCCGCGCCCGGCCCCCTCGCCCATCCGGCGAGCGGCGGTCGGACGGCGGCCGGAGGTCTGCCGCCAGTGCTCCGTGTGCAGGTCCAGCGTCTCCTCGGCCAGCAGGGAGGCGTTCCCCAGGTACCCCACGGCCAACCGCGCGTGCCGGGTATCCACGGCGAGGATCGCGTAGGGCGGGCAGGCGTCCAGCGCCTCCAGCAGGGCCGTGACGTCGGGCAGCCCGAACCGCACGCGGTTGGGCAGCGGCACCTGCACGGGGTAGACGCGCCAGAGGTCTGGCGCGGCGAAGAGCGCGAGCCCGCGGGCGGAGGGCTTCCACGTCCTGACGTAGGCCGTCACGCGCTGCGCCAGCGGACGCGCCACGCGCCGCCGAGGAGGCGGGAGGTCGCGCAGCAGGTCGCGCAGGGCGTTCTCCAGCCAGATCAGGTAGGCGGGGTGCACCGCCTGGTGCTCGGGCAACGTGGGATCGGTGGCCAGCGCCACCGACAGCACGTCGTCGCGGTCACGCTCCAGCAGGTCGTCGAGGTCCTCCGCGCGCGGGAGCAGGGACAGGTCGCCGGCCATCGCAGTCCTCCGCAGAACGGCTGGAAAGGCGTTCCAACACCATTGTACGGCGCAGAGCGCGCCCCGGGATCGGGTGCCGACCCGAGGGGCCCGCAACGCCCACCCGATGGCACCAGACGCCCGCATCGGGCACAATGGAAGCACGACGTCCCGATCGCATCCCCGGAGGGCACGATGGCGCGACAGGTGGACGAGGGGCAGTATCCCGCGCACCGTGAGGCGGACGTGGTGCTCCGCGACGGGTCCACCGTGCACCTGCGCCCGGTGCGGCCCGACGACGAGGCCGCGCTGCTCACCTTCTTCCGGGCGCTCTCCGAGCAGGCGCGCGCGCTGCGCTTCTTCACCCGCACCAGCGACGAGGCGCTGGGGCCGCTGGTCCACAAGATGGTCCACGTGGACTACGTCCGGCGCTACGGGATCGTGGCGACCGTGGGCGTCCCGGAGCGCATCATCGGACACGCCATGTACGCGACCCTCGACGGCGACCGCGCCGAAGTGGCGTTCGCCGTGGCCGACGACTACCAGGGGCGGGGCCTGGGAACGCTGATGCTCGGCCATCTGGCCGAGCACGCCGCCGAGCACCACATCCGCCTCTTCGAGGCCGAGGTGCTGCCCACCAACATCCGGATGCTCGACGTCTTCCGCGACGCCGGGTTCCCCACCGAGGTGCAGATCGTCGCCGGCGAGGTGCACGAGCGCTTCCCCACGGCGCTGACCCCGGAGGCGCTCGCCAAGTTCGAGGAGCGCGAGATGGTGGCCGCGGCCAACGCGCTGCGCACGTTCTTCTCCCCGCGGGCGGTGGCGGTGGTGGGCGCCTCCCGCCAGCGGGGCAGCATCGGCGGCGAGCTGTTCCACAACCTGCTGGCGTACGGCTTCGCCGGGCCGGTCTACCCGGTGAACCCCCGCGCCAGCGTCGTGCAGTCGGTGGTGGCCTACCCCACCGTGGAGGCGATCCCCGGCCCGGTGGACCTGGCGGTGATCGTGACCCCCGCCGAGCACGTCGTCGAGGCGGCGCAGGCGTGCGCCCGCAAGGGCGTGCGCGCGTTGGTGGTGATCTCCGCAGGGTTCGCCGAGACCGGCGACGCGGGGCGCGCGCGGCAGGCCGAGCTCCTGGCCGTCTGCCGGGCGAGCGGCATGCGCCTGATCGGTCCCAACTGCATGGGGATCATCAACACCGATCCCGCGGTGCGGCTGAACGCCACCTTCGCGCCGGTGGAGCCCCCGGAAGGGCGCATCGGCTTCATGTCGCAGAGCGGCGCGCTGGGCCTGGCGATCCTGGACTACGCGCGCATGCTGGGCCTGGGGATCTCCACGTTCGTGTCGGTGGGCAACAAGGCCGACATCTCCGGGAACGACCTGCTGGCCTACTGGGAGCAGGATCCGCGCACCGACGTCATCCTGCTCTACCTGGAGTCGTTCGGCAACCCCCAGAAGTTCTCGCGCCTGGCGCGGCGCGTGGGACGGCGCAAACCCATCGTGGCCGTCAAGAGCGGCCGCACCCGGGCTGGCGCCCGCGCCACCTCGTCGCACACCGGTGCGCTGCTGGCCGCCTCGGACATCACGGTGGACGCCCTGTTCCGGCAGGCGGGTGTCATCCGCACCGACACCCTGGAGGAGATGTTCGACGTGGCCGCGCTGCTGGCCCACCAGCCGGTGCCCGCGGGCCGGCGCGTTGGCATCATCACCAACTCGGGCGGGCCCGGCATCCTGTGCGCGGACACCTGCGAGGCCGAAGGGCTCGAGGTGCCAATCCTCGCCGAGGAAACCCAGCGGCAGCTGCGCGCCTTCCTGCCGCCCGAGGCCGCGGTCAGCAACCCCGTGGACATGATCGCCTCGGCCACGGCCGCGCACTACCGCCAGGCGATCCGCGTGGTGGGCCGGGATCCGCACATCGACGCCCTGGTGGTGATCTTCATCCCGCCGCTGGTGACCCGCGCCGAGGAGGTGGCCGCCGCCATCGTGGACGCGGTGCGGGAGCTGGGCGGGGCCAAGCCCGTGCTGTCGGTGTTCATGTCCTCGCGGGGGGTCCCCGAGGTGCTGCGCGCCTCCGACGTGCGCATCCCCTCGTACCTGTTCCCCGAGGCGGCTGCCATCGCCCTGGCCCGGGTCGCCCGCTACGGCGCGTGGCGCGCCCGGCCGCTGCCGACGCCGGTCCGCTTCGACGACCTGCGCCGCGACGACGCCGCCGCGCTGGTGGACGCCGCCCTGGCGCGTGGCGAGGGCTGGCTGCCGCCCGGTGACGTGCAGGCGCTGCTGGAGTGCTACGGCCTGCGGATGGTGGAGCAGCGCATCGTGCCCACCGCCGAGGCCGCCGCGCTGGCGGCCGAGGAGTTCGGCGGGCCCGTGGCCCTCAAGGCCATCGCGCCGGGTGTCGTGCACCGGACCGAGGTGGGGGCGGTGCGTCTGCACCTGGAAGGGGGCGAGGCGGTGAGGCGCGCTGCCGCCGAGATGACGGCCCGGTTGCAGGCGGCGGGCACGCCCCTCACTGGTTTCATCGTCCAGCGGATGGCCGCGCCGGGCGTCGAGATGATCGCCGGCGTGGTGCGCGAGCCGCAGTTCGGTCCCGTGGTGGCGTGCGGGGCCGGCGGCACGCTGGTCGAACTGATGGGCGACGTGGCGATCCGCCTGACGCCGCTCGCGCGCGAGGAAGTCCGCGAGATGCTCCAGGAGCTGAAGTCCTACCGGCTGCTCACCGGGTTCCGCGGCCAGCCGCCCGCTGACGTCGCCGCGCTGGAGGACGTGCTGCTGCGGCTCGGCGCGCTGGCACAGGACCTGCCTGCCGTGGCCGAGCTCGACTGCAACCCGGTCATCGTCCACGAGCGCGGCGCCACCATCGTGGACGTCCGCGTCCGGGTGGCGCGTCCGGAGCCGGCGCTGCCGCTGGGCGCCCGGCGGCGGTAGCGCCCCATGGCACGACGCGGGTTCGCGCTGTCCCGGCGGCCGTCGGCGCTGCCCGGCGACTGCCCGATCACGTGGACGCTGCTTGCGGCCAACGCGGGCACGTTCCTGCTGGGGTTCGCAGGAGGCCTCGATGCCCTGCCCCCGCTGGCGTTCGTCGCGCCGCGGGCGTCGGCGGCGCCGTGGACGATCCTCACGTATCCGCTGGTGGGCACCGGCGGGATCCTCGGGGTGCTGCTCGGCGGGTACATGCTGTGGGTGTTCGGTGGAAGCCTCGAGCGCGCGTGGGGCTGGCGTGACTACGTGCGCTTCCTCGGGCTGGTGACCGCGGCGCCCGCGCTGGCGCTGTGGGTGGGCAGCCTCGCGATCGGACGCCCCGTGGTGCTGGCCGGGCCGTGGCTGCTGCTGGCGGCGGCGGTGGTCGCGTGGACCACCGTCAACCCCGCCGAGCGCCTCCTGGCCTTCTTCGTCCTCCCGGTGCAGGCGCGGTGGCTGGGGCTGGTGGCCGCCGTGCTGGTGTTCTTCTCGCTGGCGTTCCCCATGGGCGCGTTCGCGCTGGCCGGGTGCGGCGCGGCGCGGTGGTACGCGGCGAGGGGGCGCATGGGGTTCGTCCCACGCGCCCGCGTGCGCCCCCACGGACGACCCGCCTCCCGGCACAGGGAGGAGCCTCCGGTCGGATGGAACCCCATCGAACGGCTTCGGCGCTGGCGACGCCGGCGCCAGGTCGCGCGCCTGCTGCGGCGCGCCGGACTGCACGACTGACCACAGGAGGGCACGATGAGCGCCACGGCAGACCCATCCCGCCCTGCCCGCCGCCTGATGCAGCTGCGGGCCCGCGACATCATGACGACCCCGGTGATCACCGCTCCACCGGAGGCCACCGTGCGCCAGCTGGTCGAGCTGATGACGACCCACCGCATCAGCGGGATCCCCATCGTCTCGGCCGCCGGCGAGCTGCTCGGCATCGTCACGGAAGGTGACCTGCTCTACAAGGAGCTCACCCCGCGCCCCGAGGAGCCGCCGGAGCTGGTCCAGCGCCTGCTCCCCTTCCCCGGCATCGCCGCCGCCGCCGACCGGGCACGCAAGGCCGAAGCGGTCGTGGCGCGCGACCTGATGACCACGCCCGTCGTCACCGTGGGCGAGGACGCCACGCTGCACGAGATCGCCAACCTGATGACGCGCCATGGCATCAACCGGGTGCCGGTGGTGCGCGACGGCCGGGTGGTGGGCATCGTGAGCCGCAACGACGTGTTGAAGGCGTTCGCGCGGTCCGACGAGGAGCTCGCCCTGGCCATCCGCGACGCCCTGCTGCACGACCTGTGGATCGATGTCTCGCGCGTGCAGGTCACCGCCCACCACGGCGTGGTGACGCTGGAGGGCCGCGTGGAGCGCTGGTCGGAGCGCGAGCTGGCCGGGAAGTGGGCGGCGCTGGCCGACGGCGTGGTGCGCGTGGAGAACCGGCTGACCTACGAGCTGGACGACCGGAAGATCCCGCCCGAGACGCCCCGGCTCCCGGGCGAACGCGGGGCCAAGCCGTAACCGCGGCCGCCTGCGGCCGGGGCCTGGCTGGCCCGCAGGAGCGCTTCTGCAGGACGCCGTAGCCCTTCGTGGGTCGGTCTGCGTCCCAAGACCCCGCCGCGCAGCCGGGCGCGGGCATCGCGCAGGAGCACGCCATCTCCTCGGGCTGGTCTGCAGGCCGGCACCACGCCGGTGGGAGGGGACCATGCGATCCACGATCGGGTTGGTGGTGGCCCTGGCACTGACCGCAGGCCTGGTGGCGCACGGTGTGTCTGCCTCCTCTGCTGCCCCGCGGACCTTCAAGATCGCGGTGGTCTCGGACGTGGGCGGCCGGGGCGACCTGAGCTTCAACGACATGGCCTTCAAGGGCGGCGACGACGCGGAGCGGGACTTCGGCGTCCGGATGGTCGAGCTGGTGAGCAAGGTGGAGGCCGACTACGTCCCCAACCTGACCCGGGCGGCCCGGGATCCCGACGTGCAGCTGATCGTGGGCGTGGGGTTCCTGTTGAGCGACGCCCTGGCCCAGGTGGCGCGGCGCTTCCCCACCAAGAACTTCGTGGGGATCGACACCTTCGCGCAGTCCATCGTGAAGGAGAAGTTCGCCGCCCAGTACCCGCTGCCCAACCTCATGGACGTGGTCTACGAGGAACACAAGGGCAGCGCCCTCGTCGGTGCCCTGGGCGCGCTGCTGGCCGCCCAGTACGCCAGTCCTCACATCGGCGGTGTGTTCGGCATCGAGATCCCCGTCCTGTGGAAGTTCGAGATCGGCTACAAGTGGGGGGCGCGGTGGGCGACCGAGTGGCTGGCCAAGCGCCGGCCGGAGCGTGCGTTCCCCTACCGCAAGGACTTCGTCCTGTGGACCTACACCGGGACCTTCAGCGACATCCCCAAGGGCTATGCCGCGGCCAAGGCCATGTACGCCAGGAACGCGGTGGCGGTGTACAACATCGCGGGGCCGCTGGGGCTGGGCATCAACCAGGCGGTGCAGGAGATCGCGCAGCGGCAGCAGCTGCGTATGGGGCCGCCGTTCTGGATCGGGGTGGACGCCAACCAGGACTGGATCAACCCGGGCTTCGTGATCGCCAGCATGATGAAGCGCGTCGATCGGGGCGTGTACTACGCCACCCGGTGGGTGCGGGACGGGCAGTTCCGGGACCTGGTCCGCCGCACGCAGGGCGTGGTGACCCTGGGCATCGGCACCCGCGTGGCGGGCCAGCTGACCGAGGGGATCTCCGTGAGCACCCTGGACGACCTGGACGAGTTCATCCGGATGGGAGTGCAGGCAGAGCGCCTGACCCGCAAGAAGGTGCTGCCAGCCCCGCCCGCGGAGATCAAGGCCAGGGTCAAGACCATGCGGGAGGCGCAGCCCGCGTGGGTGTGGGAGGCAGTCGCGGAGCTGGAGAAGAAGATCCGCGACGGCCAGGTGACCGTGCCCCTGGCGGTCACCAAGCCCGACATCCAGCGGTGGCGCAACGACCTGGGCCTGGGGCCGGGCGCCCTGGTCGCAGCGGCCTCCCGGCTGCCGCGGTGACCCCTCGCGGCGCACGTCTGCCACCCTTGTGGCCCCGCCGGGCGACCCGCAGCGCAGCCACAGCGGTGACCGCCGCGTGAGCCGCCGGCCTGCCGCGGCGCAGGCGCGCGGCGCACCCCTGCCATGTGACGCCGAGGGTCCCCCCGGTGACTAGACCTGCGCGCGTCCAGATGCGCGGGATCCACAAGGTCTACCCCGATGGGACCGTGGCCCTTGTGGGCGTGGACTTCCAGCTCCACGCGGGAGAGGTCGTTGCCCTGCTGGGCGAGAACGGCGCGGGCAAGACCACCCTCATGAAGATCCTCTCGGGCCTGTTGCGGCCCACCCGCGGGGAGATCCTGGTGGACGACCGGCCCGTGCAGTTCCGCACGCCGGCCGACGCCTTGCGGTGCGGGATCGGCATGGTGCACCAGGTGTTCACCCTGGTCCCGCCGTTCACCGCCCTGCAGAACATCCTCCTGGGGCACGAAGGTGTCGGGGTGCTGCGCGCGCTGCCGCAGGACACAGCCCGGCAGCGCGTGCAGCGACTGCTGGAGGAGACGGGGTTGACAGTGCCCCTCGACGTCCCCGTGGAGTCCCTGCCCCTGGGAGTGCAGCAGCGGGTCGAGATCTGCAAGGTCCTCTACCGCGCCACCTCCGTCCTCGTCCTGGACGAACCCACCTCCGCCCTCACCCCGGTGGAGGTGGAGGAGTTCTTCCGGTTCTTGCGCCGGCTGCGAGACCGGGGGACGTCCGTCGTGTTCATCACCCACAAGCTGCGGGAGGTCCTGGAGGTGACCGACCGCGTCGTGGTGCTGCGCCAGGGCCGCGTGGTGGGCGAGCTGCCTACCCGTGCCGCCACGCCCGAGCAGCTGGCCGAACTGATGGTGGGCTCCCCCGGCGTCCTGCGCGTACGGCGCACTCCGCGGCCGCCGGGCAGACCGGTGCTCGCCGTGCGTGCGCTGCACGTCCGCAGCGACCAGGGGCACGTGGTGGTGCGGGATCTGTCCTTCGAGGTCTGCGAGGGCGAGATCCTGGGTGTGGCGGGCGTGGAGGGGAACGGGCAGAGCGAGCTGGTGCAGGCGCTGACGGGGCTGCGACGACCCGAGGCAGGCGACGTCTGGCTGGACGGGGAACGGGTGCCCTCCCTGGAGCCGCTGCGCCTGTACCGCCGCGGCCTGGCGCACGTGCCGGAGGACAAGGCGCGGTTTGGGCTGGCCCTGGGCTTCGACATCGTGGAGAACAGCATCCTCGGCCGCCAGCGGGAGCCCCAGTTCCTGGGCCCGTGGGGCCGGCTGCGCCGGTCCGCCATCGTCCGCTACGCGGAAGCATTGGTCCAGCGCTTCCGCGTGGTGGCTCCCGACCTCTGGACCCCTGTGCGCAGCCTGAGCGGCGGCAACCAGCAGCGTCTCGTCGTGGGTCGGGAGATCAGCAAGGAGCCCACGGTGGTGGTCGCGATGCACCCCACCCGCGGCCTGGACGTGGCGTCTGCGGTGCACATCCGCGAGCTGCTGGTGCGGATGCGGGATGCGGGCAAGGCGGTGCTGCTGGTCTCCGCGGACCTGGACGAGGTCCTGGAACTGAGCGACCGGATCGCGGTGATGTACGAGGGACGGTTCGTGGGCGCCGGTCCTGCGGAGACGTTCCGCCGGGAGACGGTGGGCTTGTTGATGGGCGGGGTGGTGCCCGCGGGCACGGATGCGGACGCCGCGCGCGCTGCGTCCCCTCGCTGAGTCGCTGGCCACCGTGGCCCTGGGCCTGGTGGCCGGCGGGCTGCTGGTCTGGGCCTTCGGCCATTCGCCCGTGGCCGCCTACCGCGCCCTGGTCGCGGGCGCGTTCGGGACCCGGGAAGACCTGCTGGAAACCCTGGCGTTCGCCACGCCCCTCATGCTCACGGCACTGACGTTCGCGGTCGGCATGCGGGCCGGGCTGTTCAACATCGGTGCCGAGGGCCAGATGTACCTGGGAGCCGTGGGCGCGGCCTGCGTGGCGGGCATGGTGCCCCTGCCGCCGGGCGTCCACCTGGGCGCCGCCACTGCAGCAGGGATGGTGGCGGGCGCGCTGTGGGCCCTGATCCCCGCGGCGTTGAAGGCGTGGCGTGGTGCCCACGAAGTGATCTCCACCATCATGTGCAACTGGATCGCCCTGCACCTGTCCATGTACCTGACCATCACCTTCCTGGCCGAACCCGGACGCGCCGAGCGTACGGTGCCGGCCTTGCCCACCGCCCGCTACCCCGTCCTCTCCGAGGACAGCACGCTCACCGCGGTGGTGTTCGTGGCCGTGGGCGTGGCGCTGCTGGCGTATGCGTACCTGTGGGGCACCCGGGCGGGGTACGAGCTGCGGCTGGCGGGCGAGAACCCGGACGCCGCACGCTACGCGGGGGTGCGCCCGGAGCGCGTGGTGACGGCGAGCTTCGTGCTCGGCGGACTGGCGGCCGGACTGGCGGGCGCCAGCCAGGTGATCGGCCGACCTCCCGCGTGGTCCCTCTACGCCACCATGGGCAACGTGGCCACCCTGGGCTTCGACGGCATCGGGGTGGCGCTGGTGGGCCGCAACCACCCGGTGGGTGGGGTGCTGGCCGCGGTCCTGTTCGGGGCCCTGGCGCACGGTGGCCGGCTGATGGAGTACGAGGTGGGCGTACTGAGCGAACTGGTGCGGGCCCTCAACGGCATCATCGTGTTCGCCATGGCCGTACCGGAGCTGTGGAAGATGGTCGGCAGGAGGCTTTCGCGGTGAGGAAGGCCGCGCTGGCGTGGGCTGCAGCGGTCGTGACCGCCGCCCTGGCGCCGCGGGCGCTGGCTCAGCTGGGCCTGCCGCCCGTATCCCTGGTCGAGACGGGGCTGTTGGCCATGACGCCCCTGGCCCTGGCAGCGGTGGGAGAGTGCCTGAACGAGAAGGCCGGGCTGGTGAACATCGGCCTGGAAGCGATCTTCATGGTCACCGCGACGGTAGGCGTGTGGTTCGCGGAGATCGGGCGCAGTGGCATCGTCGGGCTGCTGGGTGGGGCCGCGACCGGGAGCCTGTTGGGCCTGGGCATGGGCGCGGTGAGCGTGTACGGGAAGGCGGACCAGATCATCGCAGGCATGGGGCTCAACGTGTTCGCGCTGGGGTTCGTGCCCTTCCTGCTCATCAGCCTGTGGGCGTTCCCGGGTGTGCACGTGTTCCCCAACGAGCTGATGGTGCCGCGCCTGACGACGCCCCTGGGCCAGGTCAGCCCTGTGACGATCGGCGCGGTGGTGGCCGCCGTGCTCGCGCACCTGGTGCTGCACCGGACGGTGGTGGGGTTTCGTCTTTGCGCCGCTGGGGAGAAACCCGAGGCGGTGGACGTGGCCGGGCTCCGGGTGGACCGGTTGCGGCTCCTCACCGCGACCGTGGGCGGGGCGCTGGCGGGGCTGGGCGGGGCCTTCCTGCCGCTGGGCTGGTTCGGGGCCCTGGTGAAGGAGATCTCCGCAGGGCGCGGCTTCATCGCCCTGGCGTGCGTGGTGTTCGCCGGACTGGAACCGCTGGTGGCCCTGGGAGCGGCGCTGCTGTTCGGGCTCGCGGACGGCTTTGCGTCCGCGGTGGCGGTGACGCCCGGGGTCAAAGAACGGGTGCCGTTCTACTTCGTCTCCATGATCCCCTACGTAGTCACCCTCGTGGTGGTGGCCGCGGTCATCGGCCGCAGGCGGTTCCCCAGCACGGTAGGCCGACCGTACGCACGCGAGTGAGCGGTGCCGTCCTGCGGCCGGCTGCGCAGGACCGCGGGGCGACCCTGCCGGCGCAGCGTCGCCGCCGATCCACGGCTAGGCGTCCGGCTGACGCACCGTCAGCACCGGCACCGGGCTGTGGCGCACGACGTGTTCGGCCACGCTGCCGAAGAGGACCTTCGCGAGCCCGGTGCGGCCGTGCGTCCCCATGACGATCAGGTCCGCGCCGATCTCCTTTGCGACCTCCAGGATCGCGGCCCGCGGCGTGCCCTCCCGCAGGAGGGGCACGGCGTCGGGAAAGCGTGCCGCCAGCCGGCGCATCTGCTCCTCGGCCTCGGCCCGCACGCGCTCGGCCAGCTCGATGGTCGCCGGCATGGCCGCCATCTCGGGCGGCAGCCCGGCCAGGGCTCCCAGGCTCAGGTCGAGCACGTGGAGCAGCGTCACCCGGGCATCGAAGCGCGCGGCGAGGCCCATGGCCCACCGCAGCGCCGGCTCGGCCCCGGGCGAGAAGTCGGTGGCCGCCAGAATGCGCTGCAGACGTAGCGGCGCGGTATCGGATGGACCGGACGTCATCGCTCACCCCACATCGTAGACTGCCAGCTTGCTCCATGGTTACATACTGCGGCCGCCGTATCCTCCGCGCCGCACGGCCGCCGGCTGCGTCGTCTGCACCGAGAACCATGCTTGCACACTGCGGCCGCCGCACCCTCCACCGCGCACCCGAGCAGCGGAATCGGGCAGGCACCCGATGGCCGCGCCGGCGCCGCACGCGTACCCTGAGAAGGGCACGGCGCGGGGCACCCGGAGGCACGCACGCGCGAGGCCGTGCGCGTCCGGGTGGCGCAGCGCGTCGGGAGCCGCCCCACACGTCTGGACGCGGGGGTGCGAAGATGCTCACCGCCGGCGACATCATGACGCGCGACCTGGTGGTCGTCACACCCGACATGCTGGTGGAGGAAGTGGGCGACCTGCTCACGCGCTATCGCATCCACGGGGCGCCGGTCGTCGACAAGGACGGCCAGCTGGTGGGGATGATCAGCCTGGTGGATCTGGTGGGGCGCGTGGGGGAAACCGCGCGCGACGTGATGAGCCCCGACCCCGTCACCGCCACCGAAGATACGCCGCTGGACGAGATCGCGGGCATGATGCTCGACCAGATGGTGCGCCGGATCCCGATCGTCGAGGGGAATCGCGTGGTGGGCATCGTGAGCGCGAGCGACCTGATCCGCGTCTTCCTGAACCTGCACGAGGCAGCCCCGGGGCGGGCCGGCGAAGGGACGGCGCCCGCCCCGGCATCCGGCCCGGCAGCGGGCGTCCCACGCCCGGGGCCGGCTGCGCCGCCGACCACGACCCCGGCCCGGCAGCCGGGCGCGGGACGACGGACCGCGCGCGCCCCACGGCCTGGGTCGCGGGTGGCGCGCCGGCGGCGCGCCACCCGCCGGTGACGGCTCGCCGCGGATCTCTATGAACCCCCGCGGGATCTCCATGGACCCCGCAGACCTCGCCAGACGGCTCGAGCACGCCGTCTTGCATCCGCAGGCGACCCGCCAGGACGTGCTGCTCGGCGTGCAGACCGCTGTGCGGTGGGGCGTGCGGGCCCTGGTGGTCAAGCCCTGCCACGTGACGCTCGCAGCCCGGGAACTGGCCGAGACGTACGTGAAGGTCGTCACCGTCGTCGGGTTCCCGCACGGCGGGCACACGGTGGCCACCAAGGTCGCAGAAACCCGTGAGGCGGTCGCCCACGGCGCCGAGGAGGTGGACATGGTCCTCGACCTGGGCGCGCTGCGCGACCGCGATCTCGCCACGGTGTTCTACGAGACCCGCAGTGTGGTCGACGCCGCGCGCGGCCGGCCGGTGAAGGTCATCCTGGAGACCGCGTACCTCACCGACGCCGAGAAGCGCCTGGCCTGCCGGATCGCCGCCCGCGCCGGTGCGGCCTACGTCAAGACCAGCACGGGCTTCGGCCCCGCGGGGGCCACGGTGGCCGACGTGGCGCTGCTGCGCCGCGTGGTGGGACGCCGGCTGGGCGTCAAGGCCGCCGGCGGCATCCGCACCTACACCGATGCAGTGGCGTTGCTGGAGGCCGGCGCCGATCTCCTGGGCACCAGCCATACCGACGCCATCCTGCGCGAGGCCGCGGCCAGGGTGGCCTGAGCCGCGCGCTTCATCGCACGTGCACGCGCTGCGCCCGCGTGGGCCGGTCGATGTGCAGGTACGACACCTCGTACCCGGATGCGGCCAGGTGCTCGGCCACCACGAGGGGGGCTGCGGTCGCCACCCGGAGGTGCGCCCGGCGCCCCGTGCCGTCCAACCGGGCGCTGAGTGCGACCGGCTCGTCGGGCCGCGCCCGCTGCTGCAGGGCCGCTGCCAGCCTGGCCAGGTCGGTCAGGCCCGCGGGCAGCTCGACGGTGACGCGCAACCCGGCCAGGTCGCCCCCCAGCATGTGGATCAGCGCGTCGAACAGGTCGCTCTCGGTCACGATGCCCACCAGCATCCCCTGCTCCACCACCGGGAGGCACCCGATCTTACGGTCCCGCAGCAGCCGCGCGGCGGCTTCCACCGGCACGTCGGGCGCGACCGTGAGTGGATCCGGGGTCATCACGTCGCGCACGTAGGTCTGTTTCAGCAGCGCAGCCAGCCGGCGGCCGGGGAGCGACTCCATCGGCGGGGCAGCCCGCATCAGGTCGGTCCAGGTCACGACGCCCACCAGACGGTGCCCGCGCATCACCGGCAGGTGACGCACCCGCAAGGCCCGCATGAGGGTCAGCGCGTCCTCCAGCGTTGCGTCGGGCTCGATCGTCCGGGGATCCGGGGTCATGCAGTCACGGACCAGCATGGCGCACCGTCCTCTCCACGCGCCTTCCTGAACGATCCTTCCCGAGCAGTGTAGCCCGGGGGCCCGGACGCTCGCCATCGGCCGCGGTGTGGAATCCCGATCGGGCGCTGGCCCGATCTTCCCGTCGGCCGCCGGGCCGGGGCGGCCCGCGCACTGCCGCCCATCGGGCGAGGGCCCGATTCACGCGGCCCGTCCTCGCGCGTATGGTTGAGCCGACCGGCCATGACCGATGCGCTGCGCGTCGCCATCGTCGACCCCTTGCCCGAGATCCACGCCGCGATCGCCGACCTGCTCTGTGGCGTCGCGGGCATCCGGATCGTCGGACATGCCCGGTCGCTACGGGAGTACGCGAGTAGCGCAGACGAACCGGCCGACGTGCTGGTCGTCGACCTGCGGACCTGCCTGGGGCCCGAGCGAACGGTGCTGGACCGCCTGCGCGCGCAGCATGGCTTTCGGGTGGTCGTGACCACCAGCGACACCGAACCCCACTACGGCGAAGCGGCGCTGCGCCTGCAGGCCGACGCCTGGGTGCCCAAAGCCCGCCTGGCGGTCGACCTCGTGCGGACGCTGCGCGGGCTTGCCGTGTAGCCGGACCGGCCAGCGGGCTGTAGCCGGACCGACGGGCGGGCCCGGTGACCGCCAGTTGGAACCGAGGTCCGGTGCGAATCGGGCAGGGGCCCGATACCACCACACCGCCGCGCGCCATAGCATGGAGACGGCACCCGCTCGCGCGGGTGTGCCGCGGAGGGTCGACCATGCGGGCATCGGGGTCGTCGCACGCGCTGCCGGGTGCGTGGCGACCCAGCGTCGGTGGCGGACGTCAGTGGTTCGGTCCTGCCGCAGTCTGTCAGCACATGGGGAGGGGTTGAGGTGCGCGCTACGGCCGCGCGTTCCGCGCTCCCGCGACCTCGCGGCCGGCTACGACCTCATCGGCCGCACCCGCGGAGATCCGACCTGGCCGTGCAACGGTCGCGCCCGTCTGCGCCGCGCCGACGCCGGCCTGCGGCGGCCGTACCCGTTCGCCCGCCGGTCGCTCTCCACCCTCGCACGGAGGACCTGACCGCCGTCGAACGGCCAGGCGACGGCGAGGACATCCTGCGGGTCTACCTGTCGGAGATCGCACGGGCGCCCCTGTTGACGCGTGAGGAGGAAGCAGCGCTGGGGCGCCGGATCGAGCAGGGCGACCGGGCGGCCTACCAGCGGCTGGTCGAGTCCAACCTGCGGCTGGTGGTGGCGGTGGCCAAGCGGTACGTCGGGCGTGGGGTGCCGCTGCTGGATCTGATCCAGGAAGGCAATCGTGGCCTGCTGCGTGCGGCGGAGAAGTTCGACTGGCGCCGGGGGCTCAAGTTCAGCACGTACGCCCACTGGTGGATCCGTCAGGCGATCACGCGTGCCCTCGCGGCCCAGGCGCGCACGGTACGACTGCCGGTGCACGTCCGCGACACGCTGGCACGACTCACGCGGGTCACCGACCAGCTGCGCCAGGACCTGGGACGCGAGCCGACCCCCACCGAGCTGGCACGCGCGACGGGGTTGTCGGCGGCCGTGGTGCGCGACCTGACGCAGGTTGCTCAGGAACCGGTCTCGCTGGACCTTCCCGTCGGCGAGGAAGAAGAAGCCACCCTGGGCGAGTTCGTCTCCGACCGCGGCGCGCTGGCCCCCGAGCAGCCTGTTTTCGCCGCCCTGGAACGGCAGATCCTCGCTCGGGCGCTCGCGGAGCTGACCCCGCGGGAACGTCGGGTGCTCGTGTTGCGGTTCGGGCTGGCCGGCGCCCGGCCGCACACGCTGGACGAGGTGGGGCGGATCTTCGGCGTCACGCGCGAGCGGGCCCGACAGATCCAGAACCGGGCGCTCGCCAAGCTCCGACACCCCGACCGCTTGGCGGCGCTGCGGGAGTAGCGATCGTCAGCTGCGCTCGAGGACGCCTCGGTGGCGTAACACCCCGGCGCGGGAGCGGCTACTACGCCGCCTCCCCCACGAAGCGCGTCCAGGGCGGAGTCGCCTTGCAGGGCCGTCGTCGGAAGGCTCCTGAGAGCGACTCCCGGTGACCTTCGGTCCTCTGAGTCCCGAAGGGGCCCGAGCTGCGGTCAGCGGCGCGGCGCCACCAGGAGCGTGCCAGTGTAGTGCACGCTCATGGGGTGCAGGTGGCAGTAGATGGTGTAGGCGCCCGGACGGACGTTGCGGATCCGCACGGTCTTGGTCTCCTTGGGCTGCAGGACCTCCTTGACGCCGAAGGCGTCGATGGCGAAGCCTTCCGGGATGGGGCTGTCGTTGCGCACCACGAACTCCACGGTTTCGCCTGCGTACGCAAAGGCGTCCGCGGGGAGGTTGGTCACCGCGATGGTGGAGACCTCCGCCACCGTGGCCTTCCAGAACTTCATGACGACCTGGTAGCGGCGCACAGCGGGGGCGCCCAGGACGGGCTGCGCCGCGGGCAGCAGGAGAACGGCGGCGGCCAGGGCCGCCACGGCCAGGGTACGCGTACGGTGGGTCACGGGAACCACCCTCCTGTATTTTGGAGTGCTAACAATGTACTATAGAGGGCAGCGGAGCGTCAAGGAGGCAGCGATGACCAGGAGCGGGCGGTTAGGAGGTCCCTTTGGGAGCCGGGAGGAGACCGTCGAACGCGTGGCCCAGGCGCTCGGGCGCATCAGCACCACCCTGCGCAGCTACGCGTGGGAAGAGGCCATGGGACGGGGCCTCACGCCCACCCAGGCGCAGATCCTGGGCTACCTGAGGTTCCGGGGGCGGCTGGGCGCCCGGGTGTCTGAGGTCGCCGAAGCCCTGGCGGTCACCCCCGCTACCGCCAGCGAGTCCGCTGATGCCCTGGTGCGCAAGGGCCTGGTCCGGAAGCACCGGGTGGCGGAGGATGGCCGAGCCCGGCTCCTGGTCCTCACCGCCGCAGGCCGCAACGAAGCGGAGCGCGTGGCAGGCTGGCCGGAGCTGCTCCTGGAGGCGGTGCGGTCCCTGCCCGAGGCCGAGCAGGCTGCCTTCCTCCGGGTGCTGCTCAAGACCATCCGGCACCTCCAGAAGGCGGGACGGATCCCGGTGTCCCGCATGTGCGTCACCTGTCGGTACTTCCGGCCGTACGCCCACGCCGACCCCCAAACACCCCACCACTGCGAGTTCGTGGACGCCCCCTTCGGCGACGGCCTGCTGCGGGTGGACTGCGAGGACCACGAGCCGGCGTCGCCACAGCAGCAGGAGGAGAACTGGCGGCGCTTTTCTAGCGTCCCCTCAGGCGCTGCCGGTCCAACAAGCGTCAGGGTGCGTGGCAAGTGGAGAACTGGCGGCGCTTTTCTGGCGTCCCCTCAGGCTGCGCGTCCTAGGGGAGGCGAGACGCCCGCTCCACGTTGAGCGCCCTCAGGCCTCGGGTCGCAGAGCGGATCAGCTGGTCGTCTGCCACACCGACATCAACGTCTTCCCCGAGGAGATTGCTACGCTGCGTGCAGGTGCCGGCGGAACCACCCCGCGGCCAACCGCGCCACCTCGTCCAGGGCGCCAGGCTCCTCGAAGAGGTGCCCGGCACCCGGGACGATGGCGAGTTCGCTCTCGGCCTGGAGCGCCGCCAGGGCCTGCCGGTTCAGCTCGAGCACTGCCAGGTCGCGCCCGCCAACGATCAGCAGCGTCGGTGCGCGCACGCGATCCAGCACGTCGGCGGCCAGGTCGGGGCGGCCGCCCCGCGAGACGATGGCGGCCACGTCCTCCGGGCGCTGTGCCGCGGCGACCAGGGCTGCGGCCGCACCGGTACTGGCGCCGAAGTAGCCGATGGGGAGGTGGCGTGTGCGCGGGTCGGCGCGCGCCCACGCGGTGGCCGCCAGCAGCCGGCGCGCCAGCAGCGGGATGTCGAACCGCAGCCGCGCGGTGCGGACGTCTTCGGCCTCCTCGGCGGCCGTGAGGAGGTCGAACAGCAGCGTACCCAGCCCAGCCTGCTGCAGGACCCGTGCGACGTGCCGGTTGCGGGGGCTCCACCGGCTGCTGCCGCTGCCGTGGGCGAAGAGCACCAGGCCGGCGCTGCGCGCGGGCAGCACCAGACCGCCCTCCAGCACCTCGCCGTTGGCGGGAATGTGCACGGCGTGTTCCTCGTCCATCGCCCACCCTCTCGCGGCGCTCATCGCGGCGGCCGCCCGTCTCCTGGGGCGAGCGACCGATGGGCGTCCCTGGAACGATCGTAGCAGGATCGCAGTCGCGACGAAGCCAGAGGCCGACAGAACCGAAGAGGAGCGCTCGTCGACGGGCTTTTCACCGTCTTTGGCTCCGCCGCCGGTGTCTACCGTCCGCCAGCCGTTCTCCGGAGTTACCCCCGAAGTACACTTGGTGGACTCTCGACGTCCACGTACGGAGCGTTTGACTCGGCTACTTCGCCCGTCAACTTGCGCTCCTCGATCTCAACAATACCATATGTCCCCGAACGCGCCATCGGGCGCGGAACGTATTTTCCGTGGCCGCGGATCCCCCGGCCCCGGACCGGTGCCCGCGACGGCGGTTCCCATCGGTGGGGGGCGCAGGCCACCGCCTGTGCTCGTGGGGGGTGGGATGACAGGCGGTTCCCGATCAGAAGGGGGCGAGGAGTTCCAGGCCGTCCGGGGTGCACCGCGTCTCGGTGCCCAGGTCGGCGCACAGTCGCTGCATCCGTCGCACGATCGCGTCGCGCTCCGCCCCGCGCGCCAGACGGGCCTGGCAGTCGCGGATCACGGTCGGCACCAGCCGCACCCCCTCCACGCGGCCGCCGCGCACGTCCAGCACGAACACGAACGACCAGTCGTTGCGCTGTACCGGATCGACGACGTAGTCGTCGACGAAGTCGCCGCAACTGTACAGCACCAGGCCGTCTTTGCCCCACGCCGCCCCGCGGACGACGTGGGCCGAATGTCCGTAGACCACACCAGCCCCGGCCTCCAGCAGGCGCTGCGCCGCCGTCCGGTGGGCAAGCGGCGGGGCCAGCCCCCAGTTGGGGCCCCAGTGCGCCGAGACGATCACGAGGTCGGCGACCTCGCGCGCCCGGGCCACCTGGGCCAGCAGCGCGCGGAACGCGGGGCTGTCGGGGTCGTCGACGGGCACGTACCACACCCCGGGCCGGTCGGCCGTCGCCGCCCAGCCGGGCTCGTTGTCGGTGACGGCGAGCAGCGCCAGCACGCCGTCGCCGGCCTGCACCACCGCCGGCGCCTGAGCCTCGTCGAGGGTGCGGCCGGCACCGGCGCGAGCGATGCCTGCCCGGTCGAGCACCGCCAGGCACTCGAGCAACGCTCCCGCGCCGTAGTCCAGCGTGTGGTTGTTGGCGAGCGACACGGCCCGGACGCCGGCAGCAGTCAGCACCGCGACGTTCCTGGCGTCGGACCGAAAGGTGAACGTCTTGCCGGGCTGCGGCCGCCCGCGGTCGGCCAGCACGCACTCCAGGTTGATCACGAGCGCATCCGCTGCCCGGAGGACGGGCAGAACATCGCCCCAGGGGTACGTGGCCGGCAGGCGCGCCAGCGCCTCGTTCACGAGCCGCCCGAGCATCACGTCCCCCACCAGCGCGAGCCGCATGCCCGCCCCCCACACCGTCCCCGCCCGACCGGCGGGCCCGGGCCAGGCCACCACCGCACCGCGGAGCCCGGGCTGCGCGCGGGACCCGGCCGGTCAGCTCCCACCCGTACCGGTCACGCGGCCGAGCCCCTGGCCGGCGTGGCGTGTGCAGCCGTCTTCAGCATGCCACGCCCCGCCGGACGCGGCGAAGGTCGCGGGCTACGTCGCCGACCCGCCGGCGGTCGTCGGGGCAGCGCGCGCTGCGGGCGCGAACCTGGACGCCACCGCGTGCGGCACGACCAGCACCGGCGTGGTAGCGTGCCGCATGACCGCCTCGGCGACGCTGCCCAGCAGGACGCGCCGCAGGCCGGTGCGGCCGTGGGTACCAACGACGACCAGGTCGGCCTCCACGTCGGATGCGATCTGCAGCAGGTCCTCGGCCACGCCACGCTGGCGCATCCGCACCACGACCTGCGCGGGCTGCGCCCCGTCCGTGGCGTCCTCGAAGTCGAGCAGGATGGTGGCGCGGAACCGCTCGATGAACTCGTCCACGCCCATGGGTCGCTCGCGGCGCAGCTCGTCGTACTCGCCGGGATCGGCCACGTACGCGACCACGAGACGCGCCCCGGACTGGCGGGCCAGGGCGTGCGCCAGCGCGTACAGCGCCGGCGAGACCTCCGAGAGGTCGGTGCCCACGAGGATGCGCTGCAGTGTTGCCATCGTCACCACCTCCGGCCGTCCCCTTCGACGATAGGCCGGGTCCCACCGGGCGGCCAATCGGGCGCCGAGCCGATCCGCCCCCGCACGGGCGCCCCGCGTCCGCCCCAGGGAAAATCGGGCCCCTGCCCGATGGAGGGCGCAGGTAGCCTCGCTACGCTGGAACAGGAACCGTGGCGTCTGCCACCCTGGAGGCGGTGCCGTGCAGATCACCCGTGAGGAAGCGCTGGAGTACCACGCCCGGGGACGGCCAGGCAAGCTGGCCGTCGCCATCACCAAGCCCTGCGCCGGGCAGCGTGATCTGAGCCTGGCCTACACCCCCGGGGTCGCCGAGGTGGTCCGCGAGATCCAGCGGGACCCCGAGGCAGCCTACCGGTACACGGCCCGGGGCAACCTGGTGGCCGTGGTGAGCAACGGGACGGCCGTGCTCGGGCTGGGGCAGACGGGCGCCCTGGCCGCCAAGCCCGTCATGGAAGGGAAGGCGCTGCTCTTCAAAGCCTTCGCCGACGTGGACGCGTTCGATCTCGAGATCGACGCCACCGACCCCGACGAGGTCGTGCGGATCGTGCGGGCGCTGGCCCCGACCGTCGGCGGCATCAACCTGGAGGACATCAAGGCCCCCGACTGCTTCGTCATCGAAGAGCGCCTGCGGGCGCTGCTGGACATCCCCGTCTTCCACGACGACCAGCACGGCACGGCGATCGTGACGGGCGCCGCGCTGCTCAACGCGCTGGAACTGGCCGACAAACCCGTGCACAGCGTACGCACCGTCATCAGCGGCGCCGGCGCCTCGGCCATCGCCACGGCGGCGTTCTTCGTGGAGCTGGGCATGCCGCGCGAGCACATCACCCTGGTGGACACCACTGGGGTGGTCTACGCAGGGCGTGCGGTCAACATGAACCCCTACAAGGCGCGCTTTGCGGTCCAGACGCAGGCGCGCACGCTGGCCGAGGCCCTGGAGGGAGCCGACGTCTTCGTGGGCCTGTCGGTGGGCGGGATCGTCTCGCCCGAGATGGTCCGCCGCATGGCTCCACGTCCGATCCTGTTCGCCATGGCCAACCCGGATCCCGAGATCACCTACACCGACGCGCGCGCGGCGCGTCCCGACGTCCTGATGGCCACGGGCCGCTCCGACGACCCCAACCAGGTGAACAACGTCCTGGCGTTCCCCTTCGTGTTCCGCGGGGCGCTCGACGTGCGGGCCCGCGCCATCACCGAACGCATGAAGATCGCGGCCGCCCGGGCGCTGGCGGCGCTGGCCAAGGAAGACGTGCCCCTCGCCGTCCGCGACGCCTACGGGCTCACCCAGGTGACCTTCGGCCCCGACTACTTCCTGCCCAAACCGCTCGACCCCCGCGTGCTGGTCTGGGTGGCCCCCGCCGTGGCCGAAGCCGCCATGGCCGACGGCGTCGCCCGGCGTCCGCTGGACCTGCAGACCTACCGCCAGGAACTCGTGGCCAGGGCCCACCGGCGCCTGGCCGGCGGCGCGCTGGCGGCGGCGAGGTAGGTGCGCGGTGACGGACACGCAGGCTGAGACGTCGCCGGTACCCGGCGGCCGGTGGCAGCGGCTCTGGCGGCGCGTGCCGATCCTGCACCGCATCCTCGGAGCCAACGCCGCCATCATCGTGATCGGTGCCGTGGGGGGCACCCTGATCGCCGTGCGCCACGGGGCCGCCCACCCGTCGTCGCCGCACTATGAGCTGATCGCCGGCTTCCTGCTGGCAGGCATCGCGGCCAGCGTGCTGGCCAACTTCGTGGTGCTGCGGGCGGTGCTGCGTCCCCTCGACCACCTGCAGCGGGCGGTGGAGGCGGTACGCACCGGCGCCACCGGCGTGCGCGTCCAGCGGCACGGGCTGTGGGACGAGCGCCTGGAGCACCTGGCCGACGCCTTCGACGGCATGGTGGCGGCGTTGGACGCCCAGACCGAGCGGCTGCGCCGTCTGCCGGGGCAGATCCTCCGCGCCCAGGAAGAGGAGCGCCGGCGCATCGCCCGCGAGCTGCACGACGAGGCGGCGCAGGCCCTCACCTCGTTGCTGGTGCGCCTGCGGCTGCTGGAGCAGACGGACGAGCCGACGCAGGTCCGGGCACGGGTCCGTGAGCTGCGGGCACTGACCGCACGGGCCCTGGACGACGTCCGCCGCATCGCGGTGGAGCTGCGTCCGTCGGTCCTGGACGACCTGGGCCTGGCTGCGGCGCTGGCTGCCCATGCCGACGCCCTGAACGCCTCCGGCGAGATGCGCGTCACCGTGACCGCCGGATTGAACGGGCGGCTGCCGCCGGAGGTCGAGCTGGCGCTGTACCGCGTCGCCCAGGAGGCGTTGACCAACGCTCGCCGGCACGGGAGGGCCACCGCGGCCGATGTGCGCCTGTGGCATGGCATGGGCGAGGTGCACCTGGAGGTCCGCGACAACGGTGTTGGCTTCGACCCCGCCCGCGTCGGCCGCGCGGTAGGGCAGGCCACCCCAGCGGCGGCACGCAACGGCGCCAGCGGGTTGGGCCTGGCAGGGATGGCCGAGCGCATCGCCCTGGTGGGCGGCCGCCTGGACATCCGCTCGGCGCCGGGCGCCGGCACCACCGTCGCCGCCACGGTCCCGCTGCCCGTCGCCGCACCGGGGGCCGTCGACGGTGGCTAACACGATTCGCGTGCTGCTGGCTGACGACCACCCGGTGCTGCGCGCCGGGTTGCGGGCGCTGCTGGAGCACGAACCCGACATGGTGGTGGTGGGCGAGGCGTCCACGGGGCGAGAGGCCGTGGCCCTGGCCGCGCAGACGCATCCCGACGTGGTGGTGATGGACATCGGCATGCCCGAGATGGACGGGCTGGAGGCGACGCGACAGCTCCGCGCGCTGGGCCTGCGGACCCAGGTGCTGATCCTCACGGTGCACGCCCAGGAGCGCTATCTGTTTCCGGTGCTGAAGGCCGGGGCGGCTGGCTACGTCAACAAGACCGCGGCCGACGTCGAGTTGATCACCGCCATTCGCACCGTGGCCGCCGGTGGCGCCTACCTCCACCCGGCCGCGGCGCGCGCCCTGCTGGAAGACTTCGTGGCCCGGGTGCGGGCGGGTGAGGAGCAGGACAGCTACGACCGGCTCTCCGAGCGGGAACGCGAGGTCCTGAAGCTGGTGGCAGAAGGATACACGACCCGCGAGATCGCCGAACGCCTGTTCCTGAGCCCCAAGAGCGTCGAGACCTACCGCGCGCGCATCCTCGAGAAGCTCGAGCTCCGCACCCGTGCGGAGCTGGTGCGCTACGCGCTGCGCCGGGGGCTGCTGCTGGAGGAGGTCTGAGCGACGCCGAGTAGTCCTGTGCGTGGATGGGAGGGACCGGCGCGCCAGGCAGCGTCGGCGTCTGGCCGGGACACCGCGTGGAGCGCACCCCACGGGGCCGCCTGGCGCGACGAGCGATCTGCAGCCTAGAGGAGGCCAGCCATGCGACGTGTCGTCATCCTGGGCGGGGGCAGTGGCGGGGCGATCGCCGCCCGACGGTTCGCCCAGTGGAGCCGCCCGGGCGAGGTCGAGGTCGTGCTGATCGACCGCAGCCCCTGGCACGAGTACCGGCCGTCCTACCTGTGGGTGATGACCGGCCGGCGTCGCCCTGACGAGGTACGCCGGCCGCTGCGCCTGCTCGAAGCGCGATACGGCACACGGGTGATGCAGGCGACGGTGCAGACGATCGACCCGGACGCACGGCGGGTGGTGACCGAGCAGGGCACGGTGGACTACGATTTCCTCATCGTCGCCCTGGGGGCGGTGCTGAAGGAGGACCCCACCCTCCAGGGAGTGGAAGCACCGTGGGAACTGGACCACGCGCTGGCGCTGCACCAGCGGCTGGCGACCTTCCAGGGGGGCCGGGTCGTCGTGGGGCCGGTGGCGTGGCCCTACCGCTGCCCGCCGGCGCCGTTCGAGGTGGCGTTCATGCTGCGCTACCTGGCCGACCAGCGTCACGTCTCCGACCGGACCGAGATCACGGTGTTCCATCCGTGGCAGCGCCCCATGGAGACCTTCGGCCCCCTCATGGTGGACGGCTTCAGCCGGTTCATGCGCGACTTTCGGGTGCGCTTCGAAGGCGGCTTCACCCTGGCCGCACACGATCCTGACCGCCGCGTGCTGCGCGCCGCCGACGGCCGCACGCTGGAGTACGACCTGGCGGTCGTGGTCCCGCCGCACGAGGCGCCGGCGCCCGTGCGGGCATCGCCGCTGGCTGCCGCCGGCGGCTACATGGACGTGGTGCTCCCGGCCATGATCTCGCCCCGGTACCCCGAGGTCTACGGCATCGGCGACGTGGTGGCACCGACGATCGGTCTGGGCATGGCGGGGGTCTTCGCGCACCTCCAGGCCGACCACGTGGTCACCCAGATCCTCGACCGGGTGCGCGGGGTCTTCGTGGGCGAGCTCTACAACATGGTGGGCGTGTGTGTCATGGACACGGGCTACATGGGCGCCGCCGTCTGGTGCGACTTCACCGACAAGCTCTACGGCCGCGCCCCGCACCCGGACTGCCGCATGCTGGGCGGCATGCGGCTGTTCCGGGCGGTCAAGGCGGGCTTCGAGCGTTTCTGGTTCGCCAGTCTCTTCGGCGCCTAGGGAGGACCGCGATGTCGAACGCACAGAGCTCCCCCCCGCTCGCCTCTGACCTGAGTCCCGAGGATCGCCAGGCCCTCGAGCGCCTGCTGGCCGAGGTCGCGCGCAACGCCGGTGCCCTCGAGCAGGGCGTGCGCATCGTCCAGCGGCTTGCCGATACCGGCCTGCTGGCCGCCGCCGAGGCGGTCCTGGAGGAGTTCGACGAGGCGTTCAGCGCCTCGACGCGCCCCGAGCTGATGAGCATGGTAGCCAACCTGATGATGGTCCTGGGGACCCTGGGCCAGCTCGCCTACGGACCGTTCTTCACGGCCGCCATGCAGGTCCCAGCCGCGGTGAACGCCGCCTATCCCGCAGCTGCAGCGCGCCGCACGCCGCTGCGTTTGCGCGAGGTCGTGGCGCTGCTGCGCAGCCCGGAGCTGGCAGGCCTGCTGGAGCTGGTGATGGCCGCGCTGCGGGCCATGCGCGCCCCCGCCGGGTCGACAGCGGGGGACGGGAGGTGAACCCGATGGCACCCAGCACGGCGACCGCCATGGTCACCCTCGACGGCAACGAGGCCGCCGCCTCGGTCGCCTACCGCCTGAGCGAGGTCATCGCCATCTACCCGATCACCCCCTCCTCGCCCATGGGCGAGCTGGCCGACGAGTGGGCGGTCGCCGGGCGGCGCAACCTGTGGGGCCAGGTCCCCGAGGTGATCGAGATGCAGTCGGAAGGCGGCGCCGCCGGTGTCGTGCACGGCGCGCTCCAGGCCGGCGCCCTGGCCACCACGTTTACCGCCTCCCAGGGGCTGCTGCTGATGATCCCCAACATGTACAAGATCGCCGGGGAGCTGACGGCGTTCACCATGCACGTGGCCGCCCGCACCGTGGCCACCCACGCGCTGTCGATCTTCGGCGACCACTCCGACGTCATGGCGTGCCGCCAGACGGGCTTCGCCATCCTGGCGTCGGGGTCGGTGCAGGAAGCGGGCGACCTGGCCTGCATCGCCCACGCCGCCACGCTGCGCAGCCGCGTGCCGTTCCTGCACTTCTTCGACGGGTTCCGCACCTCCCACGAGATCAACAAGGTGGCGCCCGTCGACGACGCGACCCTGCGGGCGATGATCCCCGACGAGCTGGTCGAGGCGCACCGTCGTCGCGCGCTGTCGCCCGACCGCCCGGTCGTGCGTGGCACCGCCCACAACCCCGACACCTACTTCCAGGCCCGTGAGGCGTGCAACCCCTTCTACCTCGCCTGTCCCCAGCACGTGCAGGACGCCATGGACCGCTTCGCCGCGCTGACGGGCCGGCAGTACCACCTGTTCGACTACGTGGGCCACCCCGAAGCCGACCGCGTGGTGGTCCTCATGGGCTCGGGGGCCGAGACGGCCCACGAGACGGTGGAGTGGCTGGTGGCCCGCGGCGAGCGCGTCGGCGTGGTCAAGGTGCGACTGTTCCGGCCGTTCTCGGCCACCGACTTCGTGGCGGCGCTGCCGCCCACGGTGCGCGCCATCGCCGTGCTGGACCGCACCAAGGAACCCGGAGCGCCCGGCGAGCCCCTCTACCTGGACGTGGTCGCGGCCCTCTACGAGGCCACCACCGACGGTACGGCGGCCCGGCGGCCGATGCCGCTCGTCATCGGCGGCCGCTACGGGCTCTCGTCCAAGGAGTTCACCCCGGCCATGGTGGCGGCCATCTTTGCCGAACTGGCCCGACCGGCGCCCCGCCGCCGCTTCACGGTGGGGATCACCGACGACGTCACGGGCCTGTCGCTGCCCTACGACCCGGCGCTGGACATCGAGCCCGCCGACGTGACCCGCGCCGTCTTCTTCGGCCTGGGCGCCGACGGCACCGTGAGCGCCAACAAGAACTCCATCAAGATCATCGGCGAGGAGACCCCGCTGTTCGCCCAGGGCTACTTCGTCTACGACTCCAAGAAGTCGGGGTCGATGACGATCTCGCACCTGCGCTTCGGCCCGCGGCCGATCCGCTCGACCTACCTGATCCAGCGGGCCAACTTCGTTGCCTGCCACCAGTGGGCGTTCCTGGAACGCGTGGACGTGCTCCGCTACGCGGCGCCGGGCGCGGTCGTCCTGCTCAACGCCCCGTACGGCCCCGACGCGCTCTGGGACCACCTCCCCCGCGAGGTGCAGGAGCAGATCGTCGAGCGCGGCCTGCGGGTCTACACCATCAACGCCAGCGACGTGGCCCGCCGGACCGGCATGGGCGGCCGCATCAGCACCATCATGCAGACCTGCTTCTTCGCCCTCTCGGGCGTGCTGCCGCGCGAGGAGGCCATCGCCAGGATCAAGGACGCGATCCAGAAGGCCTACGGGCGCAAGGGCGACGAGGTGGTCCGGCGCAACTGGCAGGCGGTGGACGAGACCCTGGCCCACCTCCACGAGGTGCCCGTGCCCGGGCGCGTCACCGCCACGCGCGGCCGGCCGCCCGTGGTGCCCGCCCACGCCCCCGACTTCGTCCGCCGCGTGACCGCCGTGATGCTGGCCGGCCAGGGCGACCTGCTGCCCGTCAGCGCCTTCCCGCCCGACGGGACCTGGCCGGTGGGCACCAGCCGCTGGGAGAAGCGCAACATCGCCCAGGAGATCCCGGTGTGGGATCCTGCCATCTGCATCCAGTGCAACAAGTGCGTCTTCGTCTGCCCGCACGCGGTGATTCGTGCCAAGGTGGTGCCTGCCGCCGCCGTGGACGGCGCGCCGCCCACCTTCAAGACCATGCCGTTCCGCAGCCACGAGCTGCTCGATCACGTCTACGCCCTGCAGGTCTCGCCCGACGACTGCACGGGCTGCAGCCTGTGCGTCATGGTGTGTCCGGCCAAGGACCGCACCAACCCCCGGCACAAGGCGCTGGCCATGGCCCCCCAGGCGCCGCTGCGCGAGGCCGAGCGGGCCAACTGGGAGTTCTTCCTCACGCTGCCCGACCTCGACCGCACCCGGGTGCGCCGCCACGACGTCAAGGACTCCCAGTTCCTGGAACCGCTGTTCGAGTTCTCGGGCGCGTGCGCGGGGTGCGGCGAGACCCCCTACCTGAAGCTGCTCACCCAGCTGGTGGGCGACCGGCTGTTGATCGCCAACGCCACGGGCTGCTCGTCGATCTACGGCGGGAACCTCCCCACGACGCCCTACGCGGCCAACCGCGACGGCCGGGGGCCGGCGTGGTCCAACTCCCTGTTCGAGGACAACGCCGAGTTCGGGCTGGGCTTTCGCCTGGCGATCGATCAGCTGACCGCCGAGGCCCGGGCGTTGCTCGAGCGCCTGGCGCCGGCGGTGGGCGCCGACCTGGCGGCGGCGCTGCTGGCCGCCGACCAGCACGACGAGGCGGGCATCGCCGCCCAGCGGGCGCGGGTCGCCACGCTGCGGGAGCGGCTGGCCGGGCTCGACGACCCGGCGGCGCGACGCCTGGACGTGCTGGCCGACTACCTGGTGCGCAAGAGCGTGTGGATCGTCGGCGGCGACGGGTGGGCCTACGACATCGGCTACGGCGGCCTCGACCACGTGCTGGCCAGCGGGCGGGACGTCAACATCCTGGTGCTCGACACCGAGGTGTACTCCAACACCGGCGGCCAGCAGTCGAAGGCGACCCCGCGGGGCGCGGCGGCCAAGTTCGCTGCGGCGGGGAAGCCCACCGCCAAGAAGGACCTGGCGCTGATGGCCATGGCCTACGGGCACGTGTACGTCGCGCAGGTGGCGTTCGGCGCCAAGGACACCCAGACGCTGCGGGCGTTCCTCGAGGCCGAGAGTTACCCCGGCCCGTCCCTCATCATCGCCTACAGTCCGTGCATCGCCCACGGCTACGACCTGGCCTTCGGCGCCGAACAGCAGAAACTGGCGGTGGAGACCGGCTACTGGCCGCTGTTCCGCTACGACCCCCGGCGGGCGGCCGAGGGCAAGAACCCGTTGCAGCTCGACTCGGGCCCGCCGAAGGGCGACCTGGCCCGCTTCACCTACAACGAGACGCGCTTCCGCATGGTGGAGGCCATCGACCGCGAGCGCGCCCGCCGCCTGCTGGACGCCGCGCGGAACGACGTGCGGGCCCGCTGGCGGATCTACGAGCAGCTGGCGAAGCTGCCCGCCGCTCCGGCGGAGGAGCCGGCGGCCCCCCGCGCGGGCAGCGCCGCCGACTGAGGACCGCGGAGTCGCCGCCGTGGACCTGACGACCACCTACCTGGGCTTCCACCTCCCGCACCCGCTGATGCCGGGCGCCTCGCCGCTGGTGGACGACCTGGACACCGTGCGCCGGTTGGAGGACGCCGGGGCGGCGGCCATCGTCATGCACTCGCTGTTCGAGGAGCAGATCCTCCAGGAGCAGCTGGCGACGCACTACCACATGGAGACGCCCGCCGAATCGTTCGCCGAGGCGCTCTCGTACTTCCCGCGGCCCGGCGAGTTCGCGCTGGGGCCCGAGCAGTACCTCGACCAGATCCACCGGATCAAGCGCCTGGTCTCCGTGCCGGTCATCGCATCGCTCAACGGGCACACGCCGGGCTGGTGGACCGACTACGCGCGCCGCATGCAGGAGGCGGGCGCCGACGCCATCGAGCTCAACGTCTACCACGTGGCGACCGACCCGGCCGAGCCCGCAGCGGCCGTCGAGCGCCGCACCCTCGACGTCCTCCAGGCGGTCAAGGCCAGCGTCACGATCCCCGTGGCGGTGAAGCTCTCGCCGTTCCACTCGTCGCTGGCGCACCTGGCGGCCGCGCTGGACGCCGCCGGGGCCGACGGGCTGGTGCTGTTCAACCGGTTCTACCAGCCCGACATCGACCCCGAGGCCCTGGAGGTGGTGCTGCACCTGGAGCTGTCCACCAGTGCCGAGCTGCTGTTGCGCCTGCGCTGGCTGGCGATCCTCTGCGACCACGTGCGCGCGTCGCTGGCGGCCTCGGGCGGCGTGCACACCGCACGGGACGCCGTCAAGGCCATCATGGCCGGCGCCCACGCGGTGCAGATGACCTCGGCGCTGCTGCGCCACGGGCCCGAGCACCTGGCGGTGGTGCGCCGCGAGCTCGAGGCCTGGATGCACGACCACGGCTACGACAGCGTGGCCCAGATGCGGGGGAGCCTGAGCCTGCGACGCTGTCCGGACCCGGCGGCGTTCGAGCGGGGGAACTACGTCCGGCTCCTGCAGACTTGGCACCCCGAGACCACCGGGTGGCCGTCGCGGCCGCGCGTGTGAACGGTCGCCGGCCGCACTATGCACCGACGCAGGTGTCGTCCATGAGATGCACGGTGTGGCTCCTCATCGTTGCCCTTGTGGGCGCCGGCGGATGCGCCGGCCGTGCCCCGCAGCCCGCGCCCACGCCCACCGCAGGGCCGCCACGGGTCGGCGGCGTGATCACCATCCTCATGAAAGACAACTTCTACGAGCCGTCCAGCGTCGAGATCACCGCGGGCGTCGCGTACGAGTTCGTGACCCCCAACCAGGGCACGACGGTGCACAACTTGGTGATCCAGGGCGTCGAGGGCGGCGACATCACCTCCGACATCGCCGTCAATCCGGGACAGACGAGCCGGTTCACGGTGAGGATCGATCGCCCGGGCACCTACAGGATGCAATGTACGTACCATCCGGAGATGACCGGGGAGCTGCGGGTGGTGCGATGACGCGGCTGCCGCCGCGCGGGTGCGTAGCCGATACCACGCGCCGCGCCGGGGCCGGCTCCTGCTGGAGCAGGGCGCAGGCCGGGAGTGCGAGGGTTGCACGCCTCGGTATAATAGATCTGTAGGGGATGCCCGACGAGGCGGAGGCCCATGGTGGTCGCGACCCAGGAGACGACGAAGACCCGACCGGCGCCGGTGACCGTCCGGTGCCCGGCCTGCGGCGCCGAGGCGCTGGTCACCCCTGCTGTCGGTGAGATCGTGGCCGTGTACCACCTGTGCCCGCGCCCCGACGGTGAACGACGTCCCCCCGCGTTGACCCGCATGGAGGTCTCCCCCCTTCCGCCACCGGAGACGAGATCCTGATCGTCACGCCGCACGGCGGCGTCGGCGCCTCTTCGCCGCCGATCTTGGCATCGACCTGGCGTCCGGGCAGGAGCAGGAGCGGTTCAAGTGGTTCCTGGCCTGCCTGCTGTTCGGCAAACCCATTCAGCAGACCGTGGCGCGGCGCGCCTACGACGAGTTCGTGCGGGAAGGCCTGACCAGTCCCGACGCGATCCTGGCGGCCGGGTGGGACCGGCTGGTCGCGGTGCTGGACCGCGGACACTACGTGCGCTATGACTTCTCCACGGCCACCAAGCTCCTGGAGGTGTGCGCCGCCCTCAAAGAGCGGTACGGCAGCGTGACCGGGCTGCTGGCCCAGGCGACCGGCCCTCGCGACCTCGCCCGGCGGCTCCAGCAGTTCAAGGGGGTCGGCCCGGTCACGGCGCGCATCTTCCTGCAGGGCCTGCGCGGCACGTGGCCGTAGCGGCCACGGTGGGCGTCGACGCGGTCCGTGGCCCCCGCGGGGGCGTCAGGGGCGCACCTGCTTCAGGCCGCCTGCCCCCGCCCCCGGGCCTCGATGGGCACGTACTCGCGCACGTCGGGCCCCACGTAGAGCTGACGGGGGCGGCTGATCTTCTGCTCGGGATCCCGTAGCAGCTCCTCCCACTGGGCCAGCCAGCCCGCGGTGCGCGGGATGGCGAACAGCACCGGGAACATCTCCACGGGGAACCCCATGGCCTGGTAGATGATCCCCGAGTAGAAGTCCACGTTGGGGTACAGCCGCCGCGTGACGAAGTAGTCGTCCTCCAGCGCCACGCGCTCCAGTTCCAGGGCGATCTCCAGCAGCGGGTTGACCCCCGTGACCGCGAACACCTCGTCGGCGACCCGCCTGATGATCCGCGCCCGCGGATCGTAGTGCTTGTAGACACGGTGACCGAAGCCCATGAGCAGGACCTCACCAGCCTTGACCCGCCGCAGGTATGCGCCAACCCGATCCTTGCTGCCGATCTCCTGCAGCATGCGCAGCACCTGTTCGTTGGCGCCCCCGTGCAGGGGCCCGTACAGCGCGGCGGCCGCGCCGGCCAGGGCCACGTAGGGATCGGCGTGGCTGCTGCCGATGCCCCGCATGGCGTTGGTGCTGCAGTTCTGCTCGTGGTCGGCGTGCAGGATGAACAGTACGTCCAGCGCCCGCTCCAGCACCGGGTGCGGGGTGTACTTCACCTCGGTGGTCTTGAAGAGCATGTTGAGGAAGTTGCCGGTGTAGGAGAGATCGTTGTCGGGATACGCGTAGGGGAGGCCCCGGCTGTGCCGGTACGCGAACGCGGCGATGGTCGGCATCTTGGCGATCAGACGGACGATCTGCTTGCGCCGCACCGCCGGGTCGTGGATCTGCTTGGCCTCGGGGTAGAACGTGGACAGCGCCGCCACGGTGCCGATGAGCATGCCCATCGGGTGCGCGTCGTAGTGGAACCCGTCCAGGAACTTCTTGATGGATTCGTGGATGAACGTGTGGTGCGTGATCTCGTGGGTCCAGGCGTCCAGCTCGGCCCGCGTGGGCAACTCGCCGTGCAACAACAGGTAGGCGACCTCGAGGTAGGTGGCCCGGTCGGCCAGCACCTCGATGGGGTAACCGCGGTAGCGCAGGATGCCCCGCTCGCCATCGATGAACGTGATGGCGCTCCGGGTGGATGCGGTGTTCAGGAACGCCGGATCGTAGGCCATCAGCCCGAAGTCGTCGTCGTCGACCCTGATCTGGCGCAGGTCGCTGGCCCGTATCGCCGCGCCGTAGCGCGGATAGGTGCCGTAGACGATGGGGAGCTCGTAGGTCCTCCCGGTGCGGTTGTCGGTGATGGTCAACGTGTCCTTGCCCATGGCCGTCCCACGCCTCCCGGGGCCCGTGGCGGCTGTGTCGCCGCGGGGCGTATCACCTGTCAGTGTACGCCGTCGGTCCACCCGCGCCTATCCGGTCCCGGCCCGATTCCCCGGCGCCCGACGCCTCCCGGACCTCGAGCGCGACGTCCACCGGCACACCGTGCCGGACGCTCTCGGTGACGATGCAGTAGTCTTCGAAGACCTGCTGGCAGCGCCCGACCGCGCCCTGCTGCGCGGGATCGATCCCGTCAACGGCCATCGTCACCTGCAACCCGCTCACCCGCCATCGGCCGCGCGCGTTGCGCCGGATGGTCGCGGTCACGGTCGTGCGAACGCGGGCCCCATCGACCCTCGCTTTCCGCAGGCAGAACAGCAGGCTGCTGGACAGACAGTGCCCGACGGCGACGGCCAGCAGGCGGGCCGGGTTGGGCCCCGTGCCCTGCCCGAGCGGCGGCGCCTCGTCGACCACGAGCGCCCACTCGGGCCGGTCCATCTCCACCGCGAACCGATAGCCCTCCTCCAGGGTCAGCCGGACGGTGGCCTGCAGTTCGTCCATCGCATCGCCCTCGTCTGCGCCCCGGGCGGGGGTGCGTCGGTGTCCGCCGTACCCTGACACCCGCTGGCACCCCCGCCCCGTTGCGATCCCCGCTACCTACGCGTGGCGCGAATCGCCGCCCCGCCGAATGGACGGCCAAAGAGCGGCGCGAACAGGCAGAAGTCCAGCAACCCTGCCAGGAGGGGCACTGCCCCTACCACGGCCACAGCGATCCCGGTCCCGCCGCCCAGGCGCAGCAGCCCCCAGGCGATCAGGGCCGCGCCAGCCACGATGCGGAGCAGGCGGCCGGCGGGCGAGGCCATGAACCCCACGAATCCCTCCATTGGTCCCATCCCCCTCGACAGCGTGTCTTCGCCTTCACTGTAGAGGGGCAGCGGGACGCCGTCGGTGACATGGTCACACAGCCGCGCGCTGCTGCAGCCCCGCGACGTCCACGATCTCGACGAGACCGCGTCGGGTCCGGACGAGCCCCTGGCGCGCGAACTCCTCCAGCACGCGGCTGACCACTTCCCGCGAGGTGCCCAGTTCCGCCGCGATCTGCTGGTGGGTCACCCGGACCGGGTTGTGCCCCCGGGCCCGCGTCAGCAGCCAGGCGGCCAGACGGGTATCCAGCCGGCGGAAGGCCACCTGGTCCAGCACGTCCAGCAGGCTGGCCAGCCGCTGCGCCAGCATGTCGAACACGAAGTCGCGCCACAGGTCGAACCGGTGCACCCAGCGGCGGAACGTGTCCGCCGGCACCAGCACCGCCTCGGCGTCCTGCTCGACGGTCGCGATGGCGGGAAAGGTCCTGCGGTGGAGAATGGCGCTCGCCGTAAGCACGCACGACTCGCCCAGGCCGAACCGGTAGAGGGTGATCTCGCGACCGGACTCCCCGATCTTGTAGACGCGCACCCTCCCCGACAGCAGCAAGGCGATGGCCTCCACCCGATCGCCCTCGGCGAAGACGTCGCTGCCGGCGGGCAGGCGCACCAGCGTGGCCGCCTCCCGGAGCTCGCGGACCAGCTGCGGGTCGGCGCGGCGCAGCACGGGCAGGGCGCGCACCACGCGGGCGTAGTCGTGGTCGTCGATCATCGGCAGACGCCCGGTCCGACGGACGGGCGGTAACCGGCAGCGCGCAGTCACCCCCCGGCGCGCGGCCCCCTCAGCGAGTACGACGGGTGTCTTGGGGATCCTGCCCGGGCGCGCAGGTGGGTGCAGGCGGTTGTGGCCTCGCACGCGCCGCTCTACGATGGACGCGATGGCCATCAGCAGGTCCGATCTCCTGGCGCTCGTACGTGGCACAGGTCTTCGCGCGGGAGTTCCTGGCACCGGCTGCATGGGACGTCCGCCTTCGCGACACGGGGTGTGTCGTGGTGCGAGCGGGACAGGGCGTGTACCAGGTGCGTGGGCCGGTGCCGCTCTTCGTCGTCACCAGCCGGCGCAGCCTCGTCGCCAACCTCGGCCAGTGTCTGCGGCGAGCCCATCGGGCGGCCAGCGAGCGCGTGGAGGTGCAGCGGTGAGCCTCTGGCGCAGGCTTGGGGCCTTCCTGCGGGCACGGGCACCGACGGAAGACGACACGGCCATCGTCTTCTACGTACGGTGCGACCGGTGCGGCGAGGTGATCGCCGTGCGGGTGGACCGCCGCTGGGACCTCGTACAGGAGTTCGACGATGGCATCGTCGGGTACTCGCTGCACAAAGAGGTCCTGGGCAGCCGGTGCAATCGCCTGCTGACCGTTCGTATGACCTTCGACCGTCACTACGCGCTCGTGGAGCGGGAGGTCGAGGGAGGGCGGTTCGCGACGCGCGAGGAGTACGACGCCGCCCGTACCCAGAGGGGGTAGGCCGCCGCCCGCCTCCGGGCGGCCGGACACACCGCGTGACGCGGCGGGACGCGCCTGACCGGACGACCCCGCGGGCGGCCACCTGCTGCGGTTCGCCCGGACGGCGCGCCTCCCTGCCGTGATGGGCCGCTGCGCCAGGGCGGCGCCGGCGCCATCGAGCGTCCACCTGCGGACCGCCCCCGGTGCTGTCGGGAAAACTGCGCCCGACCTTTCCAGGAATCCCTGATTTTCGCCACCGCCCAGGGGCGCCACCATGGGAGCGGTGACGTGGCCGTGGCGTTCCGCCTGCTGATTGCCGAACCCCATCCGGAGCTGCAACAGACGGTCGCCGAAGTCGTGGCGGCGGCCCGGTCGCTGCTCCCGCTGGACCTCGAGGTGGCAGACGCCGCGACCCCCGCCGAGGTCCGGGCCCGCGTGGCCACCTGGCGGCCTCACGCGGTGCTGCTGGACTGGGACATCGCCGTGGACGCCACGCCGCGGTTCGTGGACGAGATGTGCCACCACACGCCGGACCTGCGCGTCCTGGTGCTGCTGCCTGCCAGCGAGTCCCAGTACCGCGCCGCCGTGTGGGACGCCGGCGCCTGTGCCGGCATCCCGCGCGACCGCATGGACGGCGAGTGGCTGGCCACTGCCGTCTGCCTGGTGCGGCGGGCGATGGAGCGGGAGCGGGGCCTGTGGCACCGGGCCGTCGCCCGCTGCCCGGTGCTGCGCGAGCTGCCGCAGGACCTGGAGGTCGGTGCCCGATGAAACTGTCGCGGCGCGAGTTCCTGATCGTCACGGGCAGCACGGCGGCCGTGGCCGCCGCGGCGTCCGCGCCCGCGGTGCGCCGCCTGCTGCCGCCCAGGCGGCGGTTCTGGTACCAGCAGCCCACCACCGCGGTCCCCACGGTGTGCGAGATGTGCCTGTGGCGGTGCGGGGCGATCGCCTACGTGGGCGGGGGCCGGGTGTGGAAGCTCGAGGGCCATCCCGACAACCCCAAGTCCAACGGCCGGCTGTGCGCCCGGGGCCTGGGTGGAATCGGCGAACTCTACGACCCCGACCGACTGCGGTGGCCGCTGATCCGTACCGGCGCCCGCGGCGAGGGGAAGTTCCGCCAGGCGACGTGGGACGAGGCCCTCGACGTCACGGCCAGGGCGTTGCTGCGCATCAAGGAACAGTACGGGCCGGAATCCGTGGCGTTCTTCGGGCACTACGCGGGCGACCGCTGGTTCGTCGACTACCTGGCCCCGGCGTGGGGCTCGCCCAACGCCGCCAAACCGTCGGTCGGCATGTGCACCACCCCGCGCGAGGTGGCGGCGCTGCTGACCTTCGGCCGCCCGCTGGGCGGGCACGAGCCCGTGGACTGGGAGCATACCCGCTACATCGTGCTGCTCGGTACCCACATCGGCGAGAACGCCCACAACACCATGATGCAGGAGTTCGCGGCCGCACGCGCCCGGGGCGCGAAGGTCGTGGTGGTGGATCCCCGCTTCTCGACGGTGGCCGGCAAGGCCGACCGCTACCTGCCCATCAAGCCCGGCACCGACACTGCGCTCCTGCTGGCGTGGCTGCACGTGCTGGTGACCGAGGAGCTCTACGACCGGGACTACGTCGCTCGCTGGACGGAGGGCTTTGAGCAGCTGGCGGCCCACGTGCGGCCGTTCACGCCCGCCTGGGCCGCGGCCATCACCGAGCTGCCGGCCGAGGTCATCGCCGAGGTGGCCCGCGACCTGGCGCGCTACCGCCCGCGCGCGGTGGTGGTGCCCGGCCGGCACGTGGTCTGGTACGGCAACGACACCCAGCGCCTGCGGGCGCTCTACCTGGTCAACGTCCTGCTGGGCAACTGGGGGCGACCCGGGGGCTTCTACATCCCCGAAGCGCCCTACGTCGACGAGTACCCGCTGCCGCCCTTCCCCATCGGCTCTGAGGCCGGGGGCTGAGCGGGCCCGACGGCCTCCGGTCCGGAGGTCCCCGCAGGACGGAAGCCCAGGGCCGACGGCGGTCGCACCCGGTTCCTGCGCGGCGGGATCGCGATCCAGGAACTGATCGAGCCGATGATCACCGGGAAGCCGTACCCGATCAAGGGCCTGGTCACCTACGCCGTCAACCTGTTCCACTCGCTGCCCAATCCGGCCCGCACGCGCCAGGCGCTGGACGCCCTGGACTTCCACGTGGTCATCGACATCCTGCCCCAGGACCACCTGCGCTGGGCGGACGTGGTCCTGCCCGAGTGCACCTACCTGGAGCGCTACGACGACCTGATCACGGTGGCGCACAAGCGGCCGTTCATCGCCCTGCGCCAGCCGGTCGTATCACCGCTGTACGACACCAAGCCTGGGTGGTGGATCGCGCGGGAGTTGGGCCTGCGCCTGGGGCTCCAGCAGTACTTCCCCTGGACCACCATCGAGGAGTACCTGGAGCAGCGGCTCAACTCCATCGGGCTGACGCTCGAGGAACTGAAGAAGACCGGTGTGCACGTGCAGAAAGGCAGGCCCTACCTGGAGGACTGGACGACCCGCTCACCGTTCCCCACGCCGAGCGGGAAGATCCAGCTCTACTGCGAGGAGCTGGCCCGGGCGGGGCTGGACCCGCTGCCGCGATACGAACCGATCCCGGAGCCGCCCGAAGGCTACTTCCGCCTGCTGTACGGCCGTGCGCCCGTGCACACCTTCGCCCGCACGCAGAACAACCCCATCCTGGCCCGCTTCATGGAGACCAACGAGGTCTGGGTGAACCGCCAGGCGGCCGCCGCCCTGGGCCTGCGCACCGGCGACCAGGTCATGCTGGTCAACCAGGACGGCGCCCGCAGCGGTCCGGTGACGGTACGCGCCACGGCCCGGATCCGGCGCGACTGCGTCTACATCGTCCACGGCTTCGGGCACGATGCGCCGGGCATGCGCCGCGCCCACGGCAAGGGCGTCTCGGACACGGCGCTGCAGACCCGCTATGCGCTCGATCCCATCAGCGGCGGCGCGGGCCTGCGGGTCAACGTCGTGCGGCTGGAGCCGGTGGGGACCTCCGGCGGGGCGACGCGGCGGCGGCCAGCCGTGCAGGATCGGAGCGCGACGGCGCCAGCGGCCACCCCGGCGCGCCGGGCTGCAGCGGCAGCCATCACGCCGCGGGACGCCGACGGGAGGCGCTGACGATGCCACGCTACGGCATGGCCGTCGACCTCGACCGCTGCATCGGGTGCCAGGCGTGTGCCGTGGCGTGCGCCGTCGAGAACCAGGTGCCCGAGGGGTTCTTCCGGCGACGGGTGGGCGAGGTCACAACGGGCGACGACCCCGCGACGCTGCGCCTGACGTTCCTGCACCTGCAGTGCTACCACTGCGAGCGTCCGCCGTGCGTGCCGGTCTGCCCCACGGGGGCCACCTACGTCACCCGCGACGGCCTCTGCCTGGTGAACTACGACATCTGCATCGGGTGCCGGGCCTGCGTGACGGCGTGCCCCTACGGCATGCGCTACCCGCATCCGCGTGGCGTCGTGGACAAATGCTCGCTGTGCGACCACCGCATCGCCGCCGGACGGCTTCCGGCGTGTGTCGAGGCCTGCCCGACGCGCGCGCTGGTCTTCGGCGACCTCGACGATCCCGCCAGCCCCCTCCGGCAGGCCATCGCCGCGGCCGCGCGCGTGGAGGTCGACCGACCAGAGCTGGGGACACGGCCCAAGTTCTTCCTCCTCAACGGCCGGGTGAGCCTGCCGGAAGCGCGTGGCGAGGGCATGCCCGCTCAGGCGGCGGAGGTGACGGGACGATGACCGTTGTGACCGCGACGGTGCCATCGAGCGGTTGCCGCCGCAGGGGCGCTGCGGCGTCCGCAAGCGCCGCGGTGATGGCGGCGGTCGGCGGCGGGGTCGCGCCGGCGGTCGAGCGCCACGGCGACGTGTTGAACACGCACCTCGACCTGTGGGGCTGGGAGGTGGCCGCCTACCTGTTCCTGGGCGGCCTGGCGGCCGGCCTGCTGATCGTCGCGTCGTGGGCGGTGCTGGCCGGGCGGCGCCGCGAGTACCTGCCCGCGGTGCGCGTGGCGACCCTGCTCGTCCCGCCGCTGATCGGGGCAGGACTGGTGCTGCTGTGGCTGGACCTGGGGAGCAAGCTCACGCCGTTCTGGCTGTACGTCACCCTGCGGCCGACCAGCCCGATGTCGTGGGGGGCATGGATCCTGCTGGCGGTTCTCCTCACCTCCTCCCTGGCGGCGATCCCTGCCCTCCTCGCGATGCGGGCCCGCGCGAGCGTCCCCTGCAGGCTCCCGCGACTCCACCGCGTTCTGGAGCACGTCGGGCGGTGGGCAGCCCGACACGGACGGTGGCTGGCGTGGATCAACCTGTGGCTTGGCGTGGGCCTGGGCCTGTACACCGGCATCCTGCTGGGCACCATGGTCGCGCGACCGGCCTGGAACAGTCCGATGCTCGGACCGCTCTTCCTGGCCTCGGGGCTCTCGGGTGCCGTGGCGCTGCTGCTCCTGCTGCGCCCGCGCGGCCCGTGGGCGCCGGTGTTCGTACGGGCAGAGGTGGGTCTGCATGCGACCAAGCTGGCCCTGCTGGGCCTCTACCTGACCGGGCTGGCGACCTCGGGCGCCGCCCCCCAGGCTGCGGCCGCCGCCCTCGTGCGCGGGGTGTGGGCGCCGGCGTTCTGGACCCTCGTCGTCGGCGCTGGCATGGCGGTCCCGCTGGCGGTGGGACTGCGCGAGGTGACGGTGCACCGCTGCCCGCGGCGGCTGGCCGTGGCTTCGTGCACGCTGGCGCTGGCAGGCGGCCTGGCGCTGCGCGTGGTGTTGGTCTACGCGGGCCAGCACGGGCTGTGAGGGGCGGGCGGCGGTAGCCCGTGGAGGCTGAGAGCGCCCGGCCCGTGCCGGGGCAGCGAACGGGAGGTGATGCAACGCCGGCGGTGAGCTCGAGGAGATTCTGACGATCCGGGGCGGAGGTCATCAACACACCAGGGAGGGAGCGATCATGCGCAAGTCGCTCGTCGTGGCCATGGCGGTGATTGTGGCCCTGACCGTCGTCGGTCCGGCGGTCACCAAGGAGTGGATCGAGAAGCCGTTGCTCGTGGCGGCCGAACGCGTGCTGACCACGATGCCGGCCGACTTCTACCAGATCGACCCGCAGGCAGCCGAACGCCTGATGGAGACGGCGAAGCCGCTGGTCCTCGACGTGCGCGAGAAGGCCGAGTGGGACACCGAGCGCATCGCGGGCGCGGTGCACGTGCCCATCCGCGAGCTGCCCAAGGCGCTGGACCGCCTGCCCGACAGCCGTGGCGCCCCGATCATCGTCTACTGCGCCATCGGCGTGCGCGGGGCCATGGCGACCACCGTCCTGCGCATGTGGGGCTACACCAACGTGCGCAACCTGCGGGGCGGGCTGAACGGCTGGAAAGCGGCGAACCTGCCCGTGGTCAGGTAGTGCGCAGCACGGCCCGGCCCGGAGTGCCCTCGTCCGTCGGGCCGGACCCCCGCGGGCGGGGCACCGGGCCGGACCCGTCGCGCAGCGGTGTGGACGACGCCCGGGGCGCGGACATGGCACGTGCGCGACGGCCGGCGCGGGCCCCACCGGTGCGACCGGGGTGGTGCCTGCCGGTGCTCCGCGGCCGGGACGCCGAATCGGGCCCTCGCCGGATGGCGAGAGAAGGCCAGCCGTCCTACGCTGAAAAGGTGACGGGGCACGAACCCCGTCGCAGCCATCGTGCCCCGGTGGGCTACGGACCACCGGATACGGAAAGGAGGACGGCAAATGAGAATACGGACGGCGCTGGTCACGGCGGTCCTGCCGGCGCTCCTCACCGCTGCGCTGATCGTCCCGACCCTCGTCGCTCCGCGTGCCGCCGCCCAGGCTCGGCAGGAGGTCGTCGTGGTGGTGAAGATCACCGGTATCCCGTGGTTCAACCGCATGGCCAAGGGCGTCGAGGAGGCCGGCCCGAAGTTCAACGTGAAGGCTTCCCAGGTCGGGCCGTCGACGGCGGACGCCGCGGCCCAGGTCTCCATGGTCGAGGACGTGGTCAACCGCGGCGTCGGGGCGGTCGCCGTGGTGCCCACCGACGCCAAGGCGCTGGCGCCCGTGTTCACCCGGGCCCGCGAGAAGAAGATCGTGGTGCTCACCCACGAGTCGCCCTTCGAGACCGCTGCCATCGACTACGACATCGAGATGATCGACAGCGACGCCTACGGGCGCCTGGCCATCGACGAAGTGGACCGGGGGCTCAAGCAGCTCGGCATCCGCTGCTCCACGGCGTCGCCGTGCGGGTTCGTCATGCTCGTCGGCGGCCTCACCGTTCCCCTGCACAACTACTGGGCCGACGTGGCCCTGAAGTACGCGCGGGAGAAGTACCCGTACCTCAAGGAGCTCACGTCGCGCCTGCCCACCGCCGAGAGCGTGGACGACTCGCGCAAGGCCGTGCTGGACCTGACCAAGACCTACGGGGAGCGCCTCCACGCCGTCATCGGGTGGGGCAGCCTGGGCCCGCTGGGCGCCGCGGCCGCGGTCCGCGAGAAAGGGCTCCGGAACAAGGTGGTCGTCGGCGGCAGCGCGATCCCCTCCTCGGCCGTCGCGTACCTGGCCGATGGGTCCATGAAGTGGGCGCAGCTGTGGGATCCGCGGGACGCCGGCTACGCCATGGTGGCCGTGGCCAGCACGATGCTCAAGGGCACCCCGCTCGCCACGGGAATGGAGGTGCCCGGGCTGGGGAAGCTGGCCATCAAGGGGAAGGTCATCAGCTTCAACAAGATCCTCCTGATGCGCAGCGCCGACGACGCGCGGAAGATGGGCTTCTAGCACGCCCGCGTGCTCGGCGCGTGCGGGATGTCACGAGACGAGGGGATGGGCGCGCCTCCCATCCCCTCCGCGTCCGATGGCTGAGGTCTTCCTGCGGGCCCGTCACGTCACCAAGCGCTACGGCGGGGTCGTCGCCCTCCAGGACGTGGACCTGGAGATCCGCGCCGGAGAGATCCACTGTCTGGTCGGGGAGAACGGTTCGGGCAAGAGCACCCTGATCAAGATCGTGACCGGCGTGGTGTCGCCCGACCCGGGCGCGGACCTGGAGATCGGTGGGGTGCGGGTGCGCGGCCTGAGCCCTGCAGAAGCGCTCCGTCGCGGGATCCAGGTGGTGCACCAGGACCTGGCGCTGTTTCCCAACCTGTCGGTGGCCGAGAACATCGCCCTGCTCCGGGTGACCGCGGGGCGCCGGATCGTGGACTGGCGGGCGGTCTCGGCGATCGCGCAGGCCGCCCTGGCGCGGATCGGGGTGACCCTGCCGCTCGATGCGCCGGTGGGCACGCTGCCGGTCGCCGACCAGCAGCTGGTGGCGATCTGCCGGGCCCTGGCCAGCGACGCCCGGCTGGTGATCACCGACGAGCCAACCGCCTCGCTGACCCAGCGGGAAGCCCAGCGCCTGTTCGGCATCCTGCGAGATCTCCAGGCCCACGGCATCGCCACGCTGTTCGTCAGCCACAAGCTGGACGAGGTCCTGGAGATCGCACAGCGGATCACCGTGTTGCGCGACGGTCGCAAGGTGGGCACGTTCGACCGATCGGCCGTCGACCGTGACCGCCTGGTCCAGCTCATGACCGGGCGGACCATTCCCGCCCGCCGCCGGTCCGGCGTGCGCCCTCCAGGCGCTCCGATCCTCGAGGTCCGGGGCCTGCGCCGACGCGGGCAGTTTGCCGACGTCTCCTTCACCCTGCACCGCGGGGAGGTCGTGGGCCTGATCGGCCCGCTGGGCGCGGGCAAGACCGAACTGGCCCTGGCGCTGTTCGGGATGAACCCCCCCGATGCGGGCGAGGTCCTGGTCGACGGCCGGCCCGTGCGCCTGCGCACCACCGCCGACGCCGTCGGCGCGGGGATCGCCTACGTGCCCGAGGACCGGCTGTCCCAGGGCATCGTGGCCCGGCAGCCGGTCCGCAGCAACCTCGTGGTAACCGTGCTGGACCGCCTCACCGGTCCCGGGCGATGGCTGGCCCCGCGGCGGACCGCGGCGTTCTGCGCGGACGTCGTGCGCGCCTTCGACATCCGCACCCCCTCCATCGACCAGCCGGTCAGCGCGCTCTCGGGCGGTAACCAGCAAAAGGTCGTCATCGCCAAGTGGCTGTCCACGCGCCCCCGGGTCCTGATCCTCGATCGCCCGACGGCGGGCATCGATGTCGGCGCCCGGGCAGTGGTCTACGACATCATCGACCGGCTGGCCGGGGAGGGGGTGGGCATCCTGCTCGTCACCGAGGAGGTCCCCGAAGCCCTCGCGGTGTGCGATCGCATCCTGCTCATGAAGCACGGTCGGCTCGTGACCGAGGTCAGCGGCGCGGACGCCAGCGAGTCCGAGCTGCAGCGGGCCCTGACCGCCTGACGGCCATGGATGGGGTGGTCCGGCGACTGGCGCGGCGTACCGAGACGTACCTGGTCGCGGTACTGGTAGTCCTCGCGGCCATCGTGACCGCGGGGCGCCCCGAGTTCCTCACCGCCGAGAACGCCTTCGACGTCCTGCGGAACAATGCGTTCCTGGGCATCGTCGCCCTGGGCCAGCTGGTCGTGCTGGTCTCGGGCGGCATCGACGTGTCGTTCACCGCGGTCGCCACGGTAGCGCAGTACCTCATGGGGTTGGTGCTCACCACCCGCGGGATCACGTCGGTATGGGTCGCCCTGCTGATCCCGCTGCCCATCGGGCTGACGTTGGGCCTCGTCAACGGCCTGCTGGTCCACTACGCCCGCGTGCATCCCGTCATCATCACCATCGCGACCCTGAGCACGTTCTACGGCCTGTTGATCGTCTTCACCGGCGGCACCTGGATCACCGACCTGCCGATGCCGTTCCAGGAGTTCGCGCAGTACAAGCTCGTCCGGTTCACCACCGCCGGCGGCGCCGAGTACGGCCTGTCCACCCCCATCCTCTTCTGGGGCGCCGCCGCGCTCCTCACCTGGGTCGTCCTCAACTTCCTGGCCGTGGGCCGCCGGATCTACGCGCTGGGCGGCAACGCGGAAGCTGCACGGCGGGCAGGGTTCCCCATCCTGCGCCTGCAGCTGTTCGTGTACGCGTACATGGGCCTGCTGGCCGGGATGGGAGGGTTCGTCCAGGCACAGCTCGCCCAGATCATCCAGCCCAACGCCATCGTGGGACGCGAGCTGGACGTCCTGGCGGCGGCGGTCCTGGGCGGCGCCAGTGTCTTCGGCGGTGCGGGGACGGTCGGCGGGACCATCCTGGGCGTGCTGCTCATCGCCGTGATCCGCAACGGCCTCATCTTGCTGCGCATCTCGTCCTACTGGCACGACGCGGTGATCGGGCTCCTCATCGCCGCCGCGGCGGCCATCACGGCCGCCCAGGAGCGCCGCCGGCGCGCACGGGCGGTGCGGATCCACGATGCATGACCGCCAGGCGACCTGGATCGCCCGGTACGGCGAACTGGCCGTCCTGGGCGCGATGCTGGTGGTGGTCACCGGGCTGCTGGCCGTCGTCACCGACGGTCGGCTCCTGGGTCTGGAGAGCCTGGCCTCGATGGCGATCCAGATGCCGCTGCTGGGGATGCTGACGCTGGCGCAGTTGCTGCCCATGCTCACCGGCGGCATCGACCTCTCGATCGTGTCCACGGCCAACCTCGCTGGCATCACCGCTGCGTACGTGCTCACGCAGAGCGCGGGCTGGTACGCGACGCCCGCCGCCGTCGTCCTGGGGCTGATGGCGGCCCTCGCCGTGGGTGTCACCAACGGCGCGATCGTGGCGTATCTCGACGTGCCGCCCATCATCACCACCCTGGCGTCCATGATCTTCGTCAAGGGGATCGCCCTGGCCGTCACCCGCGGGGCCGTCCTGGCGGGCTTTCCCGCGTCCTTCCTCTTCCTGGGTGGCGGCACACTGCTGGGCGTCCCGGTGCCCTTCCTGCTCTTCGCCGGCGCCGCCACGGCGATCGCCGTGGTGCTGCACCGGACGCCCTTCGGCGTGGTGGAGTACCTCCTGGGATCGAACCCCACGGCCACCCGCTTCTCCGGCGTCGACGTGCCGGTGATGCTCTTCCGCACGTACCTGACCTCAGGTGTCCTGGCCGGCATCGCCGGCCTGCTGCTCATCGCCCGCTTCAATGCCGCCCAGGCCGACTACGGCTCCTCCTTCCTGCTCCTGACGGTCCTCATCGCGGTGCTGGGCGGCGTGGATCCCTCGGGCGGCGCGGCGACGATCACCGGCCTGGTGGTGGCCGTGGCGATCCTGCAGGTGGTGGCCACCGGTTTCAACCTCATGGGACTCAGCGCCCACCTGGCCAACGCCCTGTGGGGCGTGATCCTGGTGCTGGTGATCATGCTCCGCCGCCTGGTGCAGGCCCGCAGCGGCCGGACGTAGCCCCCCAAGCGCACCGCCGGCCCCATGCCGCCCGGGAGCGACAGCCGATGGTATGATGATGGTGTGGAACTCTTTCGCGTCGCCGGCCGTCTCGCCGGGCCGACGGGCATCGTCGAAGACGTGGACTTGCTGGTCGACACCGGCGCCACGCTGTTGGTGGTTCCGCGCGACCTCGCGGACCGGCTGGCGTTGCGCCCCACACGGCAGCACCCGGTGGTGCTGGCCGGCGGCCGGCGCGACGTCTGGCCCGTCGCAGAAGTGCGGCTGACGTTGAACGGGCAGGAGGTCACGACCCCCTGCTTCGTCGCACCCGGCGGTCCGCCGTTGCTCGGCGCCGTCGCTCTGGAGAGCCTGTTGCTCGCCGTCGATCCGGTGGCGAAGCGGCTGGTGCCCGTCGAGGGGTTTGTCGGCGCGTAGAACGGGTCCACGCGAACACCATCTCGTCGCGAGGAGGGTCCGATGGGACAGACCGGACGTGCTATCGTCGAGCTCGACGTTGAGCAGCTGCTCGCCGAACTGCGGAAGGCCTACCTGGACGAACTGCTGGCCTTCTACTCCTACTGGATTACGGCCCTGGTCGCCGAGGGCTGGCACGGGGAAGAGTTGACCGAGCACTTCAAGAACGAAGCCCGTGACGAGCTCGGCCACGCGGAGAAGCTCGCCACCCGCATCATCGAGCTGGGCGGCGACCCCGTCGTGCACCCGGTCGACTGGGAGCGGGGTGCCAACGGCCCGTGGACCGCGCCGCGCGCGGACCGGGCCGACGCCGACGGCATGGTGGCCGACCAGCTCAAGGCCGAGGCCGCGGCGATCCAGGCCTACCAGCGTCTGGCCAAGATGACGTTCGGGAAGGATCCCGTCACCTACCAGCTGGCCACGGAGCTGCTGGCAGACGAGGTGCGGCACGAGGAGTTCCTGGAGAACCTGCTGAGCCGGAAGCGCTAGGCCGCCACCGACCGCACCCATCCTCGACCCGGATCACACGGTGCCGCAGCACCGTGCCGTGGGGCGCTGCGGTGCTGTGGGCAGCGCCCCACGGGTGAACGGCCACCAGCGCCCTCGGGCCCCGTGCCGGTGGCGGGCACCCGCGGATCAGCCGCCAGCGGACGGTGCGCCAGCCCGGACCCCTGGCGCGACGGGCAGGGTCAGGGTGAACGTGCTGCCTTCGCCCACGCGGGTGGACACCGTCACCTCGCCCCCGTGGAGCTCGGCGACGTACTTCACGATGGCCAGCCCCAGGCCGCGGCCCGGGGCCAGGTGCCGCGTGCGCTCGGCGCGGTAGAACTCCTCGAAGATGTGCGGCAGGTCTTCGGGCGCGATACCGGGCCCGTCGTCGGCCACGATGACCCGCAGGCGGTCGGCGTCGACGTCGATCCGGGCCGTCACCCGTCCGCCGGGACGGCCGAAGGTCAGGGCGTTGCGCAGCAGGTTGCGCAGCGCCTGCGCCAGCGCGGGCCCGTTGGCGAACACCGGGGGCACGTGGGCGGGGACCTCGACATCGAGGGCGACCCCCCGCGCCGTCGCGACCTCGCGCAGGTCGGCGGCGGCTTCGTAGAGCAGCCGCGGCACGTAGACGTGGGTCCGCGGCAGCTCGCCGGCGGCCCGGAGGCTCGAGAGGTCCAGGACGTCGCGCACGAACGTCTCGAGCCCTGCCAGCCAGGTCTGGACGCGCGCCAGCATGGCCCGCGCGCGCTCCGACACTTCCCCGCGCATCTGGCCGTCGATGACCGCCAGCGCCTGGCGGACGTCGCCCAGCGCGGTGTCGACCGTGTGGGCCACCATGAGCACGTACTGCGACTTGCGGCGCTCGGAGGCGGCCAGCAGGTCGGTGGCCGCAGCCAGCGCCCGCTCGCGATCGGCCAGCCGTCGGGCGATCGTGGCCGTGATGTAGGCCGTCGCGGCCAGCAGCACTGTCAGCGAGAGCAGGACGTTGCCCACGTACGCAGGGTGGCGGTACAGGTCGGCGGGCAGCAGGCGCACCAGCGGCCGGTGGGGGAGCACGCCGGTCATCTCGGCCACGGCCAGGACGACGGCCAGGAGCAGCCCGGCACCCGCCACCAGGAACGCGGCCCGCGGCGAGAGCAACATGGCGGCGATCACCACGTGAAAGACGTAGGCCACGATGAGCGGATTCTCGACCGTGCCGCTGGCATGGAGGAGCGCCGAGAGCGCCCCCAGGTCCAGCGCGATCTGGACCACCACCGCGGCACGCACCTGGCCGGCGGGCGCCTCCCGGCGGCGCCACCGAACCCAGAAGACCGTGTTGTAGGTGGCGATGGCAGCCGCCAGGGCGGCCACCGGACCGGTGGATCCCACCACTGGGACACCGACCTGCGCCGCCGCCGCGGGGAGCGTCAGCGCTGCCAGCGCCACCCCCGCGGCGGCCAGCCACCGCACCCGGATCAACCAGCGGATCCCCGCTGCCGCACCGTCTGCAGGCGCGCGCCCCATCACGGCGACGTCGCCTCGTCCTGCTGGCCGAGCAACAGCAGGCGAAACAGGTCTTCGCGCTCTTGCTCGTCCAGGGCGGCCGCGATGGTCCGTGCCTCCCGGGCCAGGCGCGGGAGCAGGACGTACCGCAGGGTGTTCACCTTGCGGCTCGTCCGGCGAATCTCAGCAGCCAGGCGGCGCAGCCGCACCTCGCGCGGCGTGTGCTCGAGGGCAAACCCCACCAGTCGCTCGAACGCGCCCGCGGCGTCGTCGACGCTCGCCGAAGTCCCCAGCAGCCCGTAGCCGCGGTCGGCCGGCCGCCGGACCACGGGCGCCGCGCGCACTGCGGGCACGCGCACCCCCCACACGTTGCGCACCTCGACATCGACCAGGACCTCGCGCCTGGCTGCCGCCGCGGCGGCGCGCAGGCCCTCGGGGCCCTCGTGCCCGTGGGCCGCCGTCAGTGCCGTCACCGCCTCGGCGGCCAGCGCCGCCAGATCCTGCCGCGCGGCCAGCACCTCCTGAGCGCTACGCAACATCTCCTGCAGCAGCGCGTCGCGCTTGCGGGCGAGGACCTCCTGGCCCCGTGCAGCCAGCGTGTACGCCGCGCGGGCCGCCAGGAGGGCGGTGCGCGTCCGCTTCACGGTGCGGCTGGCTCCGATGGGCCGAGGTAGCGGTCGAGCAGCCGCGAATCGATGCGGCTGAGCTCGCCACGCGGCAGCCGCCGCAGCAGGTCCCAGCCCAGGTCCAGGGTCTCGACGAGGGTGCGGGGCTGCCGCCCCTGCCCGACGAAGCGCTCCTCGAACTCGTCGGCGAACGCCAGGTAGGCCCGATCCAGCTCGCTCAGGGCGTCGGCGCCCACGATGTCGCGCAACCGGCGTGCGTCGACGCCGCGGGCGTAGGCGGCGTAGAGCTGGGCGGCCAGCGCCTTGTGGTCCTCCCGGGTCCGCCCGGGCCCGATGCCCAGGTGCATCAACCGCGACAGACACGGGAGCACGTCCACCGGGGGGAAGATGCCGCGGCGGTGCAGTTCGCGGCTCAGCACGATCTGCCCTTCGGTCACGTAGCCCGTGAGGTCCGGAATGGGATGGGTGATGTCGTCGTCGGGCATGGTGAGGATCGGCACCTGCGTGATGGAACCGGCCCGGCCCTTGATGCGGCCGGCCCGTTCGTAGATGGTGGCCAGGTCGGTGTACATGAAGCCGGGGAAGCCCCGCCGGCCGGGCACCTCGCGCCGCGCGAGCGCCACCTGCCGCAGGGCCTCGCAGTAGGTGGTCATGTCCGACAGCACCACCAGCACGTGCATCTGCAGGTCGAAGGCCAGGTACTCGGCCAGCGTCAGCGCGAAGCGCGGCACCAGCAGGCGTTCCACCGCCGGGTCGTCGGCGCGGTTGAGGTAGAGCGTGGTGCGCTCCCGGGCGCCCGACCGCTCGAACGTCTCGAGGAAGAACTCGGCCTCGTGCCCGGTGATCCCGATGCCGGCGAAGATGACGGCGAAGGGCTCGCCCCCGGGTAGCTGGGCGTGCTCGATGATCTGCGCCGCCACCTCGTGCGCCGGCAGCCCGGCACCCGAGAAGATGGGTAGCTTCTGCCCGCGCACCAGCGTGTTCATGCCGTCGATGACCGACAGGCCGGTCTGCACGCACTCCGCCGGCTCGTCGCGCGCGTAGGGGTTGAGGGGCGCGCCGGTCGCCGGCAGCAGGCGGTCGGGAACGACGGGCGGCAGGCCGTCCAGCGGCGCGCCGATCCCTGTGAACGCCCGGCCCAGGCAGCGCCGGCTCACCTCCACCAGGACCTGGGCCTCCCCGAGCCGCACCGCCGTGGTGCGAAGATCGAGTCCCTCGGTGGTTTCGAAGACCTGCACGCACGACAGGTCCTCGGCGGCGTCGATGACCTGCCCCCGTCGGCGGCTGCCATCCTCGAGCACGAGCTCGACCACGGCGCCGTAGGTGGCCTGGCGCACGCCGCGCACGAAGACCAGCGGGCCCGACAGCCGCGTAAGGGTGCGATACGTCAGCACGGGGCCGGTCACGGTTCCTCCCCTCCGCCAGGGCGCGCCACCTCCGGCTGCGCCCCGCGCGCGCCCTGGTCGACGGTCGCCTGCGCCGTGCCGCCCGGGGCGGCCGCGTCGCGCAGGGCCGCGAGCTCGGCGTCGAGCGCGGCCGCCGTCGCCGCGAACGCGTCGTGGGGGACGTCGCGCAGCCGCAACAGCCGCTCGCGCAGCGGGTGTGCCAGCAGGTGCTCCAGCGGCAGGCCGTCGCGCAGGGCGGCCGCGGCGTGCTCGTGGTAGTCGAGGATCAACCGCAGCATCGTCACCTGCCGCGGCAGCGGGCACGGCGTGTCGACCGGGTGGAAGCCATCCTGCTGGAGGAAACCCTCGCGGAGCAGGCGCGCCGCGTCCAGGAGCAGACGCTCCTCGTCGGGCAGCGCGTCCATCCCGACGACCTGGACGACCTGCTGCAGCTCCTGCTCCTGCTGCAGCAACCGCACGGCCCGCGCCCGCAGCCGGGGCCACGCCGGCGAGCCGTGCTCCACGAACCACCCCTCCAGCCCCGGTACGTACTGGGAGTAGCTGGCGACCCAGCTCACCGCCGGGAAGTGCCGCCGGTGGGCCAGGTCGACGTCCAGGGCCCAGAGGGCTCCGGCCACGCGCAGCGAGGCCTGGGTCACGGGCTCGGAGAAGTCGCCACCCGGGGGCGAGATGGCGCTCACCACGGTCACCGAGCCCTCGCGCGCGGGCACCCCCAGGCACCGCACGCGGCCCGCGCGCTCGTAGAACTCCGCCAGCCGCGCCGCCAGGTACGGCGGGTAGCCTTCCTCGCCGGGCATCTCGCCCAGCCGGCCGTGGATCTCGCGGAGCGCCTCGGCCCACCGGCTGGTGGAGTCGGCCATCAACGCCACGTGGTACCCCATGTCGCGGTAGTACTCGGCCACGGTCATGCCCACGTAGATCGAGGCCTCGCGCGCCGCCACGGGCATGTTGCTGGTGTTGGCCACCAGCACGGTGCGCTCCAGCAGCGGCCGGCCGGTGCGCGGGTCGACCAGGCGCGGGAACTCTGCGAGCAGCGTCGTCATCTCGTTCCCGCGCTCCCCACATCCCACGTAGACGATCACGTCCACGTCGGCATGCTTGGCCAGCAGGTGCTCCACCACGGTCTTGCCGGTGCCGAAGCCACCCGGCACCACGGCCACGCCTCCTCGCGCGACGGGGAAGAAGGTGTCGAACACGCGCTGGCCGGTAAGCACCGGCTCGCTCGACGGCCGCCGGCCCTGGTGCGGCCGGGCCCGCCGCATCGGCCAGCGGTGGGCCAGACGCACCGGCGTGCCGTCGTGCAGCAGCACCACGGCGTCGTCGACCCGCGCTGGCCCGGACCGCACCGTCGCCACCACCCCGCGCACCCCCGGCGGTACCAGGATCAGGTGACGCAGCCCACCCTCCTGCACCCAGCCCACCGCATCGCCCGCATCAACGGTCGCCCCTTCGTCGACCAGCGGGGTGAACAGCCACTCGCGCTCGCGGTCCAACGGCGCCGCGACGATGCCCGGCTGCATGAACGCCCCACCGGTGGCGAACACCGCCGGCAGCGGCCGCAACAGCCCGTCGAAGATGCTGCCCAGCAACCCGGGACCGAGTTCGACCACCAGGGGTGCACCCAGGTCTTCCACGGGTTCGCCCAGGCCCAGTCCTGCGGTATCCTCGTAGACCTGGATGCTGGCGCGCGCCTCGTCCACGCGGATCACCTCGCCGGTCAGCCGCCGGTGGCCCACGGCCACCAGGTCGTTGAGCCGGCAACGCTCCATCGCGTCGGCGACGACCAGTGCGCCCGTGACCCTGACCACCCTGCCCATCGGTCCGCCCGGCCTCCTACCGCAACCGTACGTGGTACCCGATCACCCGTCGGAGCATCTGCTCGAGATACTCGCGCTCCAGCGCGCCGCCCCGTCCCATGGGCACCGGCACGACCAGCGGCCGATCGCTCTCCTCGACCACGCGCCGCATCGGCGCCTCCAGCGCCTCGATCAGCGCGTCGTCGACCAGCACCACGCCGACCTCGGCCGACCGCACGAGCGTCAGGAGGTGGTCGCGTCCCTCGCGTGACGTGGTGTACGCTCGCGTCTCCACGCCCGCCAGCGCAAACCCCGGAGCCACGGACGCCGGGCAGACCGCCACGACCCTACGCACTGACCAGCTCCTCCTGCACCAGCGACGGCGGCAGCCCGGCAGCCAGCCCGGCGGCCACCGTGCGCAGGTCGCGCACCTCCGCCTGCGTGGCCGCGAGCACGAAGCTGACCGGCGCCACGCCGAGCGGATCGCTGGCGAACACCAGCCGGCGGTGCAGGGCCAGCACACGTCGCTCGAGGGCGCGTTCGATCCGACGCCAGGACGTCGGCGCACCGCCCTCCAGCACGCCGGCATACGGGGTCGGCGCGAGCCACGCTGCCGCCACGGCGGGATCGGGGTCGTCCGCAACAGCGCGCAGCAAGTCGTCGTGGAGGTAGCGTCCGCCCGGTAGGAAGGTCCTGCGTTCGCCCCCGCCCCGCAGGGCCGCCAGCAGGTTGCGCACGTCGATCTCCCATCCGAGCACCTCGCGCACCACGCGGCCGTTGGGTCCCTCCCCGCAGCGCGCCAGGACGTCCTCCGCCCAGGCCAGGTCCAGACGGTCCTCCAGGTCCGCAAGGCGCGCAGGGAGGCCGGCCCGCAGCACCCGGGCCAGTGCCGTCCCGGTCGGCCCCGTCATCGCGAGCCGGTCGGCGAGCGCCTGCACGCTGCCGGCGGCGTCGAGCGCCTCCAGGGTCTGGGCGTCGAGCACGCCGACCGCCGGGGGATGCCAGACGCCGGCCTCGCGCGCGTGCCACCGTCGCAGCACCATCTTGACAGCCTCGACGTCGTTGCGGCTCAGCAGGATGCTCACCAGCACCCGCGCTTCGCCGCCCGCCGCCGTCCACAGCAAGCGGGCCACGCGGGCCCGGTGGTGGTCCAGCGCCTGCGTGCAAACCTCGAGCGGTGGTGCGCTGCCGGCCACCGCGGCCACGTCCGCTGCGTAGCCGGGTGTGGCCGCCAGCTCCGCGACCAGCGCCTCGACGCCGTCGAGGGCACAGAACGCGCGCACCCGCTCGGCTGGCAACAGCCGTCCCAGCAGGCCGCGCGCGCGGGCGCTCAGGTAGTCGTAACCGACCGTCACGGCTCCAGCAGGCGCCCGACCTGCACGCGCAGCCGGTGCGCCTGCGCCTGCAGGCGTGCCTCCAGGGTGTTGTCGGCGACGAATGCGCCGTCCCACGCTTCCACGATCACGCCGCCCGCGCAGCGCAGGTCGCCGACGACCCGCACCTCTGGCGGCAGGACCGCGGCCGCGGCCAGCGCCGCATCCCGCGCGTCCACGTGCACGGTGATCGGGCCGGGACGCGGTGCCTGCGCCAGCGCCTCGTCGAGCAGGCGCTGGAAGATCGCGGGGTAGTCGGACCGCTCCCGGACGGTCGCGAGCATGTCGGCGGCACGGGTGAGCGCCTGCTGGACTGCAGCGTCCAGCAGGCGCGCTTCGTTCGCGAGCAGCTCCATCCGCGCACGGCTGCACAGGCGCGCGGCTTCCCGACGCCCGCGGGCCTGGCCGGCGGCCGCGGCGGCGGCCCGCACGACCTCGGCGTCGGCCTGCGCCCGCGCCCGCAGTGCGGACGCCGTGGCCGTAGCCTCCGCCAGCACCTGCGCGCGCTCGGCCTCGGCACGGCGCAGGATCGCCTCGGCCAGGGCCCGGTCCTTCACCCGCGGTCTCTCCCTGCGGTGCCGCGCAGCCCCGGCGTCACCGCAACAACAGCAGGATCATCGTGGCCACCACGAACCCGAGGATCACCGCGGTCTCAGGGATGGCCATGAGGATCACGCTGGGCCCCATCAGCTCCGGACGCTCGGCCATCGCCCCAAGCCCTGCGGCGCCGATGCGCGCCTGCGCGTACCCCGTCCCCAGCGCCGACAGCCCCACCGCAAGCCCTGCGCCGAGCGCGATGCCAAACACCTCCATGCCCTCACGCCCCTTTCCGTGCGAAGGGTTGGTAGACGACGCCTCCCGGTTCGTAGAACTTGGAGAAGCACTCGACGTAGTGCAGGCGCAGCGCCTGGATCGTCGGGCTGAACGTGCCCATGACCAGGTTCAGCGCGTGGAGCAGCACGCCCACGATGAGCCCGACGACGACGCTGCCCGCAGCCCCGCCCAGGCGATTGGCGACCTCCGCCAGCATCAGGGAGGCCAGGCCAAGGGCCATCAGCCGGGCGTACGACAGGACGTTCCCCACGACCCCGATCGCCTCGATGGCGCCCAGCAGCCCCCCGGCGTACATCAGCACCGGCAGTGCGGCCACCAGCAGCGCCACGCCCGGCCCCAGGAGCGCCCGGGGCAGCAGTCCCGCCAGGGCCCCCGCGACGGCGAACAACGTGACGAGCAGCGCCAGCAGCGCGCCACGCTCCACGGCCCGATGCGGCTCGCGCAGCCGCCACGCCTGCACGATGCCCAGCGCGGCCCCCAGCGCCGTGTGGGCCAGCCCGATGGACAGCGCCAGGACCAGGAACGCCAGCATGGCTTCCTTGCGGTCGAAGAGCACCGGGCGCAGGTAGGGCCGTGCCAGGTCGCCGAAGCACTCGCCGAACAGCACGCCGAAGAGCACGGCGCTCCCGCCCATGGCCACCAGCAGGTGCCGCACGGTGCCGGCCCACGGGCTGCGCCACCGGCGCGTCAGCGCGGCGCCCAGGAGCAACACGGCGCCATAGCCGGCGTCGCCCAGCATGAGGCCGAAGAACAGTGGAAAGAAGAGCGCCAGGACCCAGGTGGGGTCCAGCGTGCCGTAGGCAGGCGGCCGCAGCGGCCGGAGCAGCACCTCGAACGGCCGCACGGCGCGCGTGTTGTCCAGCAGCACCGGCACCGCCGCGCGCTCGTGGGGCGCCGGCGGCCGCACCCACACGAACACCTCGCCCGGGAACGCGCGCTCCAGGGCGTCGCGCAGACCGGCGGCCCGCGCTGCGGGCACCCATCCGGCCAGCGCCACGGTGCGGCGCGAGGCCACGCCCTGGGTGGCGGCGCGTAACTCGTCGAGGCGATCGGCCGCGACCGCCCGCGCGGCCCGCAGGAAGCCGGCATGCACCTGACGCGCGCGCCGGGCGGCGCTCTCCGCCTCCTCGATCTGCCTGGGGAGGACAGCTCGCCGCGCCGCGATGGTCTGCAGCACGTCCTCCAGCGGCCTGCCGAGGAACTCCGGGGGCAGCGCGAGCCGCTCCACGCCCTGCCCCCACAGCAGGTCCTCCACGGCCCGGCGGTGCCGCTGGTCGTAGAGCAGGACCGCCGCCAGCCGCTCGGCGTCCAGCACGGCCACCGCCAGTTGCATGCGGCCGCGCGTTTCGCGCTCCAGCGCCGCGCGCAGGCGCGGAAGGTCGGCCTCGCGGCTGCGATCCAGGATCAAGCCGGTCGCCGCCCAGTCGGGCCGCCAGTCGAAGGCGTAGGTCTGCGCCAGAAAGGCTTCCAGCAGGTACGCGTACTGGGGCAGGAGGCGGAGCTCGTCGCGCAGGCGCTGGAGGTGCGCGTCGGCGCGCTGCAGGGCGTCCAGGCGCTCGCGCACGGCCGCGTGGAGGGCTTCGGTGGACATCCCGGCCAGGGCTGCAGTGTCGTCGGCCGGTCCTGTCCCCACCGCCTCGTCCACTGCCCGCACGAGCTCGTCCAGCAGGGCGCGCTCACGCTCGGCCGCCTCGTCCAGCCGCAGCGGGACCAGGCGCTGGACTTCCGGGGTCGGCGGCGGGCGCCAGGGCACCAGGTGGACGACTCCCGCCTCGTGCAGGAACGCGAGGACGTCGCGGAAGCGCTCGCGCAGGCACACGATGTCCACACGCGCCATGGGAGCGATCACGGCGTTGGTCCTGCGGAGTGCGGGCCGCCCACCACCGTCTCCACGACGGCCGCGGCGGCCTCGGCGAGGCGCGCGGCGATCCGCGCCTCCAGGACCTCCCGCCGCGCCGGCCACTGCGCGCGCAACGCGTCGGCCTCCGCGCGGCCGCGCGCCACCTCGTCGTCGAACGCGCGCCGCTCGATCTGCGGAGCCTCCTCCCGGGCTGCCCGCAGGATCGCATCGGCGTCCCGGCGCGCTTCGTCCACCAGCCGGCGCGCCTCCGCCCGCGCCGCGTCGACCAACAGGTCGGCCTCGCGCTCCAGGTCGGCGATCAGGGGTAACGGCGACGTATCGGGCTCCATGGACCACCCCCTCCCACCGTAGCGTGCCCCCTCACGAGGCCGGTATCGGGTTTGGGACGGATCTTGGCCGCGACGAAGACCAAGCCGACGGCGAAGCCCAAGAGGACTGGTCGCCGTGGCCCCCACCACGGCGCCCGAGTCGGGGTTGGGAGGATCCTGACCGCGCGGTACGCGCACACCCCGACCGCCAGGGGGCCGCCGGTGGGCATGGCGATCGACGAAGAGGGTGGCGATCTCACGGCCGTCGCGCAACGGACCGCCGCTGGCCGTGGCGATCGACGGGGGTAGGGACTGCGAGACCCGGAGATCGACGGGCCTGCAGCACGGGCCTACAGTTTGTAGCCGAGCTTCCGAAGCAGGGCCTTCCGCTGGGCCACGTCGTCGTCGCCCTCGACGCCCCGGGACTTCACGCCGTCGATCACGCCCAGGATCCCCCGGCCCTGCGCCGTCTCCGCCAGGACGACCTCCACGGGGTTGGCCGTTGCGCAGTAGATACCGCACACCTCCGGCACCTGCTTGATGGCGCCAAGCACGTTGATGGGATAGGCGTTCCCCAGGAAGATCACGAAGCAGTGGCCTGCCGCCAGGCGGAGCGCCGTCTGCCGCGCCAGCTCCACCAGGTCGGGGTCGGTCCCGCTCCAGCGCACCAGGGCCGGGCCCGACGACTCGCAGAACGCCAGGCCGAACTTCACCCCGGGGACCGCCGAAACGAGCGCCTCGTGCACGTCCTCGACGGTCTTGATGAAGTGCGCCTGGCCCAGAATGACGTTCACCTCGGCAGGTTTCTCGATGGTGACGGTCAGTAGCTCCATCGTCTCCTCCTCCGGTGTGCCCGATGTCCCGTAGCCACCGCGACGTATCCCACCGTGGCGGCACACGGGAGTTCGACTCTCGTTCACCGTGCGGCGGTCGAACCCGAGGAGCAGTTCGGGGTCCGCCGGGCCCGTCTCCTGGCGAGGGCCGCCGACAGGGCACTGCAACCGTGCAGTGACGGTGAGGTGACACCATGCGACCGGCATCCAGCTGGCGACGGCTGCCGACGGGGCACTGCAGCCGCGCAGGCGCGCTGGTCGGCGCGAGACGCGCACCGTCCGGCAGGGCAACGGGCAGGGCTCCCTGGGCGCCGTCCACCGGATCCTGGACGCTGTGGCCTCAAAAGCCTACAATGTGACCACCAGCGTTATCAGGAGGACGAGCGCGTGGCTACCCGGGTGAATGTTCGCGAGCTCAAGAGCCGCTTGAGCGAGTACCTCCGGCGAGTGAAAGCAGGGGAGACCGTGGAAATCGCCGTGCGCGGCACGCCCGTGGGCCGCATGGTGCCGGTCGAACGTCCCCTCGCTGACCGCCTCGAGGCCATGCGCCAGAGTGGGCTGGTCCGGTGGAACACGCGCAGGCTGAAGCGCGCTGCCCCTGTGGCGCGTGCACGCGGAAGACGCACCGTAGCGCAGCTCCTTGTCGACAACCGAGGATGATCGTCTACCTCGACGCCAGCGCTCTCGTCAAGCGGTACGTGGCGGAAGCGGGCTCAGCCGACGTTGGACGCTTGCTCGCCCGCGCGGAGGCGGTCGGGACGGCCACCGTCAGCCGGGCCGAAGTGGCGGCGGCCCTGGCGCGTGCGTATCGCACAAACGTCTTGCAGCACGACGAGGCGCGGTCCGCCCTACAGGTCTTCACAGCCGAATGGGACGACATCATCCGCATTCAACTTACGGAGGGTGTGGTGAGCCGGGCTGCCGCGCTTGCCTGGGATCACGCCCTGCGCGGCTATGACGCCATCCACCTGGCTGCCGCCCTGTCCTGGCAAGACCTTCTGGGCGAGACCGTTACCGTCGCGACCTACGACCGCCAGCTGTGGGAAGCCGTCCGGCGCAGTGCGCTGGTCGCGTGGCCCACACGCCTGCGGTGAGCCCGAACGAGAACGATTGTCATCCTGCGAGGCGCGAAGCCAGGTAGTCCGCCAGGCGGTCCAGCTCGTCCCAGGAGAACCAGGGGACGGTCGCCTCGGTGAGCACATCGCCGACGCCCGCCAGGAACGGCCCCGGGGGATCGGGCCGATCGGCGCTTGTCCCTGCCCGGCGCACGAGGATCTTCGGCAGCGCCGCATCACTGAACCCTTCCACCAGGACCAGCTCGCCAGGCGCGGCCCACCGCAGGATGTCGTCGAGCGTCGGGCCGGCAGGCTGTGAGCCTGCGGCATCCGTGCCAGCGCCGGCCCGCCAAGGTTCAGCCGGGATGGCCTCCCGCATGCCTGCCACGCCTGCCCGGTGCCCGCCTGGCGAGGGTGGCGATGGCGGTCCAGCAGGCGACCGTCCCGCCAGCAGCGGTGGCGCCGGCTCGCGGATGACGACGCCGGCGGGCCCCGCCAGGATCGTGCGCGTCGCGCCCGCCGCCGCCGCCCGGGCCGTGTCGGTGCCGGCCTCGTCGAGGGCCACCAGGTGGGCGTGGTGCTTGACCACCGTCACCCGCACCCCGCGCGCCGCCAGCAGCGGGATCAGACGCTCCACCAGCGTGGTCTTGCCCGCCCCGCGCGCGCCGACGATGCCCACCGCCGTCGGCCCCTGCGCGGCGCGCGCGGGCGACGGCGCGGGGAGCGCCCCCAGCAGCAGGACCGGCACCGGCGTGCCGGCCGGCAGATCGCCGGTCGCCGGGTCGAGCACGATGAGCGCGTTGGCATCAGCGGACGAACGCAGGGCCGCCGTGCTCTGCACGTACAGCGGCGCCACCGTCAGGCCCCAGGGCCCCAGCCGTGCGGCGCCCCAGAGATACCGCGCGCGGCCGGGCCGCACGCGCACCGGCGCCTCCAGCTGCGCCACGCCCTGCGGCCGCGGCGGATCGGCGCAGCCCAGCATGACGCCCAGGGCCGGGACCACCAGCACCTCGAACGCCACGCGGCATGCGCTGGGCGTGCCGGGCAGGGCGAACACGGGACGGGAGGCTGCAGGCAGACCTGGCCCGACGACACCGAACGCCGCGGGCGCGCCCGGCTTCATGGCCACGCCTTCGAAGGCGAACTCGACGCCCGCGCGGCGCAGGACCGGTCGGATCAGGTCGCGCTCGCCCACCGACAGGCCCCCGCACGTGATCAGCACATCGCCCACTTCCAGGCCGCGGCACACCAGCGCGTCGAGCTCGGCCGCGTCGTCGCGGGCGCGGCCTACGACGAGCGGCACCGCGCCCAGCGCGCGCACCTCGGCGGCGATGGTGAACGAGTTGCTGTCGCGCACCAGCCCCGGCCGCAGCGGCGCCTCGGGCGCCACCAGCTCGTCGCCGCACGTCACGATGGCCACCACGGGTCGCCGCACCACCGGGACCTGCGCCCACCCAATCGACGCCAGGAGCCCGATGTGGCCACCGTGCAGGACGGTGCCTGGCGCCAGCACCTGCTCGCCTGCCCGAACGTCCTCTCCCGGCGGGAAGATGTGCTGCCCCGGTGGCGCCGGCCGGTCGACCAGCACCGCGCCCGGCTCCCACCGCACGGCTTCCTGCGGGATGACCGCATCGGCCCCCGGCGGAATCGGCGCGCCGGTGGCCACGCGCGCGGCCTCGCCGCTGCCCAGCTGCTGCGGGGAGGGCTGCCCCGCGTACGCCGCGCCCGTCAGGCGCAGGCGCACGGGGCGCTGCGGCGAGGCCCCCGCCACGTCGGCGGCGCGCACGGCGACGCCGTCCATGGCGGCGCGCGGGAAGGGCCACAGGTCCTCGGCGGCGACCACCGGGGCAGCCAGCACCCGCCCAGCGGCCTCCGCCAGGGGCACCTCTTCCACGGGGGCGCGGTGGACGGCGCGCATCACCAGCGCCAGTGCCGTGTCGACGGTGACCGGGCGTGCGACTGCCTCGGCGCTCACGCACACATTCTACGGCACCCGCAGCGACGGGAGAATCGGTGGTCAGTCGCCCAGACGCACGATCTGGCGAACCACCTCGCCCTGCGCCAGGGCGTCGAACGCCTCGTTGATCTCCGACAATGCCACGGTCCGCGATCGTAGGGCCTCCACAGGCAGCAGACCCGCGCGGTGCATGGCGATGAACCGCGGGATATCACGGCGCGGCACGGCCGATCCCATGTAAGAGCCCATCACCGTACGCTCCTCGGCGGCCAGCGTCACCGCGGGCACACTGAACAACCGTTCGGGATGCGGCAGGCCGATCGCAACGGTCGTCCCGCCCCGCCGCGTGGCCTGGAACGCCTGCACCAGCACCCGCTCGCTGCCCACGCTCTCGAACACCCAGGCTGCGCCGCCGCGCGTGAGCTCCTTGATGGCCTGGACCGGATCCTGATGCCGCGCGTCGACAACGGCTGTGGCCCCCAGACGTCGGGCCAGCTCCAGCTTGACCGGCACGACGTCGACCGCCACGATGGGTGACGCCCCCACCGCTCGCGCGCCCATCACCGCACTGAGCCCCACCCCGCCCAGCCCGAACACGGCCACCGAGGCACCGGCCGGAACCCGCGCGGTGTTCACCACCGCCCCTACCCCGGTCACGACGGCGCACCCGAAGAGGGCAGCGGTCTCCAGCGGGACGTCCGCGTCCAGGGGCACCAGCGACTCCTGGGCGGCCACCGTAAAGCGCGAGAACGCCGAGACCCCGAGGTGATGGTGCAGGATCCGTCCGGCACCGTCCACGAAGTGCCGGCTGCCGTCCAGCAGGCTGCCCGCGGCGTTGGCGGCGTTGCCCCGCTCGCAGAGGGCGGGGCGTCCGACCAGGCAGAATTCGCACCGCCCGCACGCTGGCACGAACGAGAACACGACGTGATCGCCGGGACGCACGTCCCCGACCCCCGGGCCGATCTCGCGCACCACGCCGGCCGCCTCATGGCCCAGCGCCATGGGCATCACCCGCGGCCGCGACCCGTCGATCACGGAGAGATCCGAGTGGCAGACCCCCGCGGCGACGACCTCCACCAGCACCTCGCCCGGCCCCGGGCCGAGCACCTCCACTTCGTCTACCAGGAGAGGCCGCGTCTCGGCGTACGGACGGGGCCGTCCCATCTCGTAGAGCACGGCCGCCATGGTCTTCATCCTTGCACCCCGACGATCTCGCCCCGCTCGATGGTGTACGTCCGTGCAGCGAGCCGCCCGACGTGGAGCAGCTCCGATTCGGCCACCAGCACCGCCGTCTGTGAACCGGCCAGGCGCTGCAGCACCCCGGCGATCTGCTCCACCAGCGCCGGGGCCAGCCCTTCGAACGGCTCGTCCAGCAGGAGCACCTCATCCCCCACCATCAGCGCCCGGGCCAGCGCCACCAGTTTCTGCTGCCCGCCGCTCAGCTGGCCGGCGCGACGAGGGGCGAACGCCCGCACCCCCGGCAGCACGTCGTAGACGCGTTGCAGGCGCTCGCGCCCGTCGGGCAACCGGTTGGCCCAGACGGGCACCAGCAGGTTCTCCTCCACCGTGAGCTGTGGGATCAGGCGCCGGTCCTCGGGCATGTAGCCCACGCCCAGCGTCGCCCGGTGGTGCGCGGGGCGGGCGCGCAGGTCCGTGCCGTTCAAGGCCACCGCGCCCGCGGCGATGGGCACCAGGCCCATGATCGCGCGCATGGTCGTGGTCTTCCCCGCGCCGTTGCGCCCCACGAGGGCCACGACGGTCCCGCGCGGCACCTCCAGCGTCACCCGCCGCAGCAGCACCAGCTGGCGGACGACGACGCGCACCTCGACGAGCCGCAACCCGCTCATCGGTGTCCCGCCGGCGCCTGCCGGACCGTCGGCCCGTCGAGCACGGCCGCAGGAGGCCCGTCGGCCACGATGCGCCCGCTGTCCAGCACCAGCACACGGGTGGCGTACCGCCGCACGACCTCCATGTCGTGTTCCACGAAGATGGCGGTCACGGCCCCGGCGCGCAGCACGCCCGCCAGGGTATCCATGACCGGGAACTTCTCCTGCGTGCTGACGCCGCTGGTGGGTTCGTCCATGAGCAGCAGCCGCGGCCGCAGCGCCAGCGCCAGCGCCACATCCAGCAGCTTGCGCCCGCCCTCGGGGAGTTCGCCGGCCAGGCGTCCCGCGTCGCCTGCGAGCCCCAGCGCGCCCAGCAGCTCCTGTGCGGCAGCAAGTCGCCCGCGGCCGTACAGCGGCCGCCAGACGTCCAGCGCCTGGCGTGACGCACAGGCCAGGGCCACCAGCACGTTCTCCAGGACCGTCAGCCGCAAGAAGAGCTGCGGGATCTGAAACGACCGCCCGATCCCCAGGGCCGTGATCTGGTGCGGGTGCAAGCCCACGATGTCCCGTCCCAGGAACCGGATGCGCCCCGCTTCTGGGCGGTGGTACCCCGTGATCAGGTTGAGGAGGGTGGTCTTCCCCGCGCCGTTGGGGCCGACGATGCCCACGAACTCCCCGGGGGCCACCGCCACGGTTTCACGCTCGGCGGCGGTCACGCTGCCGAAGTGCAGCGTGAGGTCCGTGACTTCCAGGATGGGCGTCATCCGCGGCGGCGGTGCAGCGTCCGCTCCAGCGGCGCCCACAGGCCCTCGGGCCGAAAGAGGATGATGGTGAGCATGATGGCCCCCATCAGCAGCTGCCAGGCGAACGGCGCGTACTTGAACGCGTAGCTCTTGATCAGCTCGTAGACCACCGCCCCCGCCAGCGGCGCCAGGACGCCCTCGGCGCCGCCCAGGAGGGCGATGAAGACGAACTCCCCTGACGTGGTCCAGTAGGCCAGGTTGGGATCGATGTGCCCCACCGTCAGCGCGACCAGCACGCCACCCAGGCCGCCGAGGCCGGCCGACAGGACGTAGGTCCGCAGGATGGCGCGAGGCACCGACGCCCCCAGGTAGGCCACGCGGACCTCGTTGTCGCGAATGGCCTGCATCACGTATCCCAGCGGGGCGCTGGCGTAGCGCATGGTGAAGGCGGCGACGCCCGCCACGGCGGCCAGCGCCACGTAGTACAGCGCCAGCCGCGCCTGCGTCAGCGGCGGATGCAGGCCGCCGATGGTGGGGACCGGGATGCGCAGGCCGTCGCTCCCGCCGGTGAGGGTGTAGGCCTTGATCAACACCCCGTAGAGCACCATGGAGAACGCCAGGCTGAGCATGGCAAAGAAGATCTCGCGGTAGCGTGCGGCGAGCAGGCCGGTCACCAGGCCCAGCGCCAGCGCGGCGCCGACGCCCACCACCACGAGTCCCGCCGCCTCCCGCATCCCCCAGAGCTTCGCGGCAAACCCCGCCGCGTACGCGGCGCCGCCGAAAAACAACCCGTGCCCGAAGGAGACCAGCCCGGCTCGCATGAGGATGACCACGGCCAGGACCGCCAGGCCTTTCGCCAGGGCCAGGGTCAGCACGAACACGAGCCAGCCCGGCAGGATGGCGCCCAGCACGGCCAAGAGCCCGAGCGCGGCGGGCGGGAGCAGACGCGGCCAGGTCATATCCGCCGGGCTTCTCCCCGGGCGAACAACCCCTGGGGGCGTACCAGCAGCACCGCGGCCATGACCACGTAGATGGTGAACAGCTCGACGGCGGGGAACAGGTGCACCGCCGCCGAGCGCACCAGCCCGATCAGGAGGGCGCCCACGGCCGCGCCTTCCAGGCTGCCGAGTCCCCCCACGACGACCACCGCGAACGCCACCACGATGACCTCCACGGCGATGCCCGGGACCACCGAGATCATCGGCGCCGTGAACGCCCCGCCCAGCGCCGCCAGGGTGGTGCCCAGGGAGAACGCCAGCGCGTGGACCCGTGGCAGGTTCACGCCCAGCGCGGCGCTGATCTCGGGATCGTGGATCACCGCTACCAGCAGGCGGCCGAAGCGACTGCGGTTCACGAGCGTCCACAGGCAGACGCCGGCCAGCAGCGCTGTGCCTGCCAACACCAGGCTGTAGCGCGAATAGGCCACGGCGCCGATGGTGACCTGACCCAGCATCGCGTAGGGGCGGTACGCATAGTAGGGGCTGGGCCCCCAGATGAGCTTGACCGCGTCTTCGAAGATCAAGAAGAGCGCGAAGGTGACCAGCAGCTGCAGCACCTGCTCGCGCCCGTAGATGCGGCGCAGCACGCCGCGCTCCACGGCGGGGCCGATGACCGCACCGACCAGCACCGCCGCCAGCCCCAGCATGGCCAGACTCCCCGGCGGCCACCGGTCGCCCTCCACGTAGCGGAGGACCAGCACGGCCCCCGTGTACGCGCCCAGGGCGTAGAAGCTGCCGTGGGCGATGTTCAGGATGCGCAACACGCCGTAGATGAGGGTGAGCCCCACCGACACCAGGAAGAGCCACGAGGCGAAGACCACGCCGTCGACGGCGATCACCGTGGCGGTATTCATGGGCTCACACGGACACGGTGCATCTCACCCCGGCGCAGCGCAACGTGCCTGACGAGCCAGCCACCTGCGCGTACTCCGCCTGACCGTCGCGGCGCACGGGCGACGCTCCCGACCGCCTGCTACGGACACCGGGCGCCCGGAAAGCCTTGGGCGATCCAGTCGGCGCTCTTGACCCCCTCCGGCGGGTTGACACACTCCGCCGGAAACGTGATGACGCGGGTCAGTTCGAACTCCTTCAGGGCGGTGTTGTACCGGCCGGTGACGCCGTAGGCGACAGGCTCCACCGCCTGGTGGCCGCCGCCCAGCGCCATCCGAATCGTCCCGCTGGGCGTCTCGAACGTCAGCCCCTCGAACGCCGCAATGAGCTGCTCTTTGGTGGGCCACCCGCCGCGCGCGGCGGCCTTCTCGTAGGCCGCTTTGACGCCCAGCAGGGCCTGCGACATGTGGTAGGACGGGTACACCGGCCGCGTGCCGAAGCGGGCGGTGTACGCCTGCTTGAACCAGCGGTTGAGCGGCACGTCCGGGGCCAGGGCTCCGTGGGGGCCGCGGGCGCCGATGACGACCCCCGGCGGCATGTCCCGGCCCAGCCGTGGCAGGACCGTGTCGCCGGTGGTCAGGACCAGCAGGCTCTGGGCGTAGATGCCGCGAGGCAGGCCCTGGATGAGGAAGCTCTCCAGGTCACCGCCCCAGAAGCTGGTGTGGATCACGTCGGGGCGTGCGGCCAGCAACGCCGAGAGCTCGGCCGAGTACTCGCCGGCGAACAGCCGCGGGAACTGTTCGGCCAGTACCCGCACGTCGGCCTTCAGTTTGCGCATCGAGTCGCGGAACGTCGTCCACGAGTCCTGGCCCCACGCATAGTTCTGGTTGATGCCGGCGATGGTGGCGACTGCGGACTTCTGGCGCAGGACGTACCGGGCGGCGCCCACGTTGTCCAGGATCTGGTGTCCGTGGGTTCGAAACACGTAGCGGTAGCGGCGTTCCTCGAAGATCTGGTTTGTCCCGCAGTCGAACATCACCAGCAGGGCCCGCAGTTCCTCGGCGACCGGCGCCACCGCCAGGCAGTCGGCGCTGGAGATGTAGCCGATGACCAGATCAACTCGCTCGTCCAGGATCAGGCGGCGGAACTCGGCGACCTGCTTGTCCGCGCCGCCGGCTTCGTCGACGACGACCGTGCGGATGGGCACCCCGTTGATGCCCACTTTGTTGTACGGGGCGGGCACGCGCCCGGCGTTCAACTCGTCGACCAGCACCTCGGCGGCATTCCGGGCCGGGATGCCGAACGGCGCAGCCGCGGCCCCCGAAAGGAAGGTCACGATCCCCACCTTCACGGCCCCGGGTGCCGGCGCCGCGGCCACCACCGGACGGACCGCACCGCTCAGCACCAGGACCAGCAGCACCGGCAGCGTCCACCGCCCTCCTCGTGCCCGTGCTGTTCCCCCACGCGTTGGCACCATGCCCGTTCCTCCTCCGTTATGACGTGGCGGGTTGTCCCCGGACCCTGGCCTCTTCCCGCGCCCTGCGAATCTCGTCCTCCGACGGCAGCGCGTCGGCGGCCCCGATCACCTCCCACTGCCCCAGCAGCACCCGTGCAGGGGGAAACGCGTCCGACGGCTCGCTGACCCCGATGTACATCTCCTGGACGACCTGGTGGTCGATGGGCCGTATCCACGAGGGGGCGCCGGGGCGGTCCCGCGGCGTGGGCACCACCAACCCTTCCGCGGCCCGGACGACCTCCTCGACGTCCACCGTGCCGGCCCGCGTTACCGCCCGTGCGATGAACTGCACGCCGACATACGCCCCGTGCGCCGTGTAGGATGGGAACCGACGCGTCCGCTGCCAGAACGCGTGTACGAAGCGGCGGTTGTCCTCGGTGGGTGGGAAGTTGTTGTGGTGGCGGGCGCTCAGCACCAGCCCCGTGGGCATGCGGTCGCCCAGTGCCTCGAAGACCTCGTAGTTGCCCCCGGCGTCGAAGCTCATGACCCGCGTGCGCTCGAACAACCCGGCTTCCAGTCCCTGCTGGAGGAAGGCAATGGTGTCCCCGCCCCAGAACCCACACACCAGCACGTCGGGGCCGGCGGCCAGGATGGCGCGCACGTAGGGGCGGTAGTCGCGCTCGTAGAGCTTGGGCCACGCCAGCCCCACCACGCGGGCGTCCGGGCGCAGCCGCAGGAGGTGCTCGCGGAAGTCCTGCCACTGCCGGTGTCCGTACTCGTAGTCGGGCCCGATGTAGTAGAGCGTGTGCCACGGACGGCGACTGAGGTAGATGGCCCCTGCCCGCATCGACTGCGCGGTGTTGTTGGTCACACGGAAGTAGTACGGCTGAAACTGTTCCACGGTCAGCCGCGTCGACGCGTGGTCGGTGCCGACGAAGATGACACCGAAGTGCCGGGAGACCTCGGTCACCGCCAGCGCCACCGCGCTGCTGACCACGCCCATGAGCACGTCCACCCGGTCTTCCACCACGTACCGCTGCGCCACCTTGACCGCGTAGGTGGGATCGGATCGGTCGTCGGAGAACAGGAGGCGCACCTCGCGCCCCAGCACGCCTCCGGCCTCGTTGACCTCGTCGGCGGCCATCTCCGCCCCGACGATCGCATCGTGGCCATACCGCGCCGCCCTCCCGGTGAGCGGGTACAGACACCCGACCGTGAGGACATCGCTAGCCCGGGACCGTCGCGGCCCGCGCCCCATGGTGGCGTCCATCCTATCCACACGACCGAGCAGGAATCAACGGGCCAGCGTCATAGTTTTGGGTGCAAATGCTTGTGACAGGATCACAAGAAGAGGGCTCCATCCCCATGACGGCCCGTGCACCGGAACCGCGCCCTCCGCAGCCAGCACCGGAGGACCGCTCGAAGCCGCTCACCGTGGCAGACATCCTCGGCCTCGACGTCATGCGGGGCGTTCGCGTGCGCGCCGGGCACGACCTGCGCCGCGAGGTCCGGTGGGTCCACACCTGGCCTGAGGTCCTGCCGTGGTTGCACGGTGGGGAGCTGTTGCTGACCACAGGGTACAGCTGGCCCCCGGAAGCCGACGAGCAGCGGCGCATCGTGCGGGACTTGGAGCGCACCCGGGTAGCAGCCCTCCTCTTCCGCGTTGGCGGGCCGTTCTTCCCGCAGGTGCCCGACGCGGTCGTCGACGAAGCGACGCACGTGGGCCTGCCCGTCCTCGAAACCGGTGAGGACGCCTCCTTCGTCGAGCTGACCGAAACCCTCAACCGGGAGATCATCCGGAGTCAGGTCGCGTTGCTCGAGCGGTCGGAGCAGATTCACCGCACACTGACCGCCGCCGCGCTGGACGCCGAATCGGTGGCCGACATCGCGGCGCGCCTGGACCACCTCATCGACTGCGACGTCCTCATCCTGGACCGTCGGATGCAACCGCTCAGCCCGCCCATCCCGGCGTGGGACCAGCTCCCGCGCCACGTGGCGCTGACGGTGGCGGCCGAGGGCCACGCCGCGCGTCTTGCCCTCGAGCCCGCCGGCGAGGCGATCCTGCAGCCCGTGCGCGTGGGCCGTGACATCCCCGCGGTGATGCTCGTGGCTACCCGCCACGGGCGCCCCCTGACGGAACTCGACCGGCGTGCCACGGAACACAGCGCCGTGGTCGTCGGGTTGCACCTGCTGCGCCAACAGGCCGTGGCCGACGTAGAGACCCGCGTCCGCAACACCTTCGTGGAAGCGGTGCTCCAGGGCCGGCTGGAGCGCGAATCGGCACTGCGCGAGCGCGCTCAGCTCCTGGGGTTCGACCCCGACGGTACCTACGCGGTGGGCATCGTCATCCCCGTCGATGGGGACGGCGTCGTCCGACCGCGAGCGCTCACGTCGGCTGCCGAGTTCGCATCGCGCGTGCAGCTCGGCCAGGCGGTGCAGCACGCCCTCGAGCGTGAGCAGCTCCCGGTGCTCATGGCGTATGCCCTGAACCAGGTCGTGGTGATCCTTCCGGCGGGGGAGCCGATCGCCCGAAGGCGCGAGCGCTTCCACCGGATCTGGCGGACGGTCCAGGACGCGGCATCCGCGCAGGCGGTGGCCGTCGTGCTCGGCGGCGCGCAGCGGGGCCCCGCCGGCGCGCCGGTCAGCTTTCGCCAGGCGCAGGCCGTGCTCCCGGTGGCCCGCGGGGCTGGAATCTGGTGGTACGAGGATCTCGCTGTGCTGCGCATCCTGGACGCCTGCCAGGATCGACAAGTGTTGCAGGACCTCTACGACGCCACCGTCGGCGTGCTCCGCGCCCACAGCGCCGCGCTGTACGACACCGCGCGCACCCTGATCGCCGCAGGGTTCAACCAGCGGCTGGCCGCACGCCGACTCGGCGTGCACTGGAACACCATGCGCAACCGGCTCGCGCGCATGGAGGCGCTGCTGGGCGGGCACCTCGACGATCCCGCCCTGCGGCTGCGCGTGCAGCTGGCCTTCGAGATCGAAAGCCTGCTGGCACGAGGGTAGCCGGCGCGAGACGCCACCGCGTGCCCCGTCGCTCCGTCGAACTCCTGCCGGTGCGGGGTGGCCCCCTGGCCGTCCGCCTGTCTCACGACCCGCGACTGCGCGCCGACCCGCGCGCACCGATCGGCTGGCGTCGATCACCCGCAGGCTCCCGCCCACCCGTCAGCGTGCCGGGCGGTAGTTCCGAAGAAGATCGGGCCCCCGCCCGATTGCCGCCCGCCGTCCGGCGTCGCCATGCTTGCTCCCGGGACCGTTTCGCCACACCCTGGAGGCTCGCGATGGCCCGACCCGACAAACGCACCCGGCTGACGCTGCCCCACCAACCCCCACCCAAGCGTCCGCCGGGCGATCGCCTCGCGGACTTCTGCGAGGTCACCCTGCCCTACACGCCCGAGCAGGCCGTGGCCGAAGCGTCCCGGTGCGTCGAGTGCGTCAAGGCGCCGTGCGTGCAGGCCTGCCCGCTCCACAACCCGATCCGCGAGTGGCTGACACTCACCGCCGAGGGGCGGTTCCTGGAGGCCGCGCACCTGTCCCGTACGACCAACCCCATGCCCGAGATCTGCGGCCGGATCTGCCCCCAGGACCGGCTGTGCGAGGGCGCCTGCATCGTCGGCGTCAAGCACGAACCGGTCGCGATCGGCGCCATCGAGCGCTTCATCAACGACTACGCCATGGAGGTGGAAGGGCTGCCGCTGCCGCCCACGCCCCCGGCTACCGGCTACCGGGTGGCCGTGGTGGGCGCCGGCCCTGCGGGGCTGGCGTGCGCCGGCAGCCTGGTCCAGCGGGGGCACCACGTCACCGTCTACGATGCGCACCCCGCACCGGGCGGGTTGCTGCGCTACGGCATCCCGGCCTTCAAGCTGGAGAAGGCCGTCGTCGACCGGCGCGTGCGCTACCTGGAGGCGCTGGGGGTCGAGTTCGTGTGTGGGGTACGGGTGGGCGACGACGTGCGCCTGGACGAGCTGCGCGAGGCCGGCTACCACGCGATCTTCCTGGCGCCGGGGGCGACCACGCCCAAGCGCGCGCACATCCCCGGCGAAGAGCTCGACGGCGTCGTCGACGCGCTGCCGTTTCTGATCCGCAACGCCATGGAGAGCCCCCACCCGACGGCGCCGGACGACCTGCGCGGCCGGCGGGTGGTGGTGCTGGGTGGCGGCGACACGGCCATGGACTGCGTGCGCACGGCCCGGCGGCTGGGAGCCGTCAGCGTGACGTGCGTCTACCGGCGCGACGAGGAGAACATGCCGGGCAGCCGCCGGGAGGTGCAGGCGGCCAAGGACGAAGGCGTGACGTTCCGCTGGCTGGCCGCGCCGGTGCGGTTCCTGGACGACGGCACGGGCAGGGTCTGCGGCATCGAGTGCGTGGCGATGCGTTTGGGCGCTCCGGATGCCAACGGCCGGCGCCGGCCCGAGCCCGTGCCGGACAGCACGTTCGTCGTCGACGCCGACCTGGTGATCCTGGCCTTCGGGTTCGACGGCTCACCGGTACCCGCCGACGACGGCCCGGCACGCACGCCCTGGCAGACCTACGAGGTCAATGACGACCTGGCGACGACCGTCCCCGGGGTCTTCGCGGGCGGCGACGCCATCCGGGGCCCCGACCTGGTGGTGACGGCGCTGCGCGACGGGCTGCGGGCGGCCGAGGCGATCGACCGTTACCTGCGCGGGGCCGGCATGGATCCGACGGCTGCAATGCTTGCGGAGCGCTCCCGCAGGCCGTCGCTGCTTTTGGATGCGCCGGGGCAGGGGCGGTCGTCTCCCTGACCGCCCCCCCACGACGCCGCGCCGCTGCCCGATACCACGTGATGGCGCGTGCTCGGGCCTGCGCGTGCTCGACGATCGGTGCGGGGTCGTCCTGGCTGATGACGGTGACCATCGACGCGGTGGCAGCAGCCCTCACCGAAGACGGCCGACCGACGGCCAGGGCCCGTCGGCGTTGACGAACCCATCGCCCACATTTCACGCTCCCTTCACCCTCCAGGTCCCGCTGTGCACGTAGGCTGAAGACGGTCGCGGTGGCCGGGTGGACGTGCACACCGACCATCGCGAACCAAACCGCGTGCAGATCTCTGGAGGTGGTATGTGGTGACAACCTCAAAGGTCCGCTCGGCGGTGCTCGCCGCCGCGTTGGTCTTGCTCCTCGCCAGCGCAGGGGTGACGCAGGAACGCCCCGGCGCCACCGCCAGCCCACCCGGCACGATCGTGATCGACGGCTCCAGCACCGTGGGGCCGCTCACCAGTGCGGTCGCCGAGGAGTTCCGGAAGACCCCCGCAGGCCGGACGATCCGCATCACCGTGGGGATCAGCGGCACAGGGGGCGGATTCAAGAAGTTCTGCGCGGACAGCCCTCAGTCGCGGACCGACATCCAGGACGCGTCGCGGCCGATCCAGGCGACGGAGGACGAAGCCTGTCAGCGCAACCAGGTGAGCTACGTGGAGGTGCCCGTGGCCATCGACGGCCTGAGCGTGGTCGTCCACCCGCGGAACACCTGGGCCACCTGCCTGACAATGGGTGAGCTCAAACGCATCTGGGAACCGGGCGCCGAGCGGCGCATCACCAGCTGGCGCCAGGTGCGCGCCACCTTCCCCGACCGGCCGCTGCGGCTCGCCGGGGCGGGTGCCGACTCGGGAACCTTCGACAGCTTCACGGAGATGGTTGTCGGCAAGGCCAAGGCCAGTCGCGGCGACTACCTGGCCACCGAGGACGACAACGTGACCGTCCAGTTCGTGCAGCGGGATGACGGGGCCATGGGCTACTTCGGCCTCGCCTACCTCGAAGAGAATCAGGGCCGGGTCAAAGGGGTCGCCATCGACCCCAGCGGCCGCGTCGACCTCGCCTCCGACGCTGACTGCAAGGGGGTCCAGCCTGACTTCGACACGAGCAAGACGGGACGCTACCCCCTGACCCGGCCGATCTTCATCTACGTCAATCGCACCAGCGCGCTGTCCAAGCCAGAGGTCCGGCAGTTCGCCGCCTGGTACGTCGGGCAGGGCACGGGTGTCGCCCTGACCGTCGACGACCCGCGCCAGCCTGGCAAGCGGACCAACCTCACCAGGGCGGTCGGGTACGTCGAGTTGCCGGATGCGGTCTACGTCGCAGCCAGACAGTGCCTCGCGCGCCTGACACCGGGGACGGCTTTCAAGGAAGGTGGCAAGGCGGCAGGGCATGCCTCCCTGGCGCAGCTGAGCGGCAGCTACGTGGCGCACTGCCGGTAGCGGCATGCGCGCGTCACCGGCCGGCACGGTACGAGCGTCCATCCGCGCCCGCAGGACGCTGCCGGGAGGCCCAAGGTGAAGACGACCACAGCAGCCGGGGCCGAAAGCAAGAACAAGGCCCCGGCTGTGAGGCTGCGACGTCGACAGCGGGATGGACGTCTGATCGCAGCGGTCCTGGCTGCCAGTGCGTACGTCTCGGTGGCGGTGACCCTCGGTATCGTCGGCGTGCTGGCCTATGAGGCCGTGCAGTTCTTCCGCCTCCCGCTGGACGCCGCCGGTGCGGGGCGTCTGGCGGGACGGGCCGACCTGCAACGGTTCGCGGAGGCCCGCCCGGACCTGCTCGGACGCCCGCTGGCCCTGGTCCGGGAGTTCTTCACCGAGACGACCTGGAGTCCGCTGTTCGCCAGCAAGCGGTTCGGCGTGCTCCCGCTGGTGGCCGGAACGATGGTCACCAGCGCCATTGCCCTCGCGGTCGCCGTTCCCCTGGGGCTGCTGGCGGCCATCTTCTTGAGCGAGTTCGCGACGCGGAGACTGCGGGACCGACTCAAACCAAGCCTGGAGGTGCTCGCCGGCGTTCCCACCGTCGTGTACGGGTACTTCGCGTTGACGTTCGTCACACCATGGCTGCAGGACCACGTCTTCGGGCAGGCCCTGGCCGGGCAGAACGCGCTGGCCGCGGGGCTGGTCATGGGTGTCATGATCCTCCCCCTGGTGGCGTCGTTGAGCGAGGACGTCATGCGCGCTGTGCCCGCGGACCTGCGCCACGCCGCCTACGCCCTGGGGGCCACGCCGCTGGAGGTAACGCTCCGAACCGTGCTGCCCGCCGCCCTTCCCGGCATCGGCGCAGCGTGCATGCTGGGTCTCGCGCGGGCCCTGGGGGAGACCATGATCGTCGCCCTGGCAGCCGGGCAGTCGCCGGCGTGGACCGTCAATCCCCTGGAGCCGATGATGACGCTCACCGCCTTCGTCGTGCAGGTCAGCCTCGGCGACACGCCCTACGGGTCGGTGGAGTACCGCACGCTGTTCGCCACCGGCGCACTCCTGTTGGTCATGACGCTGGCGATCAACGCGACCAGCATCGCGGTGATCCAGCGCGTCCGCCAGCGCTACGCATGAGCGTGCGCTCCCTGCCCACGGTCACCCCCCGACCACGGACCGTCCGCGTGCGTCGGGCGCGCTGGTTCGTGGCTGGTTGCCAGGCCGCCACGCTGGTGGGACTGCTGTTCCTCGGCGTGCTGCTGGCCGATGTCGTGCGCGACGGCGCGCCGATGCTGCGGCCGCACCTCGTCACGCACTTCCCGTCGCGCTTCCCGGCACAGTCCGGGTACGCCAGCGCCCTGGTGGGGACCGTCCTGGTGATCAGCCTCATGGCGTTCCTGGCGTTTCCGCTGGGCGTGGCGGCGGCCGTGTACCTGAGCGAGTACGCGCGCCCGGGGCGGCTGGCGACCCTGCTCCACGTCAACATCGCCACCCTGGCCGGGATCCCGTCGGTCGTCTACGGCCTCCTGGGCCTTGGGCTGTTCGTCGAGCTGGGGCGCATGGGCAAGAGCGTGCTTGCGGGAGCCTGCACACTGGCGCTGCTGGTGTTGCCCCTGACGATCCTCACCGCCCGCGAGGCCATCGCTGCAGTACCCAGGAGCGTACGGGACGCAGCCTACGCTCTGGGGGCAACGCGCTGGCAGGTTGTCCGCTACCAGGTGTTGCCCTACGCCGCGCCCGGCATCCTGACGGGGCTGATCCTTGCGCTCTCCCGCGCCGTCGGCGAGACGGCGCCGCTGATCATGCTGGGTGCCCTGCAGTACGTCCCGTTCCTGCCCCGAAGCCCGCTGGACTACTTCACCGTCCTGCCGATCCAGATCTTCAACTACGTGTCGCAGCCGCAGCCCGCGTTCCATGCGGTCGCCGCGGCCGGTATCATCCTGCTGCTGGCCGTCCTGCTCTTGCTGAACGCAACGGCGATCTGGCTGCGCACGCGCTGGCAGGTACGCTGGTAACTGACCGGAGGTGGTACGGTGCAATCCACAGTAGACGCGCGCCCCAGGCTCCACGGGCACGCCGAGGCCGTCGCGGAACCACCCGGCACGGACGCTGTGCTGGAGACTGACGCGCTACGGGTATGGTACGGAGACCGGGCCGCGGTGCAGGGCGTCACCCTAAAGGTCCCCGCGCGGCGCATCACCGCCATCATCGGGCCGTCGGGATGCGGCAAGAGCACGCTGGTGCGGTCCTTGAACCGCTTGAACGATCTCATCCCCGGGGCACGCGTCGCCGGACGAGTGCTGTTCTGGGGCCAGGACGTCTACGCCCCTGATGTGGACCCCGTGGAGGTCCGCCGCCGGATCGGCATGGTGTTCCAGAAACCCAACCCGTTTCCCACGTCGGTGTACGACAACGTCGCGTTCGGGTTGCGTCTGCACTACCGGCTCTCCCGCCGGGACCTGGACGCGCGCGTGGAGCGTGCGCTCCGGCAGGCCGCCCTGTGGGACGAGGTCAAGGACGTCCTGCATCGGCGCAGCGGCCTCGAGCTCTCGGGAGGACAGCAGCAGCGGCTGTGCATCGCCCGGGCGCTGGCCGTGGAGCCGGAGGTGCTGGTGATGGACGAGCCCTGCTCTGCGCTGGATCCCACTGCGACAGCCCGCATCGAGGAGCTGATGACCCACCTGGCCCGCGAGTACACCATCGTCATCGTCACCCACAACCTCCAACAGGCCGCCAGGGTTTCGCACTTCACCGCCTTCCTGCTGGACGGCCACCTGGTGGAAGCGGGCCCGACCGCCGAGCTCTTCGCCCGCCCCCGGGACCCGCGCACCGAGGCGTACGTGACCGGTCGGTTCGGATAATCCGTATCCTCCGCGGGCGTCGCGTCCGGATGCCCGCACGGGTGCCTTCCTGGGACGTGCGCGCGGCAGGACCCGCGGCCGCGCCGCCACGGGGGCGGGGGTACGAACGACCTGCTGCGTCGCGAGAAGCGCGGGAGACACCAGGTGACGCCCGGGCCCACGTTTCACGTAGTCTTGACGCAAGGTTCACGAACTGTTGGTATCGTGTCAAGGGCGGGCGCGCGCATCCGGAGGATGTTGCATGGCCGTATCACCGTCGTTCTCCGCCAAGCCGTCGGCGTCACCCGAGGAGCGGGAGTACGCCCTGCTGGACGAGATGGCGACGGCCATCGAGCAGGCGGCGATCGCGCTGGAGGCGCTCCTCGACGGGCGCGCCGCGGCGGCGGCGACCTGGCACACCATCCGCGACCTCGAGCACAAGGGCGACGCCATCGCCCGCGACCTGTTCGACTTACTCGGCACGGCACCGAGCGACCGACAGGATCGGGCGGCCCTCCAGACCCTGGTGGGGTTGCTGGACGACGTCCTGGACGCCATCGAGGCCGCCGCCGCACGGCTGGCCATGCACCGCATCCGGCGCGCCATCGCGCCCGCGCGCACGATGGGGCAGGCCGTCCTGGCCGCGGCGCGGGACCTCCGCCTGGCGATGGGGAGCCTGCGGCGCGCCAGCGACGTGTTCCCGCACACACGAGCGCTGCACCGCCACGAGAACCTGGCTGACGACGCCCTCCGCGCGGCGATCGACTACCTCTTCACCAACGGCGCGAGCGCCAGGGACATCATCAAATGGAAGGACATCTGTGAGTTCCTGGAGGCCGCGACCGACCGGTGTGAGGACATCGCCAACGTGGCGGAGACGCTGGCCGTGCGCTCCGGCCGGGAGGGCCGGCTGGTCGCCGGGCAAGTGGTCATGGACGTGGAACGGCATGAGGTCACGGTGGCGGGCGCACCGGTGCCGTTGTCGGTCAAGGAGTTCGAGGTGCTGCGCCTGCTGCTGCGCCACCAGGGCAAGGTCGTCCGCCGGCAGCGCCTCCTCCACGACGTCTGGGGCGACGACTACGTTGGCGACACGCGGACCCTCGACACGCACATCGGCTGGTTACGCAGGAAGCTCGAGCCTCGTGGCCAGGTCCGTATCGTGGCGATGCGCGGCGTGGGCTACCGCCTGGACTTGATCCCAAGCTAGCGCCGCGGGCGGGACTGCCGACCCGGCGGTACGTGCCGCGTCGCCCCGACCGGCCGCCGCCGGGCGGGTTCCCCGAGGCCCGCCGGCGCCCCTACAGCAACTCGACGTCGTGGGGCAGGCTCTCCCGCAACCCCGCGGGCGTGATGCGGATGAACTCGGCGTTGGCCCACAGCTCGGGAATGGTGCGGGCCCCGCAGTAGCTCATCCCCGAGCGCAGCCCGCCCAGCAGTTGCTGGAGCACGTCGGCGACCTTGCCGCGGTAGGGCACCAGGGCCTCGACACCTTCGGCCACGATCTGGCTGAGGTCCTCGTCATCCACCGGCGCGTCCAGCGCCCGGCGGCGCGCCGTGGCCCACAGGCTGGCCATGCCGCGGTAGGTCTTGTACTGGCGACCGTTGCGGACCACCGTGGCGCCCGGGCTCTCCTCAGTGCCGGCCAGCAGGTTGCCCAGCATCACCGTGCTCGCGCCGGCGGCCAGGGCCTTGGTGATGTCACCCGAGCCGCGGATCCCGCCGTCGGCGATGATGGGCACCCCGGTGCCGGCGGCGGCGCGGGCGCAGTCCATGATCGCCGTGAGCTGCGGCACGCCGGCACCGGTGACGATGCGGGTGGTGCACGTGGAGCCGGGACCAACCCCCACCTTGACCGCGTCGGCGCCCCGGGCAATGAGGTCGCGCGTGCCCTCGGCCGTGGCCACGTTGCCGGCGACGAGCGGCACGTCGGGGAACCGGGCCCGGAGCCGCTCCAGGGCGGCCAGCGCCGTCTCGGTGTGCCCGTGGGCAACGTCCAGCACCAGGGCGTCGACCCCCTCGGCCACCAGCGCCGCCGCGCGCTCGAGGTAGTCGCCGCGAATCCCCACCGCCGCCCCGACCCGCAGGCGCCCGCGCTCGTCCTTGGTGGCCTCAGGGTGCTGGAGGCGACTGCGGATGTCGCGGCTGGTGATGAGGCCGGCCAGGGTACCGTTGCCGTCCACCAGCGGCAGCTTCTCGATGCGGTGCGCGTGGAGGATCCGGCGCGCCTCCTCCAGGCCGGTGCCCGGGGGCGCGGTCACCAGGCGCTCCCGGGGGGTCATGACCGCGGCCACGGGCTTGTCCAGGTCGTCTTCGAACAGCAGGTCGCGCGCCGTCACCATCCCCAGCAGGTGCCCGTTCTCCACCACCAGCAGCCCGGCCGAGCCGTGCTCGTCCATGAACGCGAGGGCATCGCGGATGGGCCGGGTGGGCTCGATGGTGTAGGGTTCCTCGATCACGACGCTCTCGGCGCGCTTGACGCGCCGCACCTCGGCCACCTGCCGTTCGATGGGCAGGAAGCGGTGGATGATTCCCATGCCGCCCTCGCGGGCGATGGCGATGGCCATCTCGCTCTCCGTCACCGCGTCCATGTTGGCGCTCACGATGGGGATGGCCATGCTGATCTGCCGGGTGAACTGCGTGCGGGTGGACACCTGCGCGCGGGTCTCCACCGCGGAGCGCTTGGGCACCAGCAGCACGTCGTCGAACGTCAACCCCACGCGGATCTCGTCCTGTCGCATGTCGCGCGCTCCACCGAACGAACCCCTGTCGTGGACGCCCCAACCGGGACCGTGCACACCGTGACCGGGCGGGTCTCCCCCGCACCGCGTCCTGCGCACGCCACGGCCCGGCGTCCCACGACCATTGTACGCCTCGCCCCGGCCACCGGTGTATGCCCTGCCCCGGGCTACTGCAGCACGTTCTGCAGCAACATCATCAGCAGGAAGCCGACCAGCACCGCGGCGGCGGCGTCGTTGCGGTCGCTGTGCTCCAACGCTTCGGGGAGCATCTCGCCGAACACCAGAAAGCCCATGGCCCCGGCGGCGAACCCGAGGCCCAGGGGGACCAGCGGGGAGAACAGCGCCACGGCCAGCGCCGCCGGCACGGCCAGTACCGGCTGGGGCAGACTGGTGAAGATCGCCCACCAGATGCAGGCCCATCCCGAGAACCCCTCGGCCCGCAGCGGCAGGGAGACCGCCAGCCCCTCGGGGACGTTGTGGATCGCCAGTGCGATGGTCAGCAGCACGGCCAGGGTCATCTCGCCCGAGCCGAACCCCACGCCGATGGCCACGCCCTCGGAGATGCTGTGGACGAACATCGCGCCGATGACCAGCAGCGCCCGGCGCGCCGGCGCGCCCTGCAGATGGTAGAAGTTGGGGTGCGCGTGGCGTAAGCGTCGCTCGGCTACCCAGAAGAACAGCGCGCCCAGCGCCGCGCCCGCCGCCACGGTGGTATGGCCCGCACGCTGGACGCCCTCGAACACCAGGTTGAACACCGAGGCCGACAGCATCATGCCGCCGCTGAAGCCCCAGGCCAGGCCCAGCAGCCGTTGGGGGAGCGCGGAGACGAACAGGAAGGGCACCCCGCCCAGTCCCGTGGCGATGGCGGTGGCCAGGCCGGCCAGGAAGGTGAGCAGGGCGAGGGCGTCGGGGGAGAGCGTGCTGGGATCCATACTCCTCCACTATGCCCGGTCGGCCGCCCACCCTCAACCGGTGCCAGCGCACGTCGGGCCGCACCTGCAGGTGCTACCTTGGCGGCTACCTTGGCGCTACCTCACGGCGCTACCATACAAAGAGCAGATCGCTGCCCCTCAGGCCCTGCTACAGGACACCCGCCGGGCCGCACCCCGGGTACTCCCCCGTTGGTGCGGCCCGGTTGGGCGTCAGCGGGCCACAGACATGCGGCCCGTGCGTTCGTTAGAAGTGCTTCTCCCTGATGAAGGTCCCGTGCCAGGTGTGGTACCAGACCTGGCCCGTGTAGGCGTTGACGCTCAGCATGCCGATCGTCTTGCCCGCCCGCTCGACGTCGAAGGTGAAGTAGCCATAGAAGGCGGTGCCCTCATCGGGGACGGCTCCGGGCAGGACCTGCGCCAGGTACTCCGCCGCGAGGGCGCGGGCGCGGTCCCGTGTGATCGTGGGGGTAGCCGCAGGCGCACCGGGTGCCGCACCGGGCCCACCCTGCACGCACCACCCGCCGCCCATCATGCCGGGACCGTACGGGCCCGGCCCACCAGCGCCGCGGCCGGGCGTCCCGCCCGGTCCCATCATGCCCGGACCCCGGGGACCACCGCCCATCATGCCCGGGCCATACGCGCCACGGGCTGCCCCTGCGAAGCCCCCAACCCCGGCCATGTGTCCGTACTTCGTGTTCCACATCATGTTCGGCCCGGGCTCTGGCCGTACTGCCCCGTTCCGCGCGACCAGGAGCTCGAACGCCCCGAGGCCGGTGCTCTTCTCGACGACGACCGCGTAGAAGTGGTTGGAGAACTCCATGATCTCTTTGAGTGCCAGGTCCGGGTTGCCCCATGCCGCCAGCACCTGCCGGACGCGCTCGGCGGCGGCATCGATGGTGAGCGCGCCCCCGCCTGCCGCGGGAGGCGCGGACCACCACCACCCGTGCATTCCCCACGCCGGGAACCCTGGCCCCGGCTGCGCGAGGACAGGTACGGCGAGGGCGGCCACGACGGCCAGCACTCCCGCGCTCAGGTAGACGTGTCGACGACTCACGGTGCCTCACCCTCCTTGGAACATCCAGTCTCCCCCTGTCCCACGCTAGCGGGCCCGTGCGAACCCGTCATGAACGACGTGTGAACCGCCCGTGAACCGCATCGCTACCCGCAGGCACGCTGACGTGGGGCCAGCCGAAGAACCCGGAGCAGCGCAGCGTGGGACGCAGGCGACCCTCGTCGGGCACGCGGACACGTGGCCCGGCAGGCCACGGGGCCCGGTTCGGGACATACTGGCCGGCGGCGTCCGGAGCGTGTCTACAGCGTGTCTCCCAAGACAGCGCGTCGACGTCGCGCCGCCGACGCTGCGGGCGCGCTGGCCCGACCGTTTCCTACCGCGACCGCGGCTGCAGCGGGCAGAGCACCCCGGTGAACGACCGCTCTTTGGCCCACGCGGCCCAGGCGCGCTCGCCCAGGCTCGCCCGCATGGCGGCCGAGACGACGCGCTCGCCCGGCTTGGGATCGTGGGCGCTGAAGAGCAGCAGCAGGTGGCAGGGGAACTCCGGGCACACCCCGCAGTGCTCCACCCCGCGAATGCGGGCGCAGGTATAGATCGGGCAGATGTTCCGCAGGTCGACTTCCTCCTGGCGTGAGCAGGCAGGCACGTTCTGCTCGAACCAGGAATCGCCCTCGAAGTAGGCCCCGCAAATCCCGGCGAAGCGCCGCCCTCCCAGTTCCTCGTCGGCGCGGCGAATGGCCTCTTCCCGTGTGGTGACCATGGCCGGCCCTCCTGTGATTCCACGGTAGCCCCTGGCGGTGCGGGTGTCTATCGAGCGCCCGCTGTATTCGGCCTCCGCGCCTGCGCCACGGCGTCCGGACGGTGCCGCCCCAGGTAGGCACCACCTGGCCAGCCCCCTTCCCGGGCCCCGCCCCAGGTGGTATCGTGCAGCTGGACCCCGGGTGGACCCTCGTCAGGCCGGCGTTTCCCGCTCGCAGGACAACGAGGTCGCGCGCCCGCAACCGGCCGTCGCGCGTTCGCGCGCGGCCTGCGCTGACGTGAGGGGGAGGCGTCACGGGCCCCGCCGGCAGCAGCGCCAGCAGCGTCCAGACCATCCCGTGGGCCAGGAGGCGACGCCATGACCACAGCACAGGTCCTCGAGCAGGCCGCCGCGCGCGGCGTGCGGTTCGTACGGCTGCAGTTCACCGACATCCTGGGCGTCCTCAAGAACGTCGAGATCCCCGTGGACGAGCTGGAGAAAGCGCTGAACAACGAGATCATGTTCGACGGCTCCTCGATCGAAGGGTTCGTGCGCATCGAGGAGTCGGACATGTACCTGATCCCCGACCCGGCCACGTTCGCCGTCTTCCCGTGGAAGGATCAGGAGGGGATCACGGCGCGCCTGATCTGCGACGTCTACACCGCCGACGGGGAACCCTTCGCCGGTGACCCGCGGTCGGTACTCAAGCGGGCCATCGCCGCCGCGTCGCAGCGGGGCTTCACCATGATGGCCGGACCGGAGTGCGAGTTCTTCCTCTTCCCCCTCGACGCCAGCGGCCAGCCCGTCCTGCAGACGCACGACCGTGCCGGGTACTTCGACCTGGCGCCGGTCGACAAGGGCGAGGAGGCCCGGGCCGACATGGTCACGGCGCTGTCGGCCATGGGGTTCGAGGTGGAAGCCGCCCACCACGAGGTGGCGCCGGGGCAGCACGAGATCGACTTCCGGTACGCCGACGTGCTGCGCACCGCCGACAACGTGGCGACGTTCCGGTTCGTGGTGCGCACCATCGCCAGGCGTCACGGCCTGCACGCCACGTTCATGCCCAAGCCCCTGGCCGGCATCAACGGCTCGGGCATGCACACCCACCAGTCGCTCTACCGCGGTGGCACCAACGCCTTCTACGACCCGGACGGCCCCTATCAGCTGAGCGCGGTCTGCCTGCACTACACCGGTGGGCTGCTGGCCCACGCCCGGGGCATGACCGCGGTCACCAACCCCCTGGTGAACTCCTACAAGCGGCTGGTGCCGGGCTACGAGGCGCCGGTCTACATCGCGTGGGCCGAGCGCAACCGCTCGCCGCTGGTGCGCATCCCCGCGGCGCGGGGCCCCGCCACCCGCGTGGAGCTGCGGATGCCCGATCCCTCCTGCAACCCGTACCTGGCCCTGGCCGTCATGCTGGCCGCCGGGCTCGACGGCATCGACCGGCGGCTGGACCCGGGGCCACCGCTGAACCGCAACATCTACGCCATGACCGAGGACGAGCTGGACCAGCTGGGCATCCAGGTGCTGCCCCGCAACCTGGACGAGGCCATGCGGGAGCTGCTGGCCGACGAGGTGGTCTGCGCGACCCTGGGCGGGCACATCGTCGACCACCTGCGCCAGGCCAAGCGGCTGGAGTGGCGGGAGTACGTCAGCCGGGTCCACCCGTGGGAGGTCGATCGCTACCTGACGACGTTCTGAGGTCTTCCCAGACCGTCACCCCGTCGCGGACCGCCTCGGCCACCGTCGAGATCTCCCGGGCCTTTCGCGCAAACTCTTCGGGCGTGTAACAGAGCGGCTCCAGCTCCACGTCGAGGTCCCAGAGATCCAGGACCGCCCGGAGCCGAGCGGTCCACGCCACGCCCGCGAATGCCGGCGAGACGAAGAGCAGGTCATAGTCGCTGTCGTCCAGCTCGTCGCCTCGCGCCCGGGAACCAAAGAGGATGACCCGCACCAGGGGCAGCCGTGCGTGCACCCGGCGCAGAAACCGCTCTAGTCTCGGCCGGTCAACGCCGAGGTGACCCACCGACGTACGCGTTCGGCCGCCTGCAGCAACCCGGAGGCCTTGCGTTCATCGTAGTTCTCCGTAGGCACCCCGTTGGCCGCGTCGGGATAGCGCGAGGCGGCCTACTCCGGATTGAGCAGCCGCAGGTCGCTCATGACCTCCTCCGGCACCTCCAGCGTACGGCCCAGTTCGACCAGGTTGGGCGTTCGGGGTGGCATGGTCCGCCGGAGTTCGATGATCGCGCCTTTCAGCCACTTCGCGGTCGCCTGGTGGCATGCGAACGCGGCCGCGAAGTAGAACCCTGCCTGCGCGCTGGCCCGCGCGTGCGCCATGTCGGCGTCGGCCTGTGCCAACCACCGCCGTGCTTCTTCACGCATCCGTGCCTCCGGCGCGACCCGACGTCGTCACGACCTCTCCTACGCATACTACCGCAGACGGTGAACCCGAGCGCGGCCCGCTCTGCCGGGCCGATCCATGGCGCCCACCTGGACGGGGCCCGCTGTCGTCCCCTCGTCCCGCCGGGCTACCGCAGATCCACCGGGCGGACGTACGAGAGGGTCTGAGGCCCTCGGTAGGCCGGAATCCGCACCCGCTCGGCGCGCGTCACGCGCACCGGGAAGCCGAAGGCGCGCAGGTAGTCCAGGTAGCCGCCCCGCCGGGAGACGTACTCCGCCAGCTGCGTTGCATCCCCGATCGCCGCGATCTGCAGCGGCGGGGTCATCCGGCGGCCGTTCACGCGGAAGGTGTGGAACAGGCTCTGGATCCCGGTGGTCGCCACGACCCGTTCCCCGTTGATCGCGACGGCTTCGGCGCCCGCGCCCCACAGGTCGTGCAGCACCATGGCCACGTCGTAATTGTGGAGGATCACCTCGTTGGGGTCCTCACCCGGCCGCAGGGGACGGGGGTTGTCCGCCAGGTCCACCACGATGCCCGGCCCCTCCAGCGCGGTCATGCCCGCCCGCGCGCGCAAGGGCTCGAGGTCGCGCAACAACGCACCGACGCCGTGGCGCTGCCCTGCGGCTGCGTCCTGCAGGGCAGCGATCCGCGCCCGCAGCGTCTCGACCTCGGCGCTCAGGGCGGCAATGGCGCGATCCTGCACCCGCAGGCGGTAGGCCAGCTCCTCCAGCCCAGGCGGCGGCACGCCAAACGTGGAGCGGATCGCCAGCGCGGTGCGCAGCTGGGTGCCCATGCCAAGCCCCAGGGCGAGGCTGACGGCGGCCATGGCGAGCTGCAACGTGGTGCGCGTGTGCACGGCGGTCCACCGGCACCTACAGCGTGGTTCGCCGGACCGGCGGGAGTTCCTGGGCGCGCCTGCGATTCGGCACGGCGGGCACGACGATCCCGTCCGGACTCCCCGCCATCGGTGGACGGGTACCACTCTCGTGCCGGCACAGCAGGGAACGCGCTGCCCGCAGGCCGAACCCCTTTGTGATGGCACGCAGGAATCCCACCGACACTCCTGGGGCGTCCCTGGCCGGCACCGCAGCGATCACCCTGGTAGCCTACGCGGTGCTCGGCTACGTGCTGTCGCGGCGGCCTCCCGCCGAGGTGTCCCCCCAGGTTCGCCACGCGCTGGGGATCCTCCCGACCCTGATTGCCCTGGTCAACGCCACGGCCCTGGTCTTTCTTCTGGCCGGCTGGAAGGCCGTGCGCGCCGGGCGCATCGCCGCCCACCGTCGGTTCATGCTCGGGGCCGTGGCGCTGATCGCGGTGTTCCTCGTGCTGTACGTGACGCGGGTGGCGCTGGGCGGGGTGAAGGCGTTCCCAGGGCCGCCCGAGGTCCGCCGCTACGTCTACCTGCCCGCGCTAACGGTACACGTCGTGCTCTCGATCCTGACCGTGCCGCCGGTCGTCTTCAACGTCCTGACGGGTCTGGGCCGGCGCATCGACGAGGTGCCGACGACCGCGCACCCCCGGGTGGGGCGGGTGGCCGTCACGCTCTGGTCGGTCAGCCTGGCCCTGGGAATCCTGGTCTACTTCCTGCTCAACGTGTTCTACTAGCATCGTCTGCCGGCATCGCCTGGACACCGGGCAGCGCGGAGGACCGAGCGCGCGGGCAATCGGCCGGGGGCAGGTCGCGTGTCCCCGTCGCGTGTCCTCATGGCTCCACCACGAACGCCCCGGGGGCGATCATCCACTTGTGTCCCCACCCGCACGTCCCTGTGCCCGCCAGCGGGTCGGCGTCGAGGCAGATGACATCGAACCGGCCCGACCGCCCCGCGGTGAAGGTCACACTGACGATCGCCGGGGCGCGCTGGCGCACGGCGTCCTGCACCGTGGCCGGCGCCGGCGTCTGCGGGGGCCGTCCTCTGAGCGCCTCGGCCACCCTGGTCGTGACGTAGACGGGATGGCCCGCGATCCCGACGATGTGCTCTACGTTCCCCAGCGCCACGTCCTCCAGGATCCGCGCCTGGATCCTGGGGTCTCCTGGCGCAAGACCGGCGATCCCCTGCTGTACGGTGCGCCGCGCGTAGGCCAGAAACGTCTCGCGCCGCAGCGCGAGCGCGGGGACGATGTGCAGGGTGACCTGCTCGCCGGTCCGCACCCTGATGGCCGCCACTTCGACGAGGTCCTGATCGTAGAACGCGAACCCGTAGTGGTAGGGGACGACGTAGAACGTCCGCCCCGCCGCACGCGGCGTCGGGGGTGGTACCCGCCCCCGCCCCCACAGGAACAGCACGGCGAGCCCGGTGGTAGCCGCCAACAGCAGCGTGGCCGCGAACCGGCGTCCCGGGCGCCAGCGCCAGCTGCGTCGAAGCATCATCCCACCACCTCCAGCATCGTGACCCCGTGGCTGCCGTCGGCGACGGCGGATGCGTTCTGTGACGTGTGCGCACCTCCTCCCGACCGCCGCGCAGCGTGCCGTTCCCTCTCCGCGCGATCCTGGTGTGCGCTGACCTAAACACCCTTGAAAGGGGCATCGACCTAGCAAAGAGGGTGGCCACTGCCGCGCGCTGCTGCGCGCACGAGCCGTCCGCCGCGATGCGGACGCCGTGACCCTGAACTTCACGCCCGCGCGCTGCACCGCGTGCGAGCTGTGCGTGGGAACATGCCCGGGACGAGGTGTCCTGGCCGTTGCGCGCATCACCGACCTCCAGCAGCTCAGCGGCGGCTCCGTGGTCCTGGCCCGCAGCGCGCACCAGTGGTGCGCGGCCTGCGGCGCGCTGTTCGCTCCGGAGGCCATGGGAGCCAGAGTAGCCGCGCTGCTCGGCGCGGCGTCGTCCTCCGCCCGGCTGGTCACGGGCCTGTGTCCTGCCTGCCGGCCGGTGGCCATCGGGTCTGCGCCCGATATGCCGGGGCTCCCGCCCGGTGCCGCCACCCGCAGGATCGGGTAGATGCCCGATTGCTGGCACAGGGGTCCTTCTCTAGGCTCGACAGCAGAACCGCCCCGGGAGGAGGACCATGGTGCCCACACGGGCTCACCCGACCGGCACGCGCCCAAAGACCGCGGGCATGCGCTCCACCACTGCCGACGACCCCACACCGCACGCACGCGCGACGGCCCCACGACGCCAGTTCCTGCAGACCCTGGGTGCCGGCGCGGCCACACTGCTGGCGCTGGACGTGCTGGAGAGCCTCGCGGCTGCGCCCGCAGCGGCCGCCCCACCGCCTGCCGCGCCGGCTGTGCAGGCCACGACGCCGGGCCCGCCGCCGGCTGGGGGGCCCGACCCCGCGCCGCAGGACGTGCTGGTCCGCATGCGGGCCGACCTGGAGCGGGCCCTGCGCAAGCCCGCCACCCAGCGCCAGTGGGTGATGGTCATCGACCTGCGCAAGTGCGTCGGGTGCAGCGCGTGCACCATCGCCTGCGTCGCGGAGAACAAGCTGCCACCGGGCGTGGTCTACCGCCCCGTCGTCGAGGAAGAGCTCGGTACCTACCCCCACGTGACGCGACGGTTCCTCCCGCGGCCGTGCATGCAGTGCGACAACCCGCCCTGCGTGCCCGTCTGCCCGGTGGCGGCCACGTACAAGCGCCCTGACGGCATCGTGGCCATCGACTACGACCGGTGCATCGGGTGCCGGTACTGTCTCGTGGCCTGTCCGTACAACGCGCGGACCTTCGACGCCGGCGAGCGGTACACCGACGGGACCCCCGAGACGAGCCCGGTGGAGCGGCTGCCGGCGTTCGAGTACGGCCAGCGCCGCACGCGCGAGCACGACGCCTCGCCCGTGGGCAACGCCCGCAAGTGCCACTTCTGCACCCACCGGCTGGAGGCCGGACTGCTGCCGGCCTGCGTCAGCACCTGCATCGGCCGGGCCACGTTCTTCGGCGATGCCAGCGACCCGGACAGCCTGGTCAGCGAACTCGTGGCCAAGCCCAACGTCATGCGGCTGAAGGAAGAGCTGGGCACTCAGCCGCGCGTCTACTACCTGCTGTGAGGGAGATCCCATGAAGCGCGCGCTGTACGTGCTGTGGGCTGTCGCCTTCGCCCTGGGCGCCTGGGGCGTGTGGGAACGGCTGACCCTGGGCCACCGCCTGGCGGGGTACGGCTCCTACGTGGTGTGGGGGCTCTGGGTCTCGGCCTACATCTACCTGGTGGGGCTCTCGGCGGGGGCATTCCTCCTGTCGTCGCTCGTGTACGTCTTCGGCCTCCAGCGCCTGGAACGCATCGGCAAGCTGGCGCTCTTCACCGCCATCGTGACGCTCCTGGTGGCCCTGCTGTCCATCTGGTTCGACCTGGGGCACATGGCGCGGTTCTACCGGGTGTTCACCTCGCCCAACTTCAGCTCCATGATGGCCTGGATGATCTGGCTATACACCGCCTACTTCGTCCTGCTGCTGGCCGAAGCGTACCTGGCGTTCCGCCCCGACCTGGTCCGGTGGAGCCGCGATGCGGCCCGCACCCCCATCCAGCGCGTGGTCGCCCGCTGGCTCACGCTCGGGCGCACCGCCCTGGACCCGGCCACGGTGGCCGCCGAGGGCCGCGCCGTCAGGATCCTGGGCACCATCGGTGTACCGCTCGCCGTGGCCTTCCACGGGGGCGTCGGTGCCCTCTTCGCCACCGTCAGCGCCAAGCTCTACTGGCACCAGTCCATCGTGCCCATCCTGTTCCTGACCGGCGCCCTGGTCTCGGGCGGAGGGTTGCTCACGGCCGTCGTCGCGTTCGCGTGGGCCCCGCGCGACGACGCCTGGCGGCAGCTCACGGCGCTGCTCGGCCGCCTGCTCCTGGTGCTGGTCCTGGTCGACGTCCTCCTGGAGTGGGCCGAGTTCTCGATCCCGCTCTGGTACGGCACGAGCCCCGAAGGCCACTTGCTGCGCCAGGTGCTGTGGGGGCCGTACTGGTGGGTCTTCTGGATCGTGCACCTGGGACTGGGCACCGCGATCCCCACGATTCTACTGGTCGCCCGCGGCCGTGACCCCATCGCGGTGGGGACGGCCGGCCTGCTGGTCGCGGCCACCTTCATGAGCGTGCGTCTGAACGTGGTGATCCCCGCACAGCTGGAACCGGCGCTGCGCGGCCTGGAGCGGGCGTTCGTCGGGCCGCGCCTGGTGTTCCAGTACGCGCCGACGGTGCACGAATGGCTGGTGACGCTCTTCGTGCTGACCGTCGGGGCCGCGCTGTTCTGGCTGGGAGCCAGGATCCTCCCGCTGATCGACGCAAAGGAGGTCGTGCGATGAGCGAGCGCTCGCTGTCCGTCGGCTCGCCTGGCCGCCTGCGGGTCACCCGGCGGCAGGTCCTCAAGGCCACCGCGCTGGCCGGCAGCGGGACGCTGCTGGGCCGGATGCCGGGCCTGGTCGGCAGGCTCCAGCAGGCCGGCGCCCAGCCGCCTGATGTCCGCTATCCCCTCGCCCGGCCGGAGAACGTCCTCTACTCGGCGTGTCTGGGCTGCAACACCGGCTGCGGCATCAAGGTGGGCATCGTCGACGGGGTGGCCGCCAAGATCGACGGGAACCCCTACAACCCGTTCACGCTGGTACCCCACCTGCCCTACGCCACCGCGCCCGCCCAGGCCGTGGGCGTGGAGGGCGCCATTTGCCCCAAGGGCCAGGCGGGCCTGCTGACAGTCTACGACCCGTTCCGCATCCGCCGGGTGCTCAAGCGCGCCGGCCCCCGAGGCTCCAACCGCTGGCGCACCATCCCCTTCGAGCAGGCGGTGACCGAGATCGTGGAGGGCGGGCGGCTGTTCGCGGACATCGGCGAAGATCGCCACGTCCCCGGCCTGCGCGAGGTGTGGGCGCTGCGGGACCCCAAGGTCGCCAAGGCCATGGACGCCGCCGTCGGCGCGATCCGCGCCGAGAAGGATCCGGCGAAGAAGCGGGCGCTGGTCGAGCAGTTCAAGCGTGATTTCCGCGAGCACCTCCACACGCTGATCGACCCCGACCATCCCGACCTGGGGCCCAAGAACAACCAGTTCCTGTACGTCTTCGGACGGCAGAAGGCAGGGCGCGCCGAGTTCGTGCGGCGGTTCGTGGTCGACAGCTTCGGCTCGGTCAACTTCCACGGCCACACCACCGTCTGCCAGGGGTCGCTCTACTTCGCCTGCAAGGCCATCAGCGAGCAGTACCAGCTCGACCCCAAGAGCGGCAAGATGAAGTGGACGGGCGGGGCCAAGGCCTACTGGCAGGGCGACGCGGAAGGCGCCGAGTTCATGATCTTCGTGGGAGCCTCGCCCTTCGAGGGCAACTACGGGCCGTCCAACCGCGTCCCGCGGATCACCGAGGGCCTGGTCAGCGGTCGGCTGAAGTTCGCCGTGATCGACCCGCGGCTCTCCAAGACCGCCGCCAAGGCCTGGCGGTGGGTGCCGGCACGGCCCGGCACCGAGGCGGCGTTCGCGCTGGGCATGATGCGGTGGATCATGGAGCACCGCCGCTTCGACGAGCGCTTCCTGCGCAACGCCAACAAGGCGGCGGCCGCGGCCGACGGCGAGCCGTCGTGGACCAACGCCACCTGGCTGGTGAAGCTCGACCACGGCAAGCCCGGCGCGTTCCTGCGCGGCTCCGACCTGGGGATCAAGCCCGCCACGCGCACCGCCACGGTGAAGGACAAGACCGTGGAGTACGCGTTCGATCCCTTCGTGGTGCTCAGCGGCGGCCAGCCCGTGCTGGTCGACCCCTACGACGAGCAGACGCCGGTCGAGGGCGACCTCTTCGTCGCGGGCACCGTCGGCGGGCACCAGGTCAAGAGCGCCCTGCAGCTCCTGTGGGAGGAGGCTGCGGCGCGCACCATCGAGCAGTGGGCCGAGATCTGCGGGGTCCGCCCCGCGGACATCGTCGACCTCGCCCGGGAGTTCACCAGCCACGGCAAGAAGGCCGTGGCCGACATCCACCGCGGCGTCAGCCAGCACACCAACGGGTTCTACAACGTGGTGGCCTGGATGAGCCTGAACGCGCTGATCGGGAACATCGACTGGAAGGGCGGCTCGGCCTACGCCAAGGTCTACGACATCAGCGGCAGCAAGGAGGGCCAGCCCTTCCCGCTGGCCGACCTGCACCCGAAGAAGACCACGGCGTTCGGCATCTCGCTGATCCGCCACGAGACCACGTACGAGGAGTCGACGCTCTTCGCCGGCTACCCCGCCCGGCGGCCCTGGTACCCGCTGGCGTCGGACATCTACCAGGAGATCGTGCCCTCGCTGGGCGACGGGTATCCGTATCCCATCAAGATCGCCTACCTGTACATGGGCTCGCCGGTCTACGCCCTCCCCGGGGGCCACACGAACATCGAGATCCTCAAGGACCCCGAGAAGCTGCCGCTGTTCATCGCGTGCGACATCACCATCGGCGAGACCTCCATGTACGCCGACTACATCATCCCCGACCTCTCGTACCTGGAGCGGTGGGAGTTCCACGGCTCGCACCCCAACATGACCGTCAAGGTGCAGCCGGTCCGGCAGCCCGTCATCCCACCCATTCCCGAGACCGTCCGCGTCTTCGGCGAGGAGATGCCGGCCTGCCACGAGGCGTTCTTCCTGGCCTGCGCCGAGAAGCTCGGCCTGCCCGGCTTCGGCAAGGATGGGTTCGGCCCGGGGATGGACTTCCGGCGCCCGGAGGACTTCTACCTGAAGCAGGTGGCCAACCTCGCCGCGGGCGAGAAGCCCGGCGACGCCGTGCCCGACGCCGACGACGCCGAGGTCCGGCTCTTCCTCGAGGCGCGCCGGCACCTGCCCGGGACCGTGTTCGACCCCGAGAAGTGGAAGGCCGCAGTCGGCGACGCGTGGTGGCGCAAGGTCGTCTACGTCCTCAACCGCGGCGGCCGGTTCCAGGACCACGCGAAGGCGTACAAAGGAGCGCAGCTCGGCAACCCCTACGGCAAGCTGTTCAACCTCTACCAGGAGAAGACCGCCAAGACCAAGGACTCGATGACGGGCAAGCCCTTCCCCGGCCTGGCGACGTACCTGCCCGGCCCGGTGGACGTGACCGGCAAGCCCATCGACGACGCGGCGGCAGGATACGACCTGCGCCTGATCACCTACCGGGAGGTGACCCACACCAAGTCGCGCACGGCCAGCAACTACTGGCTGCTGGCACTGTTGCCCGAGAACAGCGTGCTGGTGTCTCGCCAAGACGCCGAGCGCCTGGGGCTGCGCGACGGGGACAGCGTGCGGGTGACCTCGGCCAGTAACCCCGAGGGCATTTGGGACCTCGGCAACGGGCAGACCAAGCCCATGGTCGGACGCGTCAGGATCACCGAGGGCCTGCGCCCCGGCGTGGTGGCGTTCTCGCTGGGCCACGGCCACTGGGCCTACGGCGCCACCGACGTGGTCATCGACGGGAAGACGGTCCGGGGTGATGCGCGCCGCGGCCGCGGGATCCACGCCAACGCCGCGATGCGCCTGGACCCGGTGTTGAAGAACACGTGCCTGAGCGATCCGGTGGGCGCCAGTGCGGTCTTCTACGATACGCAGGTGAAGCTGGTGAAGAGCGCATGACCGCCCGGGACGGGCACGCTGGAGCAGCCGGCCGGGGACGCGTTCGGGGTCAGCGCCGGGTGGGCCGACGCCGGGGCCCGCGGTGGGGAGCGTGGGTGGCGGGTGCTGCGGGGCTGGTGGCTGCGGTCGCGGCGCTGGTGCTGCTGGTGACGCGCCCGCCGACGGTCCCGGCGCCCGCGCCGGCTGCCCATCCCTCGGGCGCCGCGCCCTCGGCGACGCTGGTCCTCTACCAGCCGCCCACCTGAGCGTGCTGCGCCAGGTACGCAGCGTACCTGGCAGCGTCGGGGGTCCCGACGCAGGCGATCACGACCGACGCGCTGGACGAGGTCAAGCACCGCCACCGGGTCCCCCATGAGCTCGCGAGCTGTCACACCGCGGTGGCAGGACGGTACTTCGTTGAAGGTCACGTGCCCGTGGCCGCCATCGCGCGGTTGCTGCGCGAGCAGCCGGCGATCCGGGGCATTGCGTTGCCGGGCATGCCGCCCGGGTCGCCGGGCATGGACGGGGTCCAGGCCGGGCCGCTGATCGTCTACGCGGTATCGGACGCCGGGATCCGCGAGTTCGCGCGGTTCTGACGCAGGCCCGTTGGCGCTGTGGGGAGACGGAACCCACCAGAAGTCTCGGTCCCCCTCCCTGCGCCCCTCGTCCCCGTGACGGTGATCGTTCGCCGCAACCGGTTCGCGGTCGACGTCCGACAGGGTCGGCGGCGCCTGCGGCTGCACCTTCCCAACCCCGGCCGCATGGAGGAACTGCTCGTGCCCGGCGCGCGCGGCCTGGCCGTGCTCACCCCCAGGCGCGGACGGCGGACCGCGGGCACGCTCCTGCTCGTCCGCCACCGCGGCCGGTGGGTGGGCATGGACGCCCGCCTGCCGAACCGTCTCTTCGAGGAAGCGTTGCGGCAGGGGGCGCTGGTGCCCTTTCGCGGGTATCTGCGGTGGCGGCGCGAGGTAGCACTCGGGGGCTCCCGCATCGACTTTGTGCTGGAGGGCCCCGCTGGCCGCTGCCTGGTGGAAACCAAGTCGTGCAACCGGGTGGACCACGGCGTCGCGCTCTTCCCCGACGCGCCCACGGCGCGGGGCGCCGTGCACCTGCGGCTGCTGGCCCGCGCCGCTCGGGCGGGCCGGCGGGCCGCAGTGGTGTGGTTCGTGCAGCGCGACGACGCGCGCGCGCTGCGGCCGTTCGCGGAGGTGGACCCGCAGTTCGCGCAGGCTGTGGCGCAGGCCGCGCGGGCCGGGATCGAGCTGTACGCCTACGCGTGTCGGGTGACGCCCCAGGCGGTAACGATCGGCCGCGCGATCCCCGTGATCGGCTCCTCCACGCCGGCGCACGGCACCGGGCGGGCCTGGCACTCCCGCCAGTGGTCACCGGTGGGCGCGCGCTAGAACTGAGCCGACAGGGCGCACAACACTGGGCGGGCCTAGCACTCCCGCCAGGGCTGCTGAAGCGATTCCAGCACGGCTATTCGAGGCAGGCGAACAGGGCGACCAGCGACAAGACCAGGGCGGCGAGTGGCGGTTCGCCGCGCACGACCTCGCCGACGGCGTAGCGCGTCGCCCCGCCCCGGGTGTGGGCGGTGAAGGTACGCCGTTCTGGGTCCACGATCCAGACCGCGGTGGCACCCGCCCGGAGAAAGTCTGCGATCCTCGCCGCCACCTCGCCGGGGCGGTCGTCGGGGGAGAGCACCTCGACAGCCAGGTCGGGAGCGCCCGGGAAGAACGCACAGGGGATCGGCGAAGGCACCCGGTGGCGCAGCACCACGGCCACGTCAGGCGCCCATACGGTGGAAGGGTCGACGCCCAGGACGAACCCCGTCTCGACCAGGACGATCCCGCCCCTCGGGGCTCGGTGCGCTCGTCGCCGATCCCCTCGCGCGCTTGGTGAGGGGAAAATCGGGTGGGCGCCCGATTGCGCACCTCGGGCGCACGCCGTAGGACAACAGCAAAGGGACCGGCGGAATTGGACCGTTTCCTCCACATTCGGGCGGCGCGCGCCGGCGGCCGCACTCCCAGGGGGACCTCATGGGAACCGACGATGCGACCCTGTCGGCCAGGGCGGCCACCACGGAGGGAGCGGCACCGGTGCCCGATCGCGACGATCGCTGCGCTGAACGCGACCAGGCCGCCGATAACGACGTCGTACCTCCGCCCGCGCGCCTGCGTCGCCGGGAGTTCCTCCAGCAGGCCGGCACGCTGGCCGGGGGCGCGGTCCTGGCGCAGGCCCTGCCGCTCCAGCTCCTGCAGACGCTGTCCACCGTCACCAACCCGCTGGAGGCCTACCCCGACCGCGCCTGGGAACGCGTCTACCGCGACCAGTACCGCTATGACAGCAGCTTCACGTTCGTCTGCTCGCCCAACGACACCCACCACTGCCGGCTGCGGGCCTTCGTGCGCAACGGCGTCATTGTCCGCATCGAGCAGAACTACGACGTCGACCGCTACCGCGATCTGTACGGCAACCGCGCCACGCCGGCGTGGAACCCCCGGGGGTGCCTGAAGGGCTACACGTTTCACCGGCGGGTCTACGGCCCGTACCGGCTCCGCTACCCGATGATCCGGCGGGGCTGGAAGCAGTGGGCCGACGACGGGTACCCCGAGCTCACCGACGAGCTGCGCCGTCGCTACCGCTTCGACAGCCGGGGACAGGACACGTTCGTCCGCGTCTCCTGGGACGACGCGTACGCGTACGTGGCGTCGGCGTTCATCGCCATCGCGCGCCGGTACAGCGGCGAGGAGGGCGCCAGGCGCCTGCTGGCCCAGGGCTATCCGCCCGAGATGGTCGAGGCGATGCACGGCGCCGGCGTGCGCACCTTCAAGTTCCGCGGCGGCATGGGGCTGCTGGGCGTGATCGGCAAGTACGGCCTGTGGCGGGCCGCCAACATGATGGCACTGCTGGACGCCCACGTGCGCGGCGTCGGCCCCGACGAGGCCCTGGGCGCGCGCAAGTGGAGCAACTACACCTGGCACGGCGACCAGGCGCCCGGGATGCCCTTCGTGCACGGCCTGCAGACCTCCGACGTGGACTTCAACGAGCTGCGGCACGCCCGGCTGCACATCCAGGTCGGCAAGAACCTGGTCGAGAACAAGATGCCCGAGAGCCACTTCTTCATCGAGCTGATGGAGCGGGGGGCCACGATCGTCGTCATCACCCCCGAGTACAGCCCGCCCGCCACCAAGGCCGACTACTGGATGCCGATCCGCCCCCAGACCGACGCCGCGCTGTTCCTGGGCATCACGAAACTCCTGATGGACCGCGGCTGGTACGACGACGCCTTCGTGCGGCAGTTCACCGACTTCCCGTTGATCGTCCGGACCGACACCCTGACGCGCCTGCGGGCCCACGAGGTCTTCCCCGACTACCGGTCCGGGCTGGCACCCGACGGACCCAGCGTCCGACGGCAGAACCTGCAGCCCGACCAGTACGCGCGGCTGGGCGACTTCGTGGTGTTCGACAAGACCACCGGGCGGCTGCGCGCCATCACCCGCGACGACGTCGGGCAGCGCATGACCGCCAAGGGTATCGCGCCAGCGTTGCGCTGGCGCGGCAGGGTGCGGCTGACGGACGGCAGCGAGGTCGAGTGCCTTACGCTGTGGGAAGCCTACCGCGACCACCTGCGGGACTACGACCTGGACACCGTCGCCGAGATCACCCACGTGCCCACGCGGATGATTCAGCGCCTGGCCCGCGACATCGCCACCCGCAAGCCGGTGGCCATCCACATCGGCGAGGGCATCAACCACTGGTTCCACGCCACGCTGGCCAACCGGGCCTTCTACCTGCCGTTGATGCTCACGGGCAACATCGGCGTCCCGGGCGCCGGCTGCCATACCTGGGCCGGGAACTACAAGGCCGGCATCTTCCAGGGGTCGCCGTGGACCGGCCCGGGCATCACGGGCTGGCTGTTCGAAGACCCGTTCCAGCCGACGCTGGACCCCAACGCCCACGGCAAGACCATCAAGGTCCGCAAGTACCTCAAGGACGAGGAACCGGCCTACTGGGACCACGGTGACGTGCCCCTGGTCGTCACCACCCCCAAGGCCGGCCGGAAGGTCTTCACCGGCCAGACCCACATGCCCACACCCACCAAGGTCATCTGGTACAACAACGTCAACCTCATCAACAACGCCAAGTGGGCCTACGGCGTCATCAAGAACGTCAACCCCCGGGTCGAGCTCATCATCAACCAGGACGTGGAGATGACGGCCTCGGCCGAGTACGCCGACGTGATCCTCCCGGCCAACACCTGGGTGGAGTTCCAGTCGTGGGAGCTCACGGCGTCGTGCAGCAACCCCTTCCTCCAGATCTGGAAGGGCGGCATCCGGCCCCTGTTCGACACCAAGGACGACGCCCTGATCATCGCCGAGGTGGCGGCCAAGCTGGCGGTCAAGACCGGCGACCGCCGGTTCCGGGACTACTTCCGCTTCATCCTCGACGGCCGCCCCGAGGTCTACATCCAGCGCATTCTGGACAGCAGCACCTCCACCGTGGGCTACCGCTTCGCGGACATCGTGGCCGGCAGGTACGGCGAGCCCGGCGCGGCCCTCATGCTCTTCCGCACCTACCCCCGGGTGCCGTTCTACGAACAGGTGCACGACAGCGAGCCGTTCTACACCGACACCGGCCGGCTCAACGCCTATTGCGACATCCCCGAGGCCATCGAGTACGGTGAGAACTTCGTGGTCCACCGCGAGGGGCCCGAGGCGACGCCCTACCTGCCCAACGTCATCGTGTCCAGCAACCCGCTGGTGCGGCCCGAGGACTACGGCATCCCGCTCGACGCCCTCCACTGGGACCTGCGGACGGTGCGCAACGTGAAGCTGCCCTGGACCAGGGTCAAAGAGACCACCAACCCCCTGCGCCAGCGCGGCTACCGGTTCTACTGCCTGACCCCCAAGACCCGGCACCGCGTCCACTCGTCGTGGAGCAGCACCGACTGGAACCTGATCTGGGACTCCAACTTCGGCGACCCGTACCGGCTCGACCGGCGCACGCCGGGCGTGGGCGAGCACCAGCTGCACATGCACCCGCAGGCGGCTCGCGACCTGGGCATCAACGACGGCGACTACGTCTACGTCGACGCCTTCGCCGCGGACCGGCCCTACCTCGGGTGGACCCCCGCCGACCCCTTCTACCGCGTGGCACGGTGCATGGTGCGCGTCAAGTACAATCCCGCCTACCCCTACGACGTCGTGATGATGAAGCACGCGCCGTTCATCGCCACCGAGAAGTCGGTGCGCGCCCACGAGACCCGCCGTGACGGCCTGGCGCAGTCGGCCGACACGGGCTACCAGGCCAACCTCCGCTACGGCAGCCAGCAGTCGGTGACCCGCGACTGGCTGATGCCCATGCACCAGACCGACACCCTGTTCCACAAGGCCAAGGGAGCGGTGGCGTTCGTCTTCGGGGGTGAGGCCGACAACCACGCGGTCAACACGGTGCCCAAGGAGACCCTGGTGAAGATCACCAAGGCCGAAGACGGTGGCCTGGGCGGCCGGGGCCTGTGGGAGCCGGCGCGCACGGGCCACACGCCGGGGCGCGAGCGCCCGTTCATGCGGCGCTACCTGGCCGGCCGGCTCGTCACCATCTCGAGGGGCTGAGCGACGGTGCCCGACAAACCCTTCGAGCCCGACGACCCGCTGGCGCTGGTTGGCGTGGCGGTCGACGCCGACGCCGCGGCGGCGGAAGCCATGGCCAGGTGCCTGGTGGAGGAGTACCTGCGGGAGGGGTGGACGCCCGACCGCCTGCTGGCGCTGTGCCGCAACCCGTTCTACCAGGCGCTCCACGCCATCTACCGGGAGCGCGGGGAGGACGGCGTGCAGGCGTTGATCGCCGAGGCCGCGGCCACCTGGGGCGTCTGGCGCACCACGGTGGGCCCGGTGCGCCCCCACCGGCCCGGCACACCCGATGCGGCGGGAGGTCGCGACGATGCCTGAGGTCTACAACTGGCAGCTGGGCCGCAAAATGACCTACCGCTTCCCGGAGCGGCACAGCCGCTGGCAGTTCGCGGCGGTCTTCAACATCAACCGGTGCATCGCGTGCCAGACGTGCACCATGGCGTGCAAGAGCACCTGGACCCACGCCCGCGGCCAGGAGTACATGTGGTGGAACAACGTGGAGACCAAGCCCTACGGCGGCTACCCGCACTTCTGGGACGTCAAGACCCTGGAGTTGCTGGAGCAGGCCAACCCGGGCGGGCAGACCTGGACGCTGGCCGGGCGGGACGGCCGGCGGGCACCCTACGGGGTCTACGGCGGGAAGACGATCTTCGAGGCGGCACCGCGGGGCCAGGACTACGTGGGCTACCTGCCGACCGACGACGAGTGGCGGGCGCCCAACCTGTACGAGGACACCTCCACCGCCTACCCCACGGGGCCGGGCCGCTACCACCCCACCGGCGAGACGCTACCCCAGCACCGCACCTGGTTCTTCTACCTGCAGCGGATCTGCAACCACTGCACCTATCCGGCGTGTCTGGCGGCCTGTCCCCGCAACGCCATCTACAAGCGCCCCGAGGACGGCATCGTCCTCATCGACCAGCAACGGTGCCGCGGGTATCGCAAGTGCGTCGAAGCGTGCCCGTACAAGAAACCGATGTTCAACGCGTTCACCCGGGTGGCCGAGAAGTGCATCGCGTGCTACCCGCGCATCGAAGGCCGGGACCCCCTCCACCCCGGCGTGCCCATCGAGGCCCGGTGCATGGCAGCGTGCGTGGGCAAGATCCGGCTCCAGGGGCTGGTGCGCGTGGACGCCGACGGCACCTGGGTCGAAGACCGCTACCACCCGCTGTACTTCCTCGTGCACGTGGCCAGGGTAGCGCTGCCCCTGTACCCGCAGTTCGGGACGCAGCCCAACGTCTACTACATCCCCCCGCGCTGGGTGCCGCGCCCCTACCTGCGGCAGATGTTCGGCCCGGGCGTCGACGAGGCCATCGCCGCCTACACGGCGCCGTCCCGGGAGCTGCTGGCGGTGCTGCAGCTGTTCCGCACCACACAGCGCATGATCTTCCGCTACCGCATCACGCCCGGCCGCAAGGTGTTCGAGACGACCATCGCCGGGAAACCGTGGGCGATGTACAACGACACCATCGTGGGCCTCGATCGCGCCGGCCGGGAGGTCGTGCGCGTGACGGTCGAAGAGCCGGTCTTCGTCCGGCCCCGGCAGCACCTGAACACCATCTGACGCCATGGGAATCTGACGCCATGGGCGCACGATCCCCTCAGATCGCCGCAGACGCCGTGGCCGGACCGCTGTGGCGCAGCGCCGTCTACCGGTTCTTCTCGCAGGCACTGCGTCCGCCAGACCGGTGGGCGCAGGACCTCCAGGCCCCGGACCTGCCGGCACCGCCGGATGCGCCGGCAGACGGCGCGGCAGCGGTCGCCGCGGCGGTCGACGCGCTGGTCGCCACCCCGCGCGCGGTGCTGGCCGACGCATACCAGGCAGCCTTCGGGCATCAGCTCGGCACCCGGGCAGCGCTGGACGAAGCGCGCTACGTGCCCGGCGGCGTCTTCGCCCAGGCGCAGTGCACCGCAGACGTCGCCGGCTTCTACCGGGCGTTCGGGCTCGAGGTGGCCGACCGCGCGCACGAGCGCCCCGACCACCTCAGCGTGGAGCTGGAGTTCATGCACGTGCTCGCGTACCGGGAAGCCTACGCGCGGGTCCACCACGGGCCCGAGCAGGTGGCGCTGCTGGTGGGCGCCCAGCGCCAGTTCCTGCAGGACCACCTGGGTCAGTGGGTGCCGGTGCTGGCCCGGGTCGTGCAGGCCCAGGCGCCGGGCCCCTACGCCCGGGTGCTGGCCGCGCTGGCGACGTGGGTGACCGCCGACGCGACGCGGATGGGCGCCACGCTGGCGCCGGACCCTGCGCTCGTGCCACCGGACGATGCGCCGGCCCCCGACGACGACCGTACCGCGTGCGGGATCGCGCGCTGTCCGCTGGAGGTGCCACCGTGACCACGCAGACGCCGGCGATCCGCTACCAGGCGGACCTGGTGGAAGCGGTGGTGCAGCGCGAGCTCGCGCGCCGCCAGCAGGCCGGCGAGGACGACTGGTTCGTACGGTACCGCAGCGCCGCCGACCGCCTCTACATCCTCCACCCGGACCCCCAGCCCCGCGCGGCGGCGTTCCAGCGGCTGCACGCCGAGTTCTTCGAGGCGCTGGGGTGCGGACGCCCCATCCTCGATGCGGTGGCCCGCGCCCGCCTGCCCTGCGCGATCGTACTGGTCGCCCGGGCGCGAACGCCGGACGAGGAGCAGGCCGACCTCTCTGCCGACCGCAGCACCGTTGGCCTGCGCATCATGGCCACGCGGTTCGGCACCCCGGAGCTGGAGCGGCTGCTGGACCACGAGCTGGGGCACGTCGCCGACATCCTGGACCCCGCCTTCGCCTACGGTCAGCTGGCAGACGACAGCCCTGCGGTCCGGGGCGCGGCAGGCATCCGGTTCGGGGTGTTGTGGTCCTGCGCGGTCGACGGGCGCACGGCCCGCAGCGGGCGCCAGCCGCTGCGCACGCAGGAAGAGTACGAGCAGGCACTCCGGGACCTGTTCCCGATGGTCGCACCGGACGGCGCGCGTGCGGTCGTCGCCCGGCTGTGGGACGGCCCGCGGCCCCCGTACGGGACGCTGGTGCGCTTCGCGTGCGACCCCGGGGCGCTGGCGGCGTGGTGCGGCGTCCCGGTGGCCACGACCGCGACGCCGCTGCCGGGCGCGCCCTGCCCGCTGTGCAGGTTCCCCACCTACGCCTGGGCGGAGGTACCGCCGCAGATCGCCGCGCAGATCGCGGAGGAGTTTCCTGCCTGGACGCCGGCAGCCGGCGCCTGCGAGCGGTGCGTGGAACGCTACCTCGTGATAGCAGAACTGGGAGGCGCAGGATGAAGCCCTGCAGGCTCGTGGTCGTGGGACGCGGCGTCAGGGGCATCGCGGACACGCCGGTCGGAGGCTTTAGGGGCCGGCCCGTGGCAGCCGGAAGCAGACGCCGGATCGTCGGCACCAGGCTGGCAGCCGCCGCAACCAGGCTCGTGGGTGTCGGCGTGGTCGGGACGGTGGTCCTGGCGGCGGCGCTCCTGTCCGCGATCGGACAGACGCAGCGGCCGCCGATCACGGTGCGCTTCACCACGGCCCGGGTCCCGGTCGACCCGGCGGCCGCCGCCATGGTCTTCGCGCAGGCCGAGGAGCGGGCGATCCCGCTGGTGGCCCAGACCGTGGTCAAACCCTTTGGCGGCGGCGCCGTGCAGGAACTGCGCGTGCGGGCCCTGCACGACGGCCGGATGGTCTACTGGATGCTGTACTGGGCCGATGCCACGCCCGACCGGATGCCCCCGCGCACGACCGCCTTCACCGACGCGGTCGCCCTGCAGTTCCCGGTGCGCTACGAACCCGGCCGCCTGCCCAGCCCCATCATGGGCGAGGCGACGCGCCCCGTGAACATCTGGCAGTGGAAGGCGGCCTGGCAGGACGATCTCACGCGCGGCCGCGACGTGCGCATCGCCTTCCCCCACATGTTCGTGGACTACTACTACGACGTGCACCTGGCGACGACCGCGCGGGCACGTGCGGGCTTCAACGCCGGCGTGGCCGCCGGGAACCCGATCTCGCAGCTGCGGCGGACCTCAGCCGCCGAGGACCTGGTGGCCTGGGGCTACGGCACCCTGGCGCACCAGCCACGGCAGGACGTGGTCGGGTTCGGCCGCTGGCGGGCCGGCCGGTGGACGGTCGTCCTGGCCCGTGCGCTGACGACGCCCGACGGGATGGACGCCCAGTTCCAGCCCGGCGGCCCCACGCTCGTCAACTTCGCCGTGTGGGACGGGGGCCATGGCGAGCGCAACGGGCAGAAGAACGTGACCCTCTTCTGGTGGGACGTCCGCCTGGACCCGATCCGGTGACGCAACGTCAGGCCCACGGGCGCAGGTCGGTTGGGATCGGGCGGCCGCCCGATTGCACCTGGGGGCAGTCTTCCCTAGACAGAAGGTACACGGATGACGACGCGGACGGCACACCGCGGGCAGCACCGGGCGTGCGCGGTCGCTGCAGCGCGCGTTCCCCGACATAAGGGACACGGATGACGACCCGGGATCTCGCTGCGGCAGACCACCGTACCGGCGCCTTCGTCTTCGCGCGGGCACCGGTGATGCTCTACTGGGAGGTCACGCAGGCCTGCGACCTGGCCTGCCGCCACTGTCGGGCCGACGCGATGCCCGACCGACACCCCCAGGAACTGGACACGGCGGCGGCGCGGACCTTCCTGGCTCAGATCCGCGACTTCGGCGAGCCCTTGCCCCACCTGGTGATCACCGGCGGTGACCCGCTGAAGCGGCCCGACCTGGACGACCTGATCGCGCATGCCCGCGAACTGGGCCTGCCGGTCTCGCTGGCGCCCAGTGCCACGCCCCTGCTCACGCCACAGCGCCTGCGCCGGCTGCGCGAGGCAGGGATCATGGGCTTGAGCCTCAGCCTGGATGGCGCGACCGCCGGGCGGCACGACGCGGTGCGGGGCCTCTCGGGCACGTTCGACCACACACTGGCCCTGGCCCGCGCGGCGACAACCCTGGGCCTGCCCCTGCAGGTGAACACGCTGGTCAGCACCGAGACCCTGGCGGATCTACCGGCGCTGTTCGACCTGGTCCGCAGCCTGCGCGTCCACCGCTGGAGCCTGTTCCTGCTGATCGAGGTGGGGCGGGGACGGCTGCTGCGGGGCATCACGCCCGCCCAGGCCGAGACGCTCTGCCACTGGGTGGTTACCCGAGCCCAGGAGGCACCGTTCGCCATCGCCGCCACCGAGGCGCCGTTCTACCGCCGGGTGGCGGTGCAGCGCCTGCGCCGGGCCGGCGCCGGCGACCGGACGATCGCCACCACACCGGTGGGCCGGTCGTTCGGCATCCGCGATGGGAACGGGATCGCGTTCGTGTCCTGGCGCGGCGACGTGGCGCCGTCGGGCTTCCTGCCGGTGCGCGCCGGCTCGGTGCGCCACGACTCCATCGTGCACCTCTACCGGCACGCGCCGCTCTTCGTACGGTTGCGGGATCCCGACGGGTTCCGCGGCAAGTGCGGCTACTGTCCGTTCCGGTACCTCTGCGGTGGCTCGCGCGCCCGGGCGTTCGCCCACACGGGCGACTACCTGGCCTCGGACCCGCTGTGCGTGTACGAGCCGCCGCCACCGGCCGCGCAGGGCGACGCAGGATAACGCGGCTCAACCTCACGCGCCGCGTCCAGGCGCGCGCCGACCACAGGCATCGTGCGCACGGCGGACAGGCTGCCGGTCGCCGCGTCCACGCGCGCGCAGCCCGCGCAGGGTAACGCGGTCGTCCTCTACGCGGCCCGGCCCTTCTTCCCGAAGTACCGGTCGTACAGGCGCAGGAGCTTCTGCCCTTCGCGCTTCGCCTGCTCCCAGGCGTCCCGGAACTCCCAGGCCGTCGTCTGGGCCTCCTCCAGGGCGCGGCGGTGTGCCCGGGCGGCGTGGGCGGCCACCTGACGCAGTTGCTGCCGCTCGCGGCGCAGGCGCTCGCGCTCGCGGTCCAGGATCTCACGGTGCAGGTCGAGGGCACGCAGGGACGCGGCGCGCACGGCGCGCAGCGCGCGACGGTGTTCGGAGAGCACGGCGTCACCTCCCGCGCCCACCGTAGCGGGCCACCCCCGCCACGCCCATCGGGCGCCCGCCCGATCTCGGCCGCACAATCTGCGACGGAACGTCCCGGCGAGAATCGGGCGCCCGCCCGATTGTGACGTCCGCGCGGGGCACGTAGCGTCGAAGGCGACGAACAGTGCGGATTCATCCGATTCGATGCAGCTGAGCCGCGCCAGCCAGTTTGCCCTCCGCGCCGCCCTGGACCTCGCGGTCCACGGCCCGGGGCGGACTGCCGAGATCGCCCGCCGCCGCGGCATCCCGCCGGCGGCCGCGGCCAAGGTGGTGCAGGCCCTGGTGCGAGGCGGTGTGGTGCGCACCGCGCGGGGCGCGGGCGGCGGCGTGCGGCTGGCCCGCGCGCCGGGCGAGATCACGCTGCGCGACGTCGTGGAGAGCGTGGAAGGGCCCACGGCCGTCGCGCGGTGCCTGGTGTGGGACGACTGCCCGTGCGTGCAGCCCTGTCCCGTGCGGCTGGCGCTGGCTCGCCTGCAGACCGAGATGGACGCCCTGCTGGCGCGCACGACCCTGGCCGACCTCGCTGCCGACGCGCGGCGGCTCGAGGAGGCACGGAGCGCCGGGGCGGTCGTCGATCGTCACGGGGACAGACGTACACCCCACACGGCCGTGCGCACGGCCGAATCTCCCGGGAGGTGAGGAGACGATGAAACGCACGACCACAGCCATCGCCGTGGTGGTGGCCGCGGTGCTGATCGTGGGCGCGTACCTGGCCGGAGCGCGCTCCGCGGCGCGGTACGCGGCCTTCGCCGACGCCAGCGAGATCGCCGCCGCCCGCGGGCTCCAGCCCGCCGAGGTGGCCAGCGCGGTTCGCAGCTTCGTGCCGCCGGGCAAGGCCGACGAGTACATCATGTTCTCGTCCGGCGGCCACTCCGGGCAGGTGCTGGTCATCGGCCTGCCCTCCATGCGGCTGCTGAAGGTCATCGGGACGTTCGCCACCGAGCCGTGGCAGGGCTTCGGCTACGGCGCCGACTGGAGCGAGCGGGTGCTGGACGAGGGGACGGCCAACGGGGAGGCCACCGGCCGCCTGACCCCGCGCTTGACCTGGGGCGACACGCACCACCCGGCCCTCTCGGAGACCAACGGCGAGTACGACGGCCGCTGGCTCTACATCAACGACCGCGCCAACGGCCGGATCGCCATGATCGACCTGCGCGACCTCAAGGTCAAGCAGATCGTCCAGATCCCCAACATGCAGACCTCCCACGGCGGCGTCTTCGCCACGCCCAACACCGACTACGTGCACGTCTCCAGCAAGATCCCCACGGTGTGGGGCGGCGGCTACGCGCCGCTGGAGCAGTACCGGGAGCGGTACCGGGGCGTCTCGGCGTGGCTGGCCGTGGACAAGCAGACGGGCCGCATCGACCTGTCGCGCTCGTTCCAGATCGAGCTGCCCCCCTACAACCAGGACCTGGCCGACGCCGGCAAGCTGGCCAGCGACGGGTGGGGGTTCATCAACTCGTACAACACCGAGATGGCCACCGGCGGCAACATGGAGGGCAAGCCCGCCATCGAGGCCGGGGCGTCCAAGAACGACTTCGACTTCCTCCACATCATCAACTGGAAGAAGGCCGAGGAGGTCGTCCGGGCCGGCAAGGCCGAGATGCGCAACGGCATCAGGGTCATCCCGCTCAAGACCGCGGTGGCCGAGGGGATCCTCTACTTCGCCCCCGAGCCCCGGAGTCCCCACGGCGTGGACGTGGCGCCCAACGGGCGGTACATCGTGGTCTCGGGCAAGCTCGACCCCCACGTCACCGTCTACGACATCGAGAAGATCAAGCAGGCCATCGCCCAGAAGAACTTCGAGGGCACCGATCCGTTCGGCGTGCCGATCCTGAAGTTCGACGCCGTGGTGGCCGGGCGCGTGGCCGTGGGCAACGGTCCGCTCCACACCCAGTTCGACGACAAGGGCTACGCCTACACCAGCCTGTTCATCGACAGCGCGGTGGCCAAGTGGACCCTGGGCGAGCCCTACTTCACCGGCGACCGGGCCTTCAAGCTGGTGGACAAGGTCTCGGTCCACTACAACATCGGCCACCTGGCCACGGCCGAGGGCGACACCGTGAGCCCCGACGGGAAGTACCTGGTGGCGCTCAACAAGTGGTCGATCGACCGTTACCCGGTGCTGGGCCCGCTGCACCCGCAGAACTTCCAGCTGGTGGACCTCACCGGGCAGAAGATGCGGGTCGTCTACGACATGCCCATCCCGAACGCCGAGCCCCACTACGCCCAGATCATCAAGGCCGACAAGCTCAAGCCCTGGGCGGTCTACCCGGTGGGCACCGACATCCGCACCATGCAGCGCAGCCCCTACGCCACCGCGCGGGGCAAGGAGCGCATCGAGCGCCGGGGCTCCACGGTCGAGGTGTGGATGACCGCAGCCCGCAGCAACTTCCGCCCCGACATCGTGCGGGTGAAGAAGGGCGACACGGTCATCCTGCACATCACCAACACCGAGACGATCCGGGACGCGACCCACGGGTTCGCCATCCCGGAGTACAACGTGCAGATGAGCATCGATCCGGGCGAGACCGTCACCGTCCGGTTCGTCGCCACCAAACCCGGCGCGTTCTCGTACTACTGCACCGAGTTCTGCTCGGCCCTCCACCTGGAGATGCAGGGGTGGCTGCTGGTGGAACCCTGAGGGGCAGATGCGCACGACCCGTTGCGTCACGTCAGGCCTGCAGTCCCCTCCGGCGGGCGTCCCCGCCGGGGGCGGCTGACGCGGCGCCGCGCACGGAGGGGAGGAGCGCGGGCGCGCTCCTCCCCTCGCGGCCGAGGGTGCCGCTGAGGCGAGACCAGACGCCGGCGGGGAACGCCCGGATCGTGCCCGCCGCCTCGACCGACCGAGGGGGCAACCGAGGATGCCGACGACACGACGACGGTTCCTGATCCTGGCCACCGGGGCGGCCGGCGCCGCACTGACCCCGGCGCTGTGGGCGCTGTTGGGCCGTGCCGACGGCACCGGGCCGCCGCAGATCCGCTACGGGGTGGACCGCTGCCAGGCGTGCGGCATGCTCATCGCCGACCCGCGCTTTGCGGCCGCCGCACGGATCGGCGCGAGCGTCCGGCGCTACGACGACATCGGCTGCCTGGTGCGCGACGCCGGCGATCTGCTCGCCGCGGAGCGCGCGGTGGCCTGGGTGCACGACCTGCCCAGCGAGCGCTGGCTGGAGGCGTCCCGTGCGTGGTACGTCCGCTCCCCTACCCTGCGCACCCCCATGGGGTACGGCCTGGCGGCCTACGCCGACCGCGGCGCCGCCCGGCAGGCACACCCCACCAGGCCGGTGCAGTCGTTCGCCGACCTCCTGGCGGCCCGCCACGAGGTGACGTCGTGACGCGACAACTGTCCGACGCCATGCCGACGCCGCTGGCGACGCGTCTGGTGGTCGCCGGCGTTGCCCTGGCGCTGCTGGTAACGGGTGCCCTGCTACCGCTGTGGCGCATGACGCTCCACGCCCCGCAGTACCCGCAGGGGCTGCGCCTGGTGATCGACGGCCGTGGGGTGCACGGGGACGTGGACGAGATCAACGCCCTGAACCACTACATCGGCATGCGCCCGCTGCCCGGCGGGCGGCAGCCCGTGCTCTACCGCGGCGAGGACGACGAACGGGACGAGCGGGGCGAACCGGGCCGGGGCGCGCCGATCCCCGAGCTGGCCCTGTTCTTCCCCGCGGTGGGCCTGCTGGCAGCGGGCATCGTCCTGAGCGCCGTGCTGCCCTCGCGGTGGCTGCGGTGGCTGGTCGTCGCTGGCGCGTGGGCCCTGCCCGTCGTCTTCCTGGCCGACCTCCAGGCGCGGCTGTACGTCTACGGGCACACGCTCGACCCGCACGCGGCGATCCGCCTGCCGCTGTTCACCCCGCGGGTGCTGGGTCCGACGTCGGTCATGAACTTCAACGTCACCGCGCTGCCCGGCGCGGGGTTGGTCCTCCTGGTCCTGAGTGCGCTGATCCTCACGTGGGGCCCGCGCGTCCACCTGCGCCCCCCGGCCAGACCCGCTGCCCGACCGCTGGCAGCAGTGGTGGGGCTGGTCGGCGCCGCAGTGGTGCTGACCGCCATGCCCGCGCGCGCGGCGACGTTCGACCTGGCCGCAGCGGTCGCCGCAGCGCCTCCCGGTGCCGTCGTCGAGGTGCCCCCGGGCGTCTACCCCGGGCCGCTGCGCCTGACCCGTCCCGTGACGCTGCGAGGCCGCGGCTGGCCGGTGATCGACGGCGGGCGGCGCGGGCACGTCGTGGTCGTCGCCGGCCCCGACGTGCACCTGGAGGGCTTCGTGATCCGCGGGAGCGCCCTGGCCTACAGCAGCGAGGCCGCCGGGGTGGTCGTCGAGGGTCCGCGGGCGGTGGTGCGCGGGAACCGGATCGTGGACGTGCTGTTCGGCCTCTACCTGGCGGGCGCCCGGGACGCCCTGATCGAGCGCAACACCATCGCCACCGCCGACCTGCCGCCGGAGCGCCGGGGCCATGCGGTCTACCTGTGGCGGGTCCGGGGCGCGCGCCTGCGCGCCAACCGCATCGTCCGCGGTAAGGACGGGTTCTACTTCTCGTTCTCGGAGGACACGCTGGTCGAGGGCAATACCGTCACCGGCTGCCGGTACGGTATCCACTACATGTACTCGCACCGCAACGCCTTCGTGGCCAACACCTTCGTCGACAACGCCGTGGGCGCGGCGGTGATGTACTCCACCGACGTGCGCCTGGTGGGGAACACGTTCCAGGGCAGCCGGTCGGCCGCCGTGGGCGTGGGGCTGATCCTCAAGGACGTCGACCGGGTGCTGGTCCGGGGCAACCGTATCGCCGGCAACGCGACGGGCGTCGAGGTGGAGAACGCGCCCCAGACGGCGGAGGGCTGGGTGCGCCTGGAGGGCAACCTGGTGGCCTTCAACGGCGTCGGCCTGAGCCTGATGAGCACCGCGGCGATCACTGCCACCGGCAACGCGTTCGTCGAGAACCTGCGACCCATCGAGCCGCGCGGCGCGGTGCGCGCCGGCGCCAACACCTGGGCCGAGCACGGCCGGGGAAACTACTGGAGCGACTACGCCGGTTTCGACGCCGATGGCGATGGCGTCGGCGACGTCCCCTACCGTCGTACCGACGTCCTGGAGGATCTGACGGTGCGGGCGCCCGCCTTGCAGGCGCTGCTCTTCACGCCTGCCCACCACGCCCTCGAGACCGCCGCCCGCCTGGCGCCGCTCCTCCAGGGCATGCCGCTCGTCGACGACCCCGCGCCGCTCGTCCGGCCGCCGGCCACGGGCGTCCCGCCTGCCCCGGGAGATGCGCACGACGCCTGGGGTATCCTCTGGGTGGGGCTTGCGCTGCTCGTGCCCGGCGTCGCCACCGTGGCGCGCGTCCGCAGGGAACGATGATCGAGATCGTCGACCTCCGCAAGCGGTTCGGGGCCACGCTGGCCCTCGATGGGGTCACCGCGTCGGTCGGGACCGGCGAGTTCGTGGTGCTGCTGGGCCCCAACGGTGCGGGAAAGACCACGCTGCTGCGCTGCGTGCTCGGCCTGTTGACCTTCGAGGGCACGGTGCGGATCGGCGGGGTGGACGTGGCCCGATGGGGCCGCGCCGCGCGCCGGGTGGTCGGCTACGTGCCCCAGCGCCCGGCGTTCCCGCCGGACCTGACCTGCGCCCAGGTCCTGGACCTCTTCGCGCGGCTGCGCGGGCAGCGTGGCGGCGATGCGTCCTGGCTCGCCCGCGTCGGCCTCGACGACCAGGCGCGCACGCCGGTGCGTGCGCTCTCGGGCGGCATGCGGCAGCGCCTGGCCCTGGCGGTGGCGCTGCAGGCCGCACCGGCCGTGGTGCTGTTCGACGAACCGGCCGCGCACCTGGACGCCACCGCGCGGCGCACCCTGCACGACGTGCTGCGCGAGCTGGTGGCCGCCGGCCGGACGGTGATCCTCTCAACGCACCTGGCCGCGGAATCGCTCAAGCCCGCCACCCGGGCGCTGGTGCTGGCGCGTGGACGGCTGGTCTACGACGGCCCGCCGCAGGGCCTGGGGAGCGCCGTCGTGCAGCGCATCGTGTTCACGCTGAACGGCAGCGGACGCGACGATCTGCTAGCGGTTCTGGCGGGCATGCCCGAGGTCACCGCCAGCGCAGCAGGCGCCGCGGTGGTGGCGCTGGCACCCGCGGGACGCGCCTTCGATGTGCTGGCCGCGGTGGCGGCGGCAGGCATCAGGCCGGCGGCGGTCCACGTGGACGAGCCCGCGGTGGACACCGGGCTGGCGGCAGGCGGGTGGGCTCCGGACGGGACACGGGCGCCGGCCCGGGGGGAGGGACCGTGACGGCCACGCGCGCGCTGATCGCCCACGAGCTCGGCGACGCCCTGCGCAGCCGCTGGTTGCTGGCCTACGCCGTACTGTTTGGGGGGCTGGCGCTCGGCCTGTCCCTGGTGGGGCTGCGGAACGTGGGCGCGGTGGGCCTGGAGGGCTACGGCCGCACCACCGCCAGCCTGATCAACCTGTGCCTGCTGCTGGTACCGCTGGTGGCCCTGCTGCTCGGGAGCGGCAGCGTGGCCGCCGACCGCGAGAGCGGGGTGCTGGAGGTGCTGGCGGCCCAACCCGTGAGCCGGACCGAGCTGGTGCTGTCCCGGTTCGCCGGCGCGCTGGCCGCAATTGCGGCCGCCACCTCGCTGGGCTTCGGCATCGCGGGGGTGCTCATCGGGCTCGCCACCGGTGCCGCCGGGGGGCTGCGCTACCTGGCCTTCGTCGGGATCGCCCTGGCCCTGGCCGCGGTCTACCTCGCGCTCGGGCTCGTGATCTCCGTGATCGCGCGCAACCGCACGCGGGCAACGGCCGCAGCCCTGGCGCTGTGGTTTGCGAGCGTGGTGGCGTTCGACCTGCTGCTGATCGGCGCCGGGGCATTCGCGCTGGCCGGCGTTCGGGGTCTGGCTGCTGCCCTGCTGCTGAACCCCGTCGAGGTCGCGCGCCTGCTGGCCTTGTTGATCCTCGACCCGACGCTGGAGGTGCTCGGGCCGGTCGGTGGGTTCCTGGTGACGCGACTGGGCACGGGAGGCACGAGCGTGCTCCTGCTGGGCGCCCTGGCGGCCTGGCTCGCCGGACCGCTGGCCGTAGCGACGGCGCTCTTCGCCGAGGCAGACATTCCATGACCGTGGGACAGCGCACCACCTGTCGGCGCCTGATCGACCACAGCCGGCCTGCCGGTGGCACGCGCTCCGGCGCCCACGCCCCCTCGGGTGCCCTCACGTGACGCGGCGCCAGGACCGCACCGGTCGTCGAGCCATCCTGCTCCTGGCCGCCGCTGCGGGGGTTGCGGCGGCCCTGCTGGTGGCGACCACGCACTACGTCATGGCGCCCTCGCCGGTGGCCACTGCGCCACCCGGCCTGCCGGAGCCTGGCGGCAAGGTGCGCGGTGCGGCCGGTGCGCCCGTCGTCGTCGAGGTGTTCTCCGACTTCCTGTGCGGGCACTGCGCTACGCTGGCCCGCGAGATCGAACCCGCCCTTGTGGTGCGGTACGTCGAGCCGGGTGTAGTGCGCCTGGTCTACCGACAGTTTCCGATCCTCGGGCCCCTGTCGCTCGAGGCCGCCGTGGCCAGCGAGTGCGCAGCGGACCAGCGGCGGTTCTGGGCCTATCACGACCGGCTCTTCGACCGTGCGCGGCGCGGGGCCGTGCGATCCGGACGTGACCTCGACGCGATAGCGCGCGACCTCGGCCTGGACCTCGCCGCGTTCACCACCTGTCGGGCCGGTGCCGCCGCGCGCCAGCGCGTGGAGGCCGACGTGCGCGACGGGGTGCGCCGGGGCGTGCGCGGCACGCCCACCACCTTCGTCAACGGCCAGCCGATCGTGGGCGCGCAGCCGCTGGAGGTCTTCGGTGCGGCCATCGATGCCGCCAGGGCGCGATAGGTCCGGCAGCGCGGCCACGACGCGGTCCGCACGGATTCGCCCCCGGGCTCCGCTGCCGGCCGCGGGTACCGTCACCACCCGCCTGTGGTGGGGCGCGGCGGCGTTGGCAGGGGCCGGGGTACTCGTCGCCGGCATTCTCGTCATGCTCGCGGTGCGGGGGACGACACCGCTGTGCCTGACCGGCGCCTGCGACGCGGTAGCACGGGGCCCCTACGCCCGGTTCCTGGGCGCACCCCTGGTCCTGTGGGGCCTGGTGGCCTTCGGTGTGACAGCCGGCACGGCCATCGCCGGCGCCCAGTCCCCCCGGCGACGGGGGGACCTGTTGCCGGTGCTGGTCGGCCTGGTGGCGTTCGGCGCTGCCTTTTCGGCGTACCTGACGTGGCTGCAGGTGGGCGTGCTCCGGGCCGTGTGTGCCTGGTGTGCCGCCAGCGCCCTCCTGTGGTTCGCGCTGGCCGCCTGCGGGAGCCTGCTGGCCGCCGCGACCCCATGACGGATCGGCGCGGTATCCGCCAAAAATCCGTCCTGCACCCGATGGGCCGGGACGCCACCACCACCTACGATGGGAGCGATCAGTCGACGCGGGGGAGTGCCATGAGTCAGGCCAAGGCGGCGCTGCTGGAGGCGTACCGGAGGGAGCATGCAGACCTCGGGGCCGGGCTCGAGGCGCTCACGCAGATGCTCGACCGGCTGCACGACGGCCAGCCGGCGCCCGGGGCGGTGCGGGATGCCGAGCGGTTCTTCCAGCAGGTGATGATTCCCCACGCCGAGTGGGAAGAGCTGACGTTCTACCCGGCGGCGGGCGAACTGCTCCGCCAGCACGGCGACGTCAACGCCGCGATGGTCCTGGACCACCGGGAGATCGCCGCTCGCGTGGCCGACCTGCTAGCCCTGCTGGCGCGCATCGAGGCCGGCGACCGCGAGCCCGCGCTGATCGACCGCGCCCGGCTGCTGGGCTACCAGATCCGCGCGCTGGTGGAGGTGCACTGCCGCAAAGAGGAAGAGATCTACTGCGCCCTGGTGCGCCGCCATCTCTCCGACGGCGACGTGGTCCGCGCCCTCGCCATCGGGGACCAGCTGGGGCACGACTGACGGGACGACGACCATGCTGGTGCGTGACCGCATGAGCAGCCCGCCGATCACGATGGACGTGCGGGGGTCCATCGTGGAGGCCCACAGCCTGATGCAGCACTACCAGATCCGTCGCATCCCGATCCTGTCCCGCGGCCGGCTGGTGGGCATCGTGAGCTGGACGGACCTGATGCGGGCCCTGCCCTCGCCCGCCACCTCGCTGGGCGCGTGGGAGATTCCCGGCCTGTTGCTGCGGGCCAGCGTGAAGGAGATCATGACCCCCGAGCCGATCACCATCGAGCCCGAGCAGCCCGTCGAGGAAGCGGCGCTGATCATGCGCACCCGGAAGATCGGCGGGTTGCCCGTGGTGGAGGCCGACGGAAGGCTCGTCGGCATCATCACCGAGAGCGACGTCTTCGACGCCTTCCTCGAGATGACGGGCCTGCGTCAGGGCGGCGTCCGGCTGGTGGTCGACCTGGAGGACCGTGCGGGAGCGGTCGCGGACGTGATCGCGGTCCTCGACGCTGTCGGCGCCGCCCTGACCTCGCTCTCCGTCTACCCGGAGGACGGCCGGCGGGTCGCGGTACTGCGCGCCGCGTGCAGCGAGCCGACGCGCCTGGTGGACGCGCTGCAGGCGCGCGGGGTGCGTGTGCGCCAGTGCACCCCGGTCGTGCCGCCGGCCCAGACGCCGGCTCGATCGGCCGTGCCCGTCACGCGGGGCCCGACGTGGCGCTCCGCCCCGCTGGCCCCGGGGGTGTAAGACGGTGGCGGCGCTGCCCTGGCAAACTCCCCCGCCGAACGGCGCGCCGGTGGCTGCGTCGCCACCCGGTGGAGCTACCGAGGCGCTCGTCGGCAGCCGCCCAGTATAGAGCCGTCTCCCCCCCACGGCTCTTTTACCGGTACTCCCGGGCTGGGCGGCTGTCCGACTTCTCGCGCGAAGCGCGCCCACAGGCGCCCGGCGGCCACCCGATGTGCACATCGGGCATCCGTCGCGCGAAATCCGACGCCGACCCGATTCCCCCTCCCCTGGCAGATTGTGCATCATGACAGTCAAGTTTCCAGACCTGGCAGAAGGGGAGGCACACCTATGCGTCGACACACGATCGCACGGCTGCTCATGGTGACGGGCATGACAGCGCTGATCACCACTGCGTGGATGCTCGGCGGGCTGTCTGGACGGGCGCGCACGGCGCCGCCAGGTGGCGTGCAGGCCCCGCACACGGACCATGTCGGCGGCCAGCGGATGTTCATGGACTACCTGATGGGTGGCCCCCTGGCAGCGCAGGCCGCGCAGCTCGCCGCCGCGCAGCTCGCGTCCCGCCCCGCCGCAGCGGCGCCGCCCCGACCACGGGTCTTCCAGACGGGCGGCCGCACCGTGCGGGAGTACACCCTCGAGATCGTGGAGCGGACCATCGACTTCGGCGGCGGCAACACCTGGACGGTCTGGACGTACAACGGCTCGGTGCCCGGGCCGACGCTGCGCGGACGGGTCGGCGAGGTCCTGCGCGTGCGGGTGATCAACCGGCACACCCGCACCCACAGCTTCCACACCCACCTGAGCCACTACCCGATCGAGTACGATGGGTCGCAGATGAACGTCATCTCCGGGAAGGGCACCGGCGCCATGATCCCCCCCGGTGGGGAGTACACCTACCAGTTCCTGCTCGAGAGCCCGGGCGCCACCTACTACCACTGCCATGCCGCCGACAAGGAGTTCCCCATCAACCAGCACATCCTCCAGGGCCTCTACGGCATGATCGTCGTCGACGACGCCCGGTCGGCGGCGGTGCGCCAGGAGGTGCTCTTCTTCGCCGAGACCACGCGGGTGAAGAAGGGGGACAAGGTGCCCACCTATGTCATGAACGGCCTCGGCGTGCCCGGCGGCGAGCTGGCGCTCGAAGAGCTGTTCAAGGAGAAGGGCCTGCCCGGCGTGGTGGAGCAGCTGGGGAAGACCGTGCCGTTCTTCAAGGTCAAGGTCGGCGAGACGCTGCGGCTGCACGTGGCGAACCTGGGCAACATCGAGCACAGCCTGCACGTCCACGAGATCCCGCTGGTCTCGCTGGGCGTGCTGGGCGGTCGGCCCTGGCCCGCGCAGGTGGTGCCGCTGGTCAGCGGTGCCCTGGACACGGTGCAGATCCGGTTCCGTCAGCCCGGGCTGTGGCTCTTCCACTGCCACGTCGTCGACCACGCCGACCGCGGCATGGTTGGGGTCTTCGTCGTCGAGCCGTAGCACCCGGCCGGGGCCCGGCCAGGCAGCGGCTGCTGCGCGCCGGCAGTTCTGCGGTCCCCGAGGGCGGTCAGCCAGGTACCGGCGTACCTGGCCAGACGGTCGCCGCGTACAACGCACGGCCACACGACCGGCCCCGGCGCGGCCTGGGGTGCGCCGGCGGCCGGGCAGTGCGGGCGGCGGGGAAATCGGGTCCAGACCCGATGGCTCCCCGCCGCCCGGTCGAGTATGCTGCTTGGCAATCTCCTGCGGGGAGCCTGGCGATGCTGGTCCGGGACTGCATGACCCCTGACCCGACCACCGTGACGCCGCAGGCCACGCTGCGCGAAGCGCTACGCCTGATGCGCCGCCAGCGCATCCGCCACCTGCCGGTGGTGGAGCACGGCCGGCTGGTGGGCATCGTGACCTGGACCGACCTCATGCGGGCCTCGCCGTCGCCGGCCAGTGGCCTGGCCGCGTGGGAGATTCCCGAACTGCTGGGGCAGACGGCGGTGCGCGACGTCATGACCGAGCACCCCATCACGGTGGCGCCAGACCTCCCCGTGGAAGACGCCGCGCGCCTGCTGCGCGAGCGCAAGATCGGGAGCCTGCCCGTGGTGGACGGCGATCGCCTGGTCGGCATCGTCACCGAAACCGACCTCTTCGACGCCATCGTGCACCTGCTGGGCGGTGACATCGGCGGGGTTCGCATGGCGGTCGACTTTCCCGGCGGCCTGGCCGACGTCGACCGGCTGATCCACGTCCTGGCAGGGCTCCCGGGCAATACCCTCACGTTGGCCATCGCCGTCCGCCTCGACCAGGCGACGCGCCGTGGCTACGTGCGGGTGTCCACGGCCGCGCCGCTGCAGGTGGCCGAGACGCTTGTCGCCGAGGGCTTCCACGTGTTCCAGGTAAAAGCCGTGCTGCGTCCGCGGCCCGAGGGCCCCCCGTCGGCGGGGCCGGCGGCGGCCGAGGGCTCCGGTCCGGCCTGACGGCGGGGTCCGCGGTGGCCAAGGACCCGCGCCAGCCTGACGGCGCGACCCCATCGGGCGCGCGCCCGATGGACGCCGCACGCTACTCCAAGTAGGATGCAAGTACCCACCGTGACGTCCGCCGGCCTGCACGGGCCGCCGGGGGTGCTGGAGTGCACGAGCTCTCGATCTGCCAGGCGCTGATCGAGGCCGCCGCCGACGCCGTCTCCCGGTTGCCTGCGCCACCGCCGCGGGTCCTGCGCGTCACCCTCCGGATCGGCCACTTAACTGCCGTGGTGCCCGACGCGCTGCGCTTCCACTTCGACCTCCTGACGCCGGGCACGGTCCTCGAGGGCGCAACGCTCGACATCGAAGAGGTCCCGGTACGCGGACGCTGCGGCGCCTGCGCGCACGAGTTCGTCACCGAGGCGCTCGTGCTGCGCTGTCCGGCCTGCGGCGCAGGCGACGTGCAGGTGCTGGCCGGACGGGAACTGGAGCTCGTCGCGCTGGACGTGGCCGATGGGCCGGAGAGCGAGGAGGTGTCCGCCGATGCCGGAGACGGCCTGGACACCGCACCGGCAGCTTCCGCCTCCCCACCGTGACGTCGCCCCCGACGGCCGGTGGCCCCAGGACCCCTGGGAGGCGCGCGCACCGCTGTGGGCGGCGCACGGGATCTCGCGACGGACGTTCCTCAAGTTCTGCGCGGCCATGGCCGGCGTGCTGGCGCTGCCGGAGCGCTACGCCGCGCGCATCGCTCGGGCGTTGGAGGCGGTCCGACGTCCCGCCCTCGTCTGGCTCGAGTTCCAGGACTGCGCGGGCTGCACCGAGTCGTTCCTCCGGGCCAGCCGGCCCTCGGTGGCCGACCTGGTCCTCGACGTGCTCTCCCTGAACTACCACGAGACGATCATGGCGCCCGCGGGGGCGGCCGCCGAACGGTCGCTGCAGGAGACCGTGCGCAACCAGCGCGGCCAGTACCTCGCGGTCGTAGAGGGGGCGATCCCGACCCGCGATGGCGGCGTCTACTGTACCATCGGTGGGCGCACGGCCCTGGACATCGCCCGGGACATCTGCACCAACGCTGCCGCCACCATCACCGTTGGCGCCTGCGCGTTCTACGGCGGGTGGCCGGCGGCGTACCCGAACCCCACGGGCGCCGTGGGCGTGGCACAGGCGGTCCCGGGGATTACCGTCGTCAACCTGCCCGGGTGTCCGCCCAACGCCGTGAACATCACGGCGACGCTGGTGCACTTCCTGACGTTCGGGGAACTGCCGGCCACCGACCGGCAGGGCCGCCCGCTCTTCGCGTACGGGGAGCGCATCCACGATCGGTGCGAGCGCCGGGCGCACTTCGACGCCGGCCGGTTCGTGCAGGAGTGGGGCGACGCGGGTCACCGCCAGGGGTGGTGCCTCTACAAGATGGGCTGCAAGGGCCCGGCCACCTACCACAACTGTCCGGCCGTGCGCTGGAACGACGGCACCAGCTGGCCGGTCGCAGCCGGCCACGGCTGCGTCGGGTGCGCCGAGCGGGACTTCTGGGACGTGATGACGCCGTTCTACCGCCGCCTGCCGCACGTGCCGGGGGTGGGCATCCACACCACGGCCGACCGGATCGGCGCGTGGATCGCCGGGGGAACCGCGGCGGCCTTCGCCGCCCACGGTGTCGCCAGCGCGGTGCGGGCCCGACGGCGTCCTGGCAGCAGCCCTCCTGCTGCCGGCCCGACCGCACCGCCGCCGAGCACGCCTGAACCTGCGCAGGGAGAGGAGGAGCCCTGATGCCGAGGATCGTGATCGACCCCATCACCCGGATCGAGGGACACCTGCGGATCGAAGCCCAGGTCGACGGTGGTCGCGTGACCGACGCCTGGAGTTCCAGCACGATGTTCCGTGGCATGGAGCTCGTGCTCAAGGGCCGGGACCCGCGCGATGCGTGGCTGTTCGCCCAGCGCATATGAGGGGTCTGAACGACGGTTCACGCCGCCTGCTCCGTGCGAGCAGTTGAAGACGCGCTAGGCATCGACATCCCGGACAACGCCCGGATCATCCGCAACATCATCGCGGGGATCCAGTACGTCCAGGACCACGTCATCCACTTCTACCACCTCCACGCCCTCGACTGGGTCGACATCACGGCCGCGCTCAAGGCCGACCCCGCCCAGACCTCCCGCCTGGCCCAGTCGCTGTCGCCGTGGCCGAAGGCCAGCACCACGTACTTCAAGACGGTGCAGGATCGACTGCGCCGGTTCGTCGAGTCGGGCCAGCTCGGGCTCTTCGCCAACGGCTACTGGGGTCATCCCGCCTACCGGCTGCCGCCGGCCGCCAACCTGATGGCCGTGGCGCACTACCTGGAGGCCCTGGACTGGCAGCGGGAGGTCATCAAGATCCACGCGATCCTCGGGTCCAAGAACCCGCACCCGCAGACGTACCTGGTGGGCGGGATGGCGATCCCGCTGGACCCCGACAGCCCCTCTGCGCTGAACGCGGACCGCCTGCAGGCGCAGCGCCAGCTGCTGCTGGCCGCCCGGGAGTTCGTGGACCAGGTCTACCTGCCCGACGTGGTGGCCATCGCCGGGTTCTACAAGGACTGGGCCCAGATCGGTGCCGGCGTGGGCAACTACCTCTCCTACGGCGACTACCCCACCGACACCAGCGCCGACCCGGCGCGCCTGTGGCTGCCCCGCGGCGTGATCCTCAACCGCGACCTCTCCCGCGTCCACCCCATGGACCACCGGCAGATCACGGAGTCCGTAACCCGCGCCTGGTACACGTACAGCGACGGTGACGAGGCCGCGCGACATCCGTGGGACGGCGAGACCGCACCGCGCTACACGGGGCCGACGCCGCCCTACCAGTTCCTCGACGTCGAGGGGAAGTACAGCTGGATCAAGGCGCCCCGGTACAACGGGCTGCCCATGGAAGTCGGCCCGCTGGCGCGCATGCTGGTGGCCTACGCCGCCGGGCACCGGCAGGTGAAGGCTGCCGTCGACCGCATGCTGGCGGCGCTGGGCGTGGGGCCGTCGGCCCTCTTCTCCACCCTGGGCCGCATCGCAGCCCGCGCGGTCGAGACCCAGCTGGTGGCCCACGAGCTGCTGGTCTGGCACGACCAGCTGGTGGCCAACATCAGGCGCAGGGACCTGCGCATCCACAACGGCGAGCGCTGGGATCCCGCCACCTGGCCTCGCGAGGCCCAGGGATGGGGCTTCCACGAAGCGCCGCGTGGCGCGCTGGGCCACTGGGTGCGGATCAAGGATGGGGCCATCGTCAACTACCAGGCGGTGGTGCCCAGCACCTGGAACGGTTCGCCCCGCGACGCGCAGGGCCAGCGCGGCCCCTACGAGGCGGCGCTCGTGGGCACGCCGGTGGCGGATCCCGCGCGGCCCGTGGAGATCCTGCGCACCGTGCACTCGTTCGACCCCTGCATGGCGTGCGCCGTGCACGTGGTGGGGCCGGGACGGGAACCCATCACGCGGATCCGGGTCGTGTGAGAGCGATGGCGACCGCGGGCGACGTCCGGCCTTCCGTGGAGCAGGCGGCGACCGCCGCCGTCGTCCATCGCGTCTACGTGTGGGAGACGCCCGTGCGCCTGACCCACTGGGTGAACGTCCTGGCCATCCTGGTGCTGTCGGCCACCGGGCTCTACATCGGCGCCCCGTTCCTGCCGGGCGGCGCGGCGGTGATGACCTGGATGCGCGCGGTCCACCGGCTCGCGGCGTGGGTGTTCGTGGCCAGCCTGGCGCTGCGGACCTACTGGGCGTTCGCCGGCAACCGGTGGGCGTCGTGGCGCGCGCTGGTGCCCTACCTGCACGCCGCCGGGCGTCGGGAGGCGGTCGAGATGGCGCTGTACTACACGTTCGTCCGCCGCCGACCGCCTCCGGCCGTTGGACACAACGCCCTGGCCGGGATCGCGTACTCGGTGGTCGTGGCGCTGATGTTCGTCGAGGTCGCGACCGGCTTTGCCCTGCAGGCGCTGGAGACGCCAGGGTGGCGGACCGCGCTGTTCGGCTGGCTGGTCGCGCTGCTGGGCGCCCCGACGGTGCGGCTGGTCCACCACCTGGGCATGTGGCTGCTGCTCGGCTTCGCCATCCACCACACCTACAGCGCCGTGCTCATCGACATCGAGGAACGCAACGGCCTCGTCACGAGCATCGTCTCCGGGTACAAGTTCTTGCACCGGCCTCCATGAACGGCACGCTGGTGCTGGGCGTCGGCAACATCCTGCTCCGCGACGACGGGCTGGGCGTGTGGGCTGCCCGCGCTCTCCGCCGGTTTCTGCCGCGGGACGTGGTCGTCCTCGATGGTGGGACGCTGGGCCTCGACCTCTTGCCCTACCTGGACCGTGTGGCCCGGTTGCTGATCATCGACGCCGTCCGCGCCGGCCACGTGCCCGGCACGCTGGTGCGTCTGGCCGGCGACGCCATCGACCGCATGGCCCGTGTGGTGGTCTCCCCGCACGAGGTGGGCCTGCCGGACCTGCTGGCGGCCGCTGCCCTGCTGGACCGTCGCCCCTCTACGGTGGTGCTCTGGGGCATGGAGCCTGCAGACCTCACCCCGGGCGTGGGGCTCTCGCCCATCGTCCAGCATCGGTTGCCCTGCCTGATCGAGGCCGTGCTGGAGGAACTGTACCGGTGGGACGCCCCGCCCGCCGCCATCGGACGTGCCACCGCGCGCCCCCTGCGGCGACGGCCGGCCACACCGGTCGTCGCCGCCTGACGCACCCGCGCCTCCGCAGACGCCTGCGACGCTGCCCCAGCACGCATCGGGCGCCAGACCGATAGCCCCGCAGGAACACGCGCGGCCATAATACAATCAAAGCCATAACGGCGCGGAGGTCCGCATCGCGGGGGCGTACACCGAGGTCTGTGCGCGCCGACGCCGGTGTCGGCGCGTCCGCTGACCGTCGCCGGGACTACGAAGCCCGAGGATGCCAGCAGCGTCCCCGCCGGGCACCGCGTCAGGCACGAGGCAGCCTCCCAGGAGGCGACAACCCATGCGGGTGGAAGTCGTCGAACGCGTGCTGCGCGCCAACGACGCGCTCGCCGAGGAACTCCGGGCGCGCTTCGATCGGGCGGGCGTGTTCGCCGTGAACGTCATCGGGTCGCCCGGCAGCGGGAAGACGGCGCTGCTGGAGCGCACGGTGGCCGCCCTGCATCCCCGCGTGGCCATCGGCGTCATCGAGGGCGACATCGCCACCACCCGGGACGCGGAGCGGCTGGCCGGGTACGGCGTGCGGGCCGTGCAGATCGAGACCCGGCTGGTCGGCAACGCGTGCCACCTGGACGCCCACCTGGTCCGCACGGCGCTGGCGCACCTGCCCGTGGAGCGGCTGCAGCTTCTCCTCATCGAGAACGTCGGCAACCTCGTCTGCCCGACGGCCTACGACCTGGGGGAACACCTGCGGGTCGTGGTGACCAGCGTGCCCGAAGGCGACGACAAGCCGCGCAAGTACCCTGCGACCTTCGCACGGGCGGACGCCGTGGTCCTCAACAAGATCGACCTGCTGCCCCACACGGACTTCTCCATGGAGGCGTTCGACGAGGGGCTGCGGCAGGTCAGCCAGGCGCCCGTCTTCGCCCTCTCGGCGCGCACGGGAGAAGGGGTGAGCGCGTGGACGACGTGGCTGGAGTCGCGCCGGACGCACAGGGGTTGACCGGAACGGCGCTGGCCGACCCGCGGTACCGCGAGCTCGATGCGGTCGTCCGCCGCTACCACCGGCGACCCGACAGCCTCATCGAGGTCCTCCACGTGGCCCAACGGCTGTTTGGCTACCTGCCGCGCGAGGTCCTGGTCTACGTCGCCCGCAGCCTTGCCGTGCCGCCCAGCCTGGTCTACGGTGTCGCCACCTTCTACCACTTCTTCTCGCTGACGCCCCGAGGGCGACACACGGTGACGGTGTGCACCGGCACGGCCTGCTACCTCAAGGGAGCCGGCCGTATCCTGCAGGCCCTGGAACGCGCCACCGGCATCGCCGCCGGTGGGGTGGCGCCCGACGGCACGCTGGGCATCGAGGCGGTGCGCTGCCTGGGGCCATGCAGCCAAGCGCCGGTCGTCGTGTTCGACGAGGAGGTGACGGGCGAGCTGACGCCCGAGGACGTCCTGCGACGGCTCCGAGGGTGGGGTGGCGATGACGCCTGAGGAACTGCAGCGCATCGCCGAGGCCGAGCGCGCGCGCCAGCAGGCCTTCCGCTACCGGGTGAAGGTGTGCGAGGGCGCGGGCTGCCTGTCGCGGGGGGTGACGGCGCTCAAGGCGGTCTTCCAGACCGTCGCCCGGAGCCAGCCCGCGATCGAAGTCACGGGCGCCGGCTGCATGGGACCGTGCAGCGAGGGCCCCCTGGTCAGGATCGAGCCCGACGGTGCCCTCTACCGCTGTCGCTCGGCCCGGGACGTCCACGACATCGCCCTGACCCATCTGCGCGAGGACCGCCCGGCGACGCACCTGGCATTGGATCCCGCCGGCCCGTTCTTCGCCGCCCAGCAGCCTGTCGTGCTGGCCTCCTGCGGCCGCATCGACCCGGAGCGGATCGAGGAGGCGATCGCCGCCGGCGCCTACCGCGCGCTGCTGCGCGCGGTCACGGAGATGACCCCGGCCCAGGTGATCGAGCAGGTGCGCCAGAGCGGTCTGCGCGGACGCGGCGGTGCCGGGTACCCTACCGGCCTGAAGTGGGCCACGGTGGCCAAGGCCCCGGGCGAGCGCAAGTACGTCGTCTGCAACGCCGACGAGGGCGACCCCGGGGCGTTCATGGACCGCACCGTGCTGGAGGGCGACCCCCACCGGGTCCTGGAAGGCATGGCCATCGGGGCCTACGCGGTGGGGGCCAGCCAGGGCTACGTCTACGTGCGCGGCGAGTACCCCCTGGCCATCCGTCGGCTGCAGATCGCCATCCGGCAGGCCGAGGCGTTGCGCCTGCTGGGAGCCCGGATCGCCGACTCGGGGTTCAGTTTCCGGGTCGACCTGCGCATCGGCGCCGGCGCCTACGTTTGCGGTGAGGAGACGGCGCTGCTGGCCTCGATCGAGGGCAGGCGCGGACAGCCGCGGCCCCGGCCGCCGTATCCGGCCGAGTCGGGGTTGTGGGGTGCGCCCACGCTCATCAACAACGTGGAGACGTTCGCGGCGATCCCGGCGATCGTTGCCCGCGGCGGCGCGTGGTACGCGGCCATGGGCACCGAGCGCAGCCGCGGCACCAAGGTCTTCAGCCTAGCCGGCACCGTACGGCGCACCGGTGTCGTCGAGGTGCCGATGGGCATGCCGCTGCGCCGTATCGTCGAGGAGATCGGTGGCGGGCCGCCGCCCGGGCGGACCGTCAAAGCCGTGCAGACCGGTGGGCCCGGCGGCGGATGCGTGCCCGCGGCGTTGCTCGACGTGCCGGTCGACTACGAGGCGCTCACGGCGCTGGGCTCGATGATGGGCTCGGGCGGCATGATCGTGCTGGACGACCGCACGTGCCTGGTGGACGTGACCCGCTACTTCATGCGCTTCTGCATGGACGAGTCGTGCGGCAAGTGCATTCCCTGCCGGGCCGGCACCGTCCAGCTCTACGACCTGCTCACCCGCATCGCCGAGGGCCAGGGCACGCCCGAGGACCTGGATCGCCTGGAGGCGCTGGCCGACCTGGTCCGGCATGCCAGCCTGTGCGGGCTGGGGCAGAACGCGCCCAACCCGCTGCTGGCCACCCTGCGGCACTTCCGCGACGAGTACCTGGCCCACGTGGTCGAGCACAGGTGCCCGGCCGGCGTCTGTCCCATGCAGCCGGCGGCGGAGGTGCGGCCGTGACGGTCAGGACCCTGGTCATCGACGGCGAACCGGTCGGCGCCCGCGAGGGCGAGACGATCCTGGAGGCGGCCCGCGAGCACGGCATCGTCATCCCGACGCTGTGCTTCCTGGAGGGCCTCTCGGCGGTGGGCGCGTGCCGGCTGTGTCTGGTGGAAGTGGCCGGGGCGCCGCGCCCGCTCGCAGCCTGCGTCACGCGGGTGGCCGAGGGCATGGAGGTCGCCACCGATACCCCGCGCCTGCGCGCGTACCGCCGCATGATCCTCGAGCTCCTCTTCGCCGAGGGCAACCACGTCTGCGCCGTGTGCGTGGCCAACGGCCACTGCGACCTGCAGGCGCTGGCCGCAGCGCAGGGCATGACGTCCGTGCGCTTCCCCTACCGCGCGCCCGCGCGGGCCGTCGACGCGTCCCACGACCGGTTCGTGCTGGACCACAACCGGTGCATCCTGTGCACGCGCTGCGTGCGGGTCTGCGACGAGGTGGAAGGCGCCCACACCTGGGACGTCGCCGGGCGCGGGGCGGGCTCACGGGTGATTGCGGACCTCGACCAGCCCTGGGGGACGTCCGACACCTGCACCTCGTGCGGCAAGTGCGTGCAGGTCTGCCCCACGGGCGCCCTCTTCGAGAAGGGGCGTGGCGGCGGCGAGATGACAAAACGGCGAGAGTTCCTGGCCTACATCACCACGGCGCGCCAGGCGCATCGGTGGATCCGCTGATGGCCGACCTGCCGTCTTCTCCGGGCCTGCCGGCGGGATCGGACGCCCCTGCCGCGCGCGGCGAGCGTCTGCGCCTGGCCACGGTCTGGCTCGGTGGCTGCAGCGGGTGCCACATGTCGTTCCTGGACCTCGACGAGCGGCTGCTCGCCCTGGCGCCCCGCATCGACCTGGTCTACAGCCCGCTGGCCGACATCAAGACGTTCCCCGCGCGGGTGGACGTCGCCCTGGTGGAAGGCGCCGTGGCCACCTCGGACCACCTGGAGCTGATCTACACCGTACGGGCCCGCACGCGGGTGCTGGTGGCCTTCGGCGACTGCGCGGTCACGGGCAACGTCACCGCGATGCGCAACCCGATCGGGCCGGCCGCCGTGCTCCAGCGTGCCTACGTTGAGACCGCGTCGGCCGGCGCAGGACCACCCGACGACGTCCTGGTCCCGAAGCTGCTGGCCCGGGTAGTCCCCGTCCACCATGTGGTGCCGGTGGACGTCTGGCTGCCCGGGTGCCCGCCGTCGGCCGACGTCATCTACGCGGTGCTGACCGACCTGCTGGCGGGCCGGCCTCCGGCCACCGGCGGACTGCGGTTCGGATAGGAGTAGGGAATGAACCCCACTGCGAGAGACGCTGTTCCTGGCCGCTGGGACGACGGGCTACGGTTCGGGTAGGAGCAGGGGATGAACAGCAGGCGCATCGTCATCGACCCTGTGACCCGCATCGAGGGGCACGCCAAGATCAGCGTGCTCCTCGACGAGGCCGGCCGTGTGGCCGAAGCGCGCTTCCACGTCACCGAGTTCCGCGGATTCGAGAAGTTCTGCGAGGGCAGGCTGTTCTGGGAGATGCCGGCCATCACGGCACGGATCTGCGGCATCTGCCCGGTGAGCCACCTGATCGCCTCGGCCAAGGCGGGCGACGCCATCCTGGCGGTGGAGATCCCGCCGGCGGCGGAGCGGCTCCGGCGGCTGCTGCACCTGGCCCAGCTCGTGCAGTCCCACGCGCTCTCGTTCTTCCACCTGTCCTCACCCGACCTGCTGTTGGGCTTCGACGCGCCCCCGACCGAGCGCAACTTGTTCGGGCTGATCGCCCACCATCCGGAGGTCGCCCGGGCCGGCATCCGCCTGCGCCAGTACGGGCAGACGATCATCGAGCTGCTGGGCGGCCGCCGCATCCACCCGACCTGGGTGGTGCCCGGCGGCGTGGCGACGCCCCTGCTTCCCGCAGTGCGCCAGCAGCTGCTGGCGGCCTGGCCGCAGGCGCTGGAGGATGCGCGCACTGGCCTGGACGCGTTCAAACGGGTCCTGGACGCCCACGCCGAAGAGGCCGCGATCTTCGGCACCTCTCCCGCGTTGTTCGCCGGTCTGGTGGACACGGCGGGCCGCGTCGAGTACTACGAGGGGCGCCTGCGCATCGTCGGCCCCGACGGCGAGGCGGTCGCCGAGGGGCTCGACCCGACGCGCTACCAGGACTACCTGGGAGAGGCCACGGAGCCCTGGTCGTACCTGAAGTTCCCGTACTACCGTCCGTACGGCTACCCCGACGGCGCCTACCGCGTCGGGCCCCTGGCGCGGCTCAACGTCGCTGCGGCCTGCGGAACGCCGCGGGCCGATGCCGAGCTGACGGAGTACCGGCAGCGCACGGGCCGCGTGGCGCTCAGCGCGTTCTACTACCACTACGCGCGGCTGATCGAGATCGTGCACGCCCTGGAGCAGATCGGCAGGCTCCTGGACGACCCCGCCATCCTCGATCGCGACGTGCGTGCCCGAGCCGGCCGTAACCGCCACGTGGGGGTCGGCGTCGCCGAGGCGCCGCGGGGGACCCTCTACCACCACTACGAGGTCGACGACGACGGCCGCCTGGTGCGCGTCAACCTCATCATCGCCACGGGGCAGAACAACCTGGCGATGAACCGGGCGGTGGCGCAGGTGGCGGCACACTACATCACCGGCGACGACGTGCGCGAGGGCGTGCTGAACCGCCTGGAGGCCGCCATCCGCGCCTTCGACCCCTGTCTCTCCTGCTCGACCCACGCCGTCGGGGCGATGCCGCTGGTGGTCGACATCGTCGGCGCCGATGGGCGTCTCGTACGGCGGGTGCGCCGCGACCCGGCCGCGACGAGCCGATGAGGCGCGCCCCGCTGGTGATCGCCTGGGGCAACCCGCTGCGCGGGGACGACGGCGCAGGTCCGGCCGTGGCCCGCGCCGTGGCGGCCCGGGGTAGCGCGACGGTCCGCATCTGTCACCAGCTCACCCCCGAACTGGCTGCCGACGTCGCCGCCGCCAGCCGGGTGGTGTTCGTCGATGCACGGGCCGGGCCGGCCGGACGGACCGGGGCGTCTGCGCGCGGGGTGCGTGTGCGCCGCCTGCGAGGGCAGCATACCCCTCCCGCAGCCTTTAACCACGCCATGGCTCCCGAGACCCTGCTGATACTGGCCCGGACGCTGTACGGCACCGCACCGCCGGCGTTCCTGGTCACGGTGAGGGGCGCGCGGTTTGCGCTGGGCTCCGGGTTGTCGCCATCGGTCCGCCGCCTGATCCCCGCCGCCGCCCGTGTCGTCCTCCGGCTGCTGCCCCCTCGACCCGCGTCCTGACGGCAAGTCCCCGGCCTCCAACGGGCACGCAACCGGGTGGGCATCAGCGCCGTCCCCTCGGCTCGTGCGCTGACGGCAAATACAGCGACCGTCCGATAGGCCGGGGGCGGCGTGGGCCCTATGCTGGCAATGGAATGGGTACCGCAGCCACTGCCAGCTGCACGTCCGGGCCCGCGGATGCGCCGCAGGTGGTCACGCTCCGCGGTGTCGGCGCACTGCGTCCCTATGCGTTGGCATCCGACCTGGGGGCGCTGGCGGGCTATGCGCCCGGAAGCGTGGCGTTCGTGCGCACCGCCCTGGAGCGCATGCTGGCGGCGGGCGGCGAGGTGCACGCGGCGGTGGTGGGCAACGTCATCGTGGCGTACGTGGGCGTCGCACCCGCCAGCGCAGACCAGCCCTGGGGGCGGCTGCGCGACCCGCGCATCCAGGAAGTGGTGCTCGAAGTCGCCCGGAGCTACCGGGGGCGTGGGCTGGCCCGCGCGTTGCTGCGCCGGACCTTCGCACATCCCCAGGCCGAGTCGCGCGTCTACGTGGCGACCGGGTATGCCTGGTGCTGGGATCTGGAGGGGACCGGCCTGAATGCCGCCGCGTACGGCAGCCGTCTGTTGCGCCTGTTCGAGACGTTCGGGTTCGCCCGCGAGCCGACCGCCGAACCGAACATCGCCGGAGAGCCGGCCAACTTCCTGGCTGTCCGGGCAGGACGGCTGGTGCCGCCCGCCGTGGTGGGACGCGTCCGCCGCGCCTCCAGGGAGCGGGCGGCAGCCTGAGGTGGCGCCATGCGCGTCCGCGACGTCATGACCAGTCCGGTGCACACCGTCGGTCTCGATGCGCCCGCCTGGGAAGCCCTGGGGCTGATGCGCGCCCACCGCATCCGCCGGCTGCCGGTCGTCGACGACGGCCGGCTGGTGGGCATCGTCACGTGGACCGATCTGGTGCGCATCCGGCCGCCGGCGCTGGGCGGCCGCTGGCACGTGCCCCATCTGGCGGCGGGCGTGCAGGTCCGCCACCTGATGGCGACGGCCGTGGTCACCGTCGATCCGGAGACCCCGGTGCAGGACGCGGCGGCCCTCATGCAGCGCCACAAGGTCGGCGGGCTGCCCGTGGTGGAACAGGACCGCCTGGTCGGCATCGTCACCGAGAGCGACCTGTTCCGCGTCTTCGTCGAGATCTTCGCGGTCGGCCCGCACGAGGCGCGGCTGTGCGTGCCGGTGCGCAGCGTCGCTGATGACCTCCCCGCCGTGGTGGCGGCGCTCGTGGACGCCGGGATCGCGGTCCTGGGTCTCCACACGCTGCGGCTGGGGGCCCAGGACACCATCGTCCTCGTGGTGCCAGCGGCCGAGGCAGCGCGGGCGCGGGAGCGGCTGGACGTGCTGCGTGCGGCGGCACCCACCGCACCGGGCGCGCCGGCGAGGCGCGGGTGAGACGGAAGGCAGAGGTGAGCAGCATGCGCATTCTGGTGCCCGTGGACCTGGGCGACGAGTCCGCTGCACTGGTCCGCTACGCCGCGCGGCTGGCCGCGGTTCTGGGCGGAGAACTCGAGATCTTCCACGTCTACACCCGCGAGGGCGCTATGGCGGCCCTGCGCGACGAGGGCCTGTTCCTCGACCTCTACGTCAGCCGCCTGCGCTCGGAGCTCAACTACCTGAAGGCGCAGGCCGGTATCGCCGGCCAGCGCGCCCGGGTGGGGGTCTGGCAGGGCGATCCCGTCGAGGGGATCGTCACGCGTGCCGTCGAGTCCAGGGCCGACCTGATCGTCATGGGAACCCACCGGCACACGGGCCTGGCCCGGCTGCTGGTGGGCAGCGTGGCGGCCGGCGTGCTGCGCCGCGCGCCGTGCCCCGTGGTGCTGGTGCCGGCCCGCGTGCTGGCGGGCCAGGCCCGCGACGCGGTCCGGGCCAGCGCCTGAGACGAACGGCGCGGGAAAGGAGGACGTCGCCATGCCCGTGGTCCACGACGCGACCCGCAGGGATCACGCCCCGGGCCTGCGGCTGTACGCCCGCGACGTCATGACCCATCCGGTCATCACCGCGCGGACCGACGCCCGGGTGAAGGACCTGGTGGCGCTGATGATCACCCACCACATCAGCGGGATCCCGATCCTCACCCCGGCAGGCGAGCTGGTCGGCATCGTGACCGAGGGCGACCTGCTGTACAAGGAGCTCGAGCCACGCCCGACGGAGCCGACCGGCATCGTCGCGCGGCTGCCGCTGCGGTCGGTGGCCGAGGCCATCGAGCGCGCCCGCAAGGCCGAGGGGCTGCGTGCCGACGAGATCATGACCTCGCCGGTGATCGCCGTCACCGAGGCCACCCCGGTGCGCGAGATCGCGCAGCTGATGGTCAAGCACCGCATCAATCGGGTCCCCGTCGTCCGGGCCGGGAAAGTCGTCGGCATCGTCAGCCGCAACGACATCCTCAAGGCGTTCACCCGCAGCGACGAGGAGCTCGCAACGGCCATTCGCGAGAGCCTCGTCCACGACCTGTGGATCGACATCACCCGCGTGACCGTCGAGGTGAAGGACGGTGTCGTCTACCTGGAGGGGGTGGTCGACCGCCGGTCCGAGAAGGAGCTGGCCGAGAAGTGGGCGGCCATGGCCGACGGCGTCGTCGGGGTGCAGAGCCGGCTGACCTACGAGGTCGACGACCGCACGCTGCCGCCCGAGTCGCCGCGGAGGTTCCCCGGTGAGTATGCCGGTCCTCTGGGACGCTGACGAGCCCGTCCTCCGGCCGGCCACGACGCCACGGGTGGTCATCGCGGTCGACCGGTGCAAGGGGTGCGGGTTGTGCGTCGCGGTCTGCCCGCCCCGGGTCCTGGCCCTGGGTCCCCTCAACGCGCGCGGGTTCCCCGCCGCGGTCCTGCTGGACGACGGGCGGTGCACCTCGTGCGCCGCCTGCGCCCTGCTCTGCCCGGATGGGGCCATCACTGTGTTCCGCCCGCGCCGCCGCGCCGCGGCGGCCGCCGCGTGATCCGTATGGAGACAGGCATGCCGCCAGCGGGTGCGCGTGTCCTCATGAAGGGCAACGAGGCGATCGCCGAGGCGGCGATCCGCGCCGGGTGCCGGGCGTACTTCGGGTATCCCATCACCCCGCAGACGGAACTGGCCGAGTACATGGCCAGACACCTGCCGCGCGCCGGGGGCGTCTTCCTGCAGGCCGAGAGCGAGGTGGCGGCCATCAACATGGTCTACGGCGCAGCGGGCGCGGGCGTGCGGGTGATGACCAGCACCAGCAGTCCGGGCTTCAGCCTCATGCTGGAAGGGCTGTCGTACCTGGTGGGCGCCCGCCTGCCGTGCGTCGTCGTGAACGTCATGCGCGGCGGCCCCGGGCTTGGGAACATCGCCCCCGCCCAGAGCGACTACGCCGTGATGACCCGGGCGATGGGCCACGGCGACAGCCACGGCATCGTGCTGGCGCCGGCCACCGTGCAGGAAGCTGTCGACCTCGTGCGCCTGGCGTTCGAGCTGGCCGAACGCTACCGCCTGCCGGTGCTGCTGGCCGCCGACGGGCTGTTGGGCCAGATGATGGAACCGGTGGTGCTGCCCGACCCCGTGCCGCCGCCGCCCCCACCGCCGTGGGCGACCACGGGCGGGGGACGCCGGCGGATCTCGTCGATCTACCTGCAGCCCGAAGACCTCGAGGCGCACGTGCGCGACCTGGTGGCGGTCTACGAGGCGATCGCCCGCACCGAGGCGCCCGCGGAGGCCTACCGCCTGGACGACGCCGAGGTGGGCGTGGTGGCCTACGGCACCGCCGCGCGCATCGCGCGGGCGGCGGTGGACCGCGCGCGGGACGACGGGCTGCGGGTCGGGCTGCTGCGCCCCATCACGCTGTGGCCGTTCCCGACGGCGGCGTTCGCCCGGCCGGTGGCCCGGTGGCTCGTGGTCGAGCTCAGCGCGGGCCAGATGCTCGACGACGTCCGCCTGGCCGTCGCCGGCAGGGCGCCGGTGGCGTGGTACGGCCGCGCGGGCGGGGTCGTACCCACGCCGGTCGAGGTCCTGGCGGCGATCCGCCGTGTCCTGCGAGCGGAAGGCGAGGTGGTGGCATGAGCGCGACGCTGGAGGTCACACCGCCGCCCGCGATGGAACAGGTCGCCGGGCGGCCGCGGGTGCTCCTGGACGTGCCCATGCACTACTGCCCGGGCTGCACCCACGGCATCGTCCATCGCCTGGTGGCCGAGGTGATCGACGAGCTCGATCTGCGCGAGCGTACCGTGGGCGTGGCCTCGGTGGGGTGCTCGGTCTTCGCCTACGCCTACTTCGACCTGGACTTTCAGCAGGCCGCGCACGGCCGCGCGCCCGCCGTCGCCACGGGTATCAAGCGCGTGCGTCCCGACCTGGTCGTGTTCACCTACCAGGGCGACGGCGACCTGGCGGCGATCGGCACCGCCGAGATCGTTCACGCGGCGGCGCGGGGCGAGCGGCTCACCGTGATCTTCGTCAACAACGCCCTCTACGGGATGACGGGCGGGCAGATGGCGCCGACGAGCCCGGCGGGCATGCGCACGACAACGACGCCGGAAGGCCGCCAGGCCCGGGCCCACGGGTATCCGCTCCGGATGACCGAGATGCTGGCAGGGCTCGACGGCGTGGCCTATGCGGCGCGCGTGGCCGTGACCAGCGTGGCCGGCGTGGTGCGGGCCAAGAAGGCGATCCGCGCCGCCTTCCAGGCACAGCTGGACGACCGCGGACTGGGCATCGTGGAGGTGCTCTCCACCTGCCCGGTGGGATGGGGCCTGGATCCCGTGGACGCCTTGCGGTGGTGCGAGACGCAGTTGATCCCGGTCTTCCCGCTGGGTGTCTTCAAGGACACCGCCAGTGTGGACCACGCGCCGGCGCGGGCCCGCAGGCACCCGGCACCCGCGCCGGCCGGCGTGCGCACGCGCGCACCGTAGCGGGGAGCGGGCGATGGCCGCCTGGGAGGTGCTCGTCGCGGGCTTCGGCGGGCAGGGTGTGCTGTTCCTGGGCGAGGTCCTCGCGCGCGCAGCGGTGCACGAAGGGCGCGAGGTCACCTGGCTGCCGGCCTATGGCCCCGAGCAGCGCGGCGGTACCGCCCACTGCACGGTGGTGATCGACGATGCGCCGATCGCCTCACCGGTCGTGGCCGACCCCACGATCCTGATCGCCATGAACCGCCCCTCGCTCGACCGCTTCGAGCCACAGGTGCGGCCCGGCGGCGTCATCGTCTGCGACGTGACCGTGACGGGCCGTCTGCCGGCGCGCGCGGACGTCACGGCCCTGGGCGTGCCCGCCACCGCCATCGCCGTCGCCATGGGCGCGCCGCGCGCCGCCAACATGGTGCTGCTCGGCGCGGTGCTGGCGGTCAGGCCGCCGTGCGGGCTCGAGGCCATCCGGGCCGCGCTCGACGAGATGGTCGCCGACCCCGAGGCGCGGGCGCGCAACCTCGAGGCGTTGGAGCGCGGCCGGCGCGAGGCCGCTGCCCTGACGGCACGGTGAGCACAAACGACGGCCCGCGCTCGCCGTGCACGTGCGAGCGCGGGCCGCAGGACGGGGCGCCATCGCCCGCCGCTGGGGGGGTCAGGCGGCGGACGACTTCACGCCGCGAAACCGCGCGAGAAACTGCAGCAGCCTCGCGCCCTCGCGTTTCGCCTCCGCCCACTCCTTCTTGTACGCGCGGGCCTGGAGCCGGGCTGTCTCCAGCGCGCGCCGGTGGTCACGCACCGGCCCTGCCGCCGCGCGCTCGCGCCGCAGGATCTCGCGGTGCTGGGTGAGCGTCCGCTCGGTGGTACGGCGGATCTCGTGCATCATGCGCCGGTGCTCGGGCAGCATGGCTCCACCTCCGTGGCTCCACGCTACCCTGCCCCGCGCGCGCCCCCCATCGGGTCCGAGGCGGATTTTCGCCCTCGGGTATGGACCCGATGCGAAATCGGGTCAGCGCCCTATTGACAACTGCCGCGGTACTATTCACACGCTGTCGTCCGTCGCGTTCCGGCAGACGGCTGGCTCAGCGTGCCCCCGTGTCCGCCAGCAGCCGCCGCAGCACCATTGGCAACACGCCGCCGTGCCGGTAGTACTCCACCTCCATGGGGCTGTCGATGCGCACGATGGCCCGGAACGTGACCACTCGTCCATCGCCGTGGGCGTGCACCGTCACGCGCTGCCCCGGGGCGAGGCCGGCCGCCAGGCCCACGATGTCGTAGCGCTCGTGCCCCGAGAGCCCCAGGCTATCGGCGTTTTGGCCGGGCTCGAACTGCAGTGGCAGCACGCCCATGCCCACCAGGTTGCTGCGGTGGATGCGCTCGTACGACTCCGCCAGCGTCGCGCGCACACCCAGGAGCATCGGCCCCTTGGCCGCCCAGTCCCGCGACGATCCCGCGCCGTACTCCTTGCCGGCGATGACCAGCAGCGGGGTGCCCTCCTGACGGTAGCGGACCGCGGCGTCGTAGATCGTCATGAGCTCGCCGCTGGGGATGTGGGTCGTCCACCCGCCCTCGCGCCCGCCCGCCAGCCGGTTGCGCAACCGGATGTTGGCGAACGTGCCGCGGATCATCACCTCGTGGTTGCCCCGCCGCGCGCCGTACGAGTTGAACTCGGCCTTGGGGACGCCGCGGTCCAGCAGGTACCGGCCCGCGGGGCTCTCGGCGGGAATGGATCCTGCGGGCGAGATGTGGTCGGTGGTGATCGAGTCGCCCAGCCACGCCAGGACCCGCGCGCCGGTGATGTCGGCTGGCGGCGCGGGCTCCAGGCGCAGGTCGACGAAGAACGGCGGCTCCTGGACGTAGGTGGACGTCGGGTCCCAGGCGTACAGGGCACCGGTGGGTACCGGCAGCGTCCGCCAGGTGTCGTCGCCGGTGAACACGTCGCGGTAGCGCTCGATGAACAGCTCCGGGCGCACGGCCTGGGCCATCGTCTCCTGGATCTCGTGCGTCGAGGGCCACAGGTCGCGCAGGTAGACCGGCCGGCCGTCACGATCGCGGCCCAGCGGGTCGCGCGTCAGGTCCACGTCCACGGTGCCGGCCAGTGCGTAGGCCACCACCAGCGGCGGCGAGGCCAGGTAGGCGGCGCGCACCTGGGGGTGGATGCGGCCTTCGAAGTTCCGGTTGCCCGAGAGCACGGCCGCCACTACCAGATCGTGGGCGGCCACGGCCTGCGCGATCGGCTCGGGCAGCGGCCCGCTGTTCCCGATGCACGTCGTGCACCCGTATCCCACCAGGTGGAAGCCCAGCGCCTCCAGGTACCGCAGCAGGCCGGCCCGCTCCAGGTACGCCGTCACCACCGCCGAGCCCGGCGCCAGGCTCGTCTTCACCGTCGGCGGCGTCGCCAGGCCACGCTCGACCGCCTTCCTGGCCAGCAGGCCCGCGCCCAGCATGACGGCCGGGTTCGACGTGTTCGTGCACGATGTGATGGCCGCGATCACCACCGACCCGTCGGTCAACGTGGCCTCCCGGTCCCCCACCTTCACCGGCACCACCCGGCGCCGCTCGGCTACGGCGACGCCGCCACCCGGCGCAGACGCCGCCAGGCGCTCGGCGAACGCCGCTTTGAAGCTGGCGGGGACCTGCGCCAGCGGCACGCGGTCCTGCGGCCGTCGGGGCCCGGCGACCGAGGGTTCCAGGGTGGCCAGGTCGAGGGTCACCACCTGGTCGAAGACCGGGTCGGGCGTCGCATCGTCGCGCCACAGCCCCTGGGCCTTCGCGTACTGCTCGACCAGCGCCACGTGCGCCGGGCTGCGGCCGGTCATGGTCAGGTAGCGCAGCGTCTCGGCGTCGATGGGGAAGAGGGTGGCCGTCGCCCCGAACTCGGGCGACATGTTGGCGATGGTGGCCCGATCGGGCAACGACAGGTGCTTGACGCTGGCGCCGAAGAACTCCACGAACTTGTCGACCACGCCCACCCGGCGCAGGAGCTGGGTCACGGTCAGCACGAGGTCCGTGGCGGTGACGCCCTCGGGCGGCGTCCCCACCAGCTGGAGGCCCACCACCGCCGGCCGCAGCAGGTAGAGCGGCTGGCCGAGCATCGCCGCCTCGGCCTCGATGCCGCCCACACCCCACCCGAGCACGCCCAGCCCGTTGACCATCGTGGTGTGCGAGTCGGTGCCCACCAGCGTGTCCGGGAACGCCAGCACCTCGCCGTCGTCCTCGCGCGTGGCGACCACCGAGGCCAGGTACTCGAGGTTCACCTGGTGGACGATGCCCGTGCCCGGTGGCACCACCCGGAAGTTGCGGAACGCCTGCTGCGCCCACCGCAGCAGCGCGTAGCGCTCGCGGTTGCGCTCGTACTCCTTCTGGACGTTGTACATGAAGGCGTAGGCCGAGCCGAACATGTCGACCTGCACCGAGTGGTCGATGACCAGGTCGGTGGGCATCAGCGGGTTGATCCGCTCAGGATCGCCGCCCAGCCGCGCCATCGCCGAGCGCATGGCGGCCAGGTCCACCACCGCCGGCACGCCGGTGAAGTCCTGCAGGAGGACCCGCGCCGGCAGGAACGGTACCTCGCCGCCGTCGGACTGTCCGGGCGCCCAGGCTGCCAGGGTCAGCACGTCCCGCTCGGTGAACGGCGCGGTGCCGCAGTGGCGCAGGACGTTCTCCAGCAGGATCTTCACGGTCACGGGCAGCCGCTCCAGCGGCGTCGCCAGCCGGTCGCGCAGCGCGGCCAGCCGGACGTAGCGCACGTGCCGCCCGCCCGCCTCCAAACGCGCGTAGGCATCGAAGGGATCGGTGCTCACAGCATCGCTCCTCTGCAGGTGTGCGCCCACCCCCACGGGACGGACGCCAGTTCATTGTGCCACGGCGGACCGCGCCGGGGCCAGGGGCCTGCGCGCCCTCCGCCCACCGCGCGCCCGGGGATACTCCGACATCTGCCTGCTCGTTGGTGATGAGCATGCCCCGCCCACCGCGCGCCCGGGAACACTCCTGGATCCAGCGTCGCACGTCGCCGGCTGCCAGCCGGCCGGGCGCGGCCTGACGCCCGCGTGGGATGGGCCCGCGCCCTTCGGGGCCTGTCAGGACACCTGCCGGAACGCGGCCCGCATCCACGACACCGCCATGAACAGGCTGAACGCCACCGTGCCCGCGCAGAAGACCGCCGCGCCGATCGTCGCCAGCAGCGGCGCCCGCAGCAGCACCCCGAGGGCGACTCCGATGCTGCCCGCGGCGCTGGCGTAGAACGGCAGACGACCCTCGCGCGGGTGGTAGGGCGCCGGCAGCCGCGGCACCTCCAGCGCGCTCAACCCGCGGGCGTACCGGTAGAACCACATGAGGAAGGGTGTCACCTTGTAGAGCTGGCCCATGATGGCCAGCGTCACCCAGCCGAGCAGCACCAGCACTCCGGCCGCCACGGCCAGCCGGTACGGCGCGAGCGGCACCTGCCCCAGCGCCCAGGCACCACCGGTGGCGCTCAGCGCCACGGTCTGGGCCCAGATCACCCACCAGTGCTGGATCGTGAGGTCCGGCTTGCCGCCCCGGGCCACCTGCAGCCACCGCCACAGGTCCACCGCGTAGACCGCCCCGGCAGCGGCCAGCAGGGCCACCCCGGCGCGCGCACCGGGGTTCCACGCTGCAAGCGCCGCCACCACCAGCACGGCGATGCCCGCGTTGAGCAACCCGAGCACCACCGGCAGCCGGCCCTCGTCCAGCGGGCGCACCCCGACGAACCGTGGCAGCAGATAGTACGAAACGCTCACGACGAGCTGGACCAACCACCCGACGAGCCCCAGCGTCACGTGCGTGCCGATGCCGGCGACACCGAGCAGGTGCCACCAGAACGGCCACCGCCAGTTGGCGGCCATCAGCACGCCCCAGCTGGCCGCCGCCACCAGGTAGCCGAGGCTGGCGGCCACGCCGACCCCCGACAGCGGCCACCGCCGACGCTGCGGGGCCAGCCGCGCCAGCAGCCAGAGGAAGTACACGATGCCCGCCCAGACGACGAGACCGCCGGCGACCAGCACCCCCCGCTGCCGTGTCAGGAAGCCCGCGGTCAGCATCCCCAGGCCCAGGAGCGTGACGCCACCCTGCGCCAGCACCTGGCGTCCGGGCCTGGCCGCGATGCCAAGCATCGCCGGCGCCAGCTGGTGCAGCGCGCCCATCGCCATCAGCGTCGCCCAGCCGAGGGTGGCCAGGTGGTTGACCGCCAGCACGGGCCAGGCCCGGACGTTGCCGCCGGCCAGCGGTGCCGCCACGAGCACCGCGCCGACGCCCACCGCCGGCAGCAGCAGCAGCGCGGCCGCCATGAACAGCACCGCCGGGGTGTACCCGGGCAACCCGGTCAGGCGGTGCACGCTATGGCTCGATCAACCCCTTGCGAATCGCGTAGCGGACCAGCTCGGCGCGATCGTGGAGGTTGAGTTTCTCCATGATGTGCGCGCGGTGCGTCTGCACCGTCTTGATGCTGATGTAGAGCCGGTTGGCGATCTCCTGGTTGGTGTACCCCTCGGCGATCAGCGTGAGCACCTCGCGCTCGCGTTCGGTGAGCCCGTCGAGGGCATGCTCTTTCTCCTTGGGCGACGCACGCTGCAGGAAGTCCTGCACCACCATCTTCGCCACCGAGGGGTAGAGGAACGCCTCGCCGCGGTGGGCAGCGCGGACCGCCGCCACCAGGTCCTCAGCCGCGGCGCGCTTGAGCACGTAGCCGGCCGCGCCGACCTTCAGCAGCTCGAAGACGTAGTTGCCTTCCTCGTGCATCGTCAGGCCGAGCACCTGCACCTCCGGCAGCTCCCGGCGGATCAGCTCGGTGGCCTGGATGCCGTTCAGATCCGGCATGCTGATGTCCATGACGACCACGTCGGGCCGCAGCCGCCGGGCCTGCTCGACGGCCTCCCGGCCGGTGGCGGCCTCGCCGACCACCTCGAAGTCGTCCTGGCCGGCCAGGATCATGCGCACGCCCTCGCGCACGATGCTGTGGTCGTCGGCGATCAGGATCCGGATCTTGTCGGCCATGCCGTCTCGCCTCCCAACGGGAGCCGGGCCAGCACGGTGGTCCCCGCGCCAGGCACCGACAGGATCTGCACCGTCCCCCCCACCAGCTGCGCCCGCTCGCGCATCCCGTCCAGGCCCAGCGTGCGACGCGCCCCGGGCGGGTCCTCGGGGTCGAACCCCACCCCGTCGTCGCGGACCATCACCAGCAGCGCATCGCCGCGCCGGTCCACCCGGATCTCCAACTTCGAGGCCCGCGCGTGTCGGAGCGCGTTGGTGACGGCTTCCTGGATCACGCGGAACGCCACCGTCTCCACGTCCTGCGGCAGGCGCTCGCCCAGCTCGGCGACGTGCAGATCGGTCTGCAGCCCGGCGGGGATCACGTAGGTGTCCACGTACCACCGCAGCGCGGGGCCCAGGCCCAGGTCGTCGAGGATCGACGGCCGCAGCTCGTAGACCAGCTTGCGCAGCTCGTCCAGCCCCTGCTGCGCGAGATCGTGCAGACGACGGAGCTGGGGCGCCATGGCGCCGTTGTCCTCCTCGGCGCGCGCGGCCAGCTGTGCCAGCTGGATGATGAGGGCGGTCAGCATCTGCCCGGCATGGTCGTGCAGGTCCTGGGCGATCCGGCGGCGCTCCTCCTCCTGGGCGACCAGCAACCGGTGGAGCAGCTCGCGGTGGGTGTGCTCTTGATCGCGCACCTGCTCGAACAGCCGCGCACGCTGGATGGTGATGGCCAGCTCGTGGCCCACCGACTCCAGCATGTGGAGCTCTTCGACCGTCAGCGCGCGGCCGGACGGGAGCAGCAGGTTGAGGATGCCCAAGGCCTGATCCTGCGCCACCAGGGGGACCGACGCATGCCGGTGCACGGCAGGGTTCGTCGGAAGGGCCTGCTCCAGGCGCAGGCACTGCACGTAGTTGACCGCGTCGGTGAGCAGGCCCTCGCGCAGCATGGTGATGCAACGGCACTCGCCCGCCATGCGGCGCTTGCTGGCCACGGTGAGGGCGGCGGGGAGGTTCACGTCGGCTGCCAGCCGGAACTGCCCGGTCTCGGGGTCGAGGAGGAAGATCCAGCCGGCCTCGACCCCCATCAGCTCCACGATCCGGCGCAGGGCGCTATCCAGCGCCTCGCGCAGGGTGAACGACCGGTTGAGGACCTCGGCGATGCTCCGGAAGATGGCGAGCTGACGGGCGGTCTCCATCATCGTTCGCCCGGTGCGGGCATCGCGGCGCCGGCCTGCATGGCGTCTTCAGCATACCAGAACCGGTGTGCGCTGCTTAAGGGGCGTCGCCCCGGGCGTCCTGCGTGAGTACCACCGGCCGCAACCGCACGGCCAGGTCCAACGCCTGTTGCATCGGCCGCGGGTCGGCACGGCCCGTCCCGGCGATGTCGTGCGCGGTCCCGTGCGAGGGCGTGGTGAGCACGAACGGGTACCCCACCCCCACCGACACGCCCCGGTCGAACCCCAGCAGCTTGGTGGCGATCTGGGCCTGGTCATGGTACATCGCCACCACCGCGTCGAACTCCCCGGCGCACGCGCGCCGGAAGACGTGGTCCGCGGGCACCGGCCCGGTCGCGGCGATGCCCTCGGCCGCGGCCGCTGCCACCGCCGGCGCGATGAGGCGCTCCTCCTCGTCACCCAGCAGCCCGCCCTCGCCGGCGTGCGGGTTCAGGGCGGCCACCGCCACCCGGGGGAGGCCCGCACTCGTGGCGACGGCCACGCGGTGGACGAGCCGGATCGCGCGCAGGACCCGCGCGGCGCTCAGACGCCCGACGATCTCCCGGAACGGCAGGTGCCCGGTGACCCGCGCTGCCCAGAGCAGCCGGCCCTGCGGCCCGGCCGGATGCGGGATCACGTTCACCTCGTCGTGGTCGCGCACCCCCACCAGCTGCGCGCAGAGCTCGTACTCGTCGCGCACCGGATACCCGGCGCGGATGATCGCCTGCTTGTTCAGCGGGGCGAAGGCGACCGCGCGGCCGTCGTCCGCCAGCGCCAGCCGCACCGCCACCTCCAGCCACTGCGCCGCCGCGCGGCCCGCCGCCGGGCTGACCTGCCCTGAGGTCCAGCCGCGGTCGGCCGGCGGGACGTCGAGAAAGGGAACGCGGCCACCCTCGAGGACGCCGGGGCGGTCTGCCGGCACCGGCCGGAGCACCGCCGACGTCCCCACCCGCCGGGACGCCTCTTCCCAGGTCCGCAGGTCCCCCACGACCAGCAGGGGCGTCGCGGGCGGTGTCGCCAGCGCCCTGGCCAGTACCTCCGGTCCGATGCCGGTCGGGTCTCCCAGCGTCACGATGAGTGCAGCCATCCGGCCCTCCACCGCCAGGTGGTCGGATCGCCGTCTGCGCGCGGCGCATGCAGTCGACGACGGCGGGGGCACCGCCGCGAAGCCCGCTCATCGCTGCCGACGGCGTCCGCCGTGGCCCTCCATGACCCTCGCCCCGGCAGCAAGCGGGAGGCACATCATCGCCCGCGGGCAACCCGTTCGTCGTCGCAGTGCCACCTCACCGCATGCAGGGCCGCTCCCGCCACGCACGGCAAGTACAGGTTCACGAACTCGTCGTCGTACTGCCACCTCACCGCATGCAGGAGTTCGACATAGGTATATTGTATACCAGCACGAGCGATGCCTGTGACCGCACCCATCATCGAGGTTCGCGACGTTTACAAGGTCTTCGTGCCCCGCGGGGGACGCGAGCGGCGTGCGTTCGTCGCCCTGCGGGACGTGGCGCTGACGATCGAGGCCGGCCGGTTCGTCTCGTTCGTGGGCCCCTCGGGATGTGGCAAGAGTACCCTGCTCAACATGATCGCCGGCCTGGTACGCCCCACCGACGGGGAGGTGCGGTACCGGGGTGCGCCGGTGGACGGCGTCAACACCGACGTGGGCTACATCACCCAGGACGACAACCTGCTGCCCTGGCGGACGCTGCAAGAGAACGTGGAGCTGGCCCTGGAGTTCCGGGGCGTCCCGGCCCCCGAGCGCCGCCGGCGCGCGGCCCAGTACATCGCGCGAGTGGGCCTGGCGGGGTTCGAGCACCACTACCCCCACGAGCTCTCGGGCGGCATGCGCAAGCGGGCGGCGCTGATCCGCACGCTGATCTACGAGCCGTCGGTGGTGCTGATGGACGAGCCGTTCGGCCCCCTCGACGCCCAGACCCGGGTCATCATGCAGGACGAGCTGCTGCGGCTGTGGGAGGGATCGGGCAAGACCATCGTCTTCGTCACCCACGACCTGGTGGAGGCCATCGCGCTCTCCGACGAGATCGCGCTGTTCAGCCGCGCGCCGGGGACTATCAAGCGCGTCTACCGGGTGCCACTGCCGCGGCCCCGGGACGTCTTTCACATCCACGCCGCCCCGCACTTTCCGGCGTTCTACGACCAGCTGTGGCACGACCTGCGCGAGGAGATCGCAGACGTCGGACTGGAGGCGATGCCCACATGAGCGCGGTGCACACCGCGGCCCACCCGGCCGCCATGCGCGCCGAGGCACTACGCCAGCGGGTCGAGCGCGAGGAGATCCGCCGCCAGCGCCAGGAACAGCGGCGCACCACCATCGGCCGCCTGCTGTTCGCTGGTGCGCTCCTGGGGGCCTGGGAGCTGGCCGCGGGCCGGCTGCTCGACGAGTTCTTCACCAGCCGCCCCAGCGCCATCGCCGCCGCCTTCTGGGGCATGCTGACCCGCGAGCAGCTGCTTTACCACCTGCAGTTCACCGTCGCCGAGGCCCTGGCCGGGTACGCCATCGGCGCCGCCGCCGGGCTGGCCTGCGGGTTCCTGCTGGCGCGCCTGGAGGCCGTCTACCGCATCGTCGAGCCCTTCGTCGTGGCGTTCTATGGCATTCCCCGCATCGCGCTGGCGCCGCTGTTCATCCTGTGGTTCGGCATCGGCATCGCCTCCAAGATCGCCGTGGCCGCCGTCATGGTCTTCTTCATCGTCTTCATCAACACCATCGCCGGCATCCGGGCGACGCCGCCGCAGTTCCTGCAGATCGCCCGGGTCATGGGCGCCTCCGAGTGGGACCTGATGCGCAAGGTGGTCTTCCCGGCCGCCACGCCGTTCATCATCGCGGCGCTGCAGATCACCGTGCCCCAGGCCATGATCGGCGCCATCGTGGGCGAGTTCATCTCCGCCAACCGCGGCGTCGGCCACCTGATCAACCGGGCGGCCGGATTCCTCGATACGCCGGGGCTGTTCGCGGGGATCGTGGCGCTGCTGGTGATCGTGCTCCTCATGAACCAGGCCATCACGGCGCTGGGGAACCACCTGATGCGCTGGAATCCCAAGCACGGGACGACCCGGGAGCTGCCGTAGGCGGCCCCAGAAGGGGGGAGACGGATGCACAGGACGACAGGGCGCTCCCTGGCGGTGGTTGCCGCAGTACTCCTCGCCGCTGCCAGCGTCCAGGCCCAGGCACCGCGGGTGAAGATCACCGAGGTGCACACCGGCACGCTGTTCATGGCCCCGGTCTACATCGCCGAGGCCGCGGGCTTCATGGCCGAGGAAGGCATCGACCTGGAGCTCATCGAGGTGGAGAGCGGCGCGCTCGGCATCGCGGCCCTGGTCGCGGGCCAGGCTCAGTTCTTCGACGCCGACCCGTTCCAGGCGGTCCAGCTGCGCCGTCAGGGCAAGCAGATCCTCTTCGTCTACAACCTGACCAAGCGGGTGACGCTGGACCTGGTGATGCACCCCGAGGTGGCCCGCCAGCGCAACGTCACCCGGCAGACCCCGCTGGCCCAGCGGCTGGCGGCGCTGCGCGGGCTGCGGCTGGGCATCACGCGCCCCGGCGCGGCCACCGACGTCTACATGCGCTACTACCTCAAGCGCGCGGGACTGGATCCCGACCGCGACGCGCAGCTGCTGACCATCGGCGGCGGGGCGGGCCTGCTGGCCGCCCTGCGCACCCGCCAGATCGATGCCTTCCACCTGTCGGCGCCCACACCGTACGTCGCCGAGCGCGATGGGTTCGGCGTGGTCGTCATCAAGGCCTCGGCGGGCGACGTGCCCGAGCTCGACAACTTCCTCTACACGGGCGTGGCCGTCCACAACGTCTACGCCAACAGGAACGCCGACGTCGTGCGCCGGTGGGTGCGCGCGGTCACGAAGGCCAACCAGCTGATGCGCCGTGACCAGGCCGCCGCGGTCCAGCACCTGCGCAAGCACTTCCCGCGCACCGACCCGGCAGTGCTGGCCCTGGCGCTGCGGGAGATGCTGCCGGCGCTGTCCGAGGACGGTTCGATGAGCGAGCAGATGATGCAGAAGCACATCGACTTCATGTACGACACGGGCCAGATCACCTACAAGCCCTCGGCCCGGGAGGGACTGTTGTGGACGAACCGGTTCATCGGCAAGTGACCTGCGGGCACCCCGGGCTGGCGCAGGAGGTCGGATAGCGGGAGGTCGGAGGGTGGACACGCAGCAGACCGCGCATCTGCCGCCTGCGGCGGCGGAGGCCGCCGCAGGCCTGACCGAAGACGTCGCCCGCTTCGTGGTCGAGACCACCGCGGTACCCGACGAGGTGCGCGCGCGGGCCACGCAGCACCTGGTGGACGGCGTGGCCGTCATGCTGGCCGGGGCCACCGAGGCCAGCGGTGCCCTGGTGCGCGCGCACCTCCGCGAGGTCGGCGGCCGCCCCCAGGCCCAGGTCCTGGGCGCGGCGTTGCGGGCGCCGCTGCAACTGGCGGCCTGGGCCAACGGGGTGGCCGGGCACGCCATGGACTACGACGACACGCAGCTCGCCACGGACCCCCGCAGCGTCTACGGTCTGCTGACCCACCCCACGGTGCCGACGCTGGCCGCTGCGCTGGCTGCGGCCGAAGAGCTCCGCGCGCCGGGTGGTGCGCTGCTGGACGCCTATACGATCGGCGTCGAGGTCGCCTGCCGCATCGCCGACGCCATCGACCCGCGCCACTACCGTGACGGGTTCCACTCCACGGCGACGATGGGCGTCTTTGGCGCCGCGGCCGCGGCCGCCCGGCTGTACCGGTGCGACCTCGACCAGACGCTGCGCGCCTTCGGCCTGGCCGCGTCCATGAGTGCGGGCCTGCGGGAGAACTTCGGCACGATGACCAAGCCGTTCCACGCCGGCCGGGCCGCCGAGTCGGGCCTGCTGGCCGTGCTGCTGGCGCGGCGCGGGTGGACGGCAGCCACCAACATCCTGGAGGCTCCGCGCGGTTTCTACCGGGCGGCGGCCGGCGGCTTCGACCCCGCCAAGATCCGGGGGAAGCTGGGGCGGCCGTACTTCTTCATGGCGCCCGGCATCTCCATCAAGCCCTACCCCTCGGGGTCGCTCTCGCACCCCGCCCAGGACGTCCTGCTGGACCTGGTGCGCACCCACGACGTGCGGCCCGAGCAGGTGGCCCGTATCGAGGTGGGGGTCAACTCCCACGTGCCCAACGCCCTGATCCATACCCGGCCCCGCACGGCCCTGGAGGGCAAGTTCAGCCTGCAGTTCCAGATGGCCATCGGGGTGCTCGAGCGCGCCGCCGGCATCCGGCAGTTCACCGACGAGAAGGTGCGCGACCCACGGACCCGAGCACTGATGGAGCGCGTGGTCGTGCACGTGGACCCCGAGATCGACGCCCAGGGCTACAACGAGATGCGCATGACCGTGCGCATCACCCTGACCGACGGCCGGGTGCTCGCCGGGCGCGCCGATGCCGCCCGGGGGCATCCGCGCAAACCGATGAGCCGCGCGGACTTGGAGGCCAAGTTCCTGGAGTGCGCGGAGCTGGTGATGCCACGCGCCCAGGCCGACGCGCTCCTGGCGCGCCTGTGGGAGATCCGGACGGTGCCCGACGTCGCCGCCCTGGCGCCGTTGCTGGCGGGCACGGCCCCATGACCGCATCCCCTACGCCCGGCCGGGACGGGCCCGCGACCACGGCTCCGGTGGGCTGCGCGGTGGCGGCAGCGTTGCCGGAGGAGGTGAGGACGCCCCGGTGCGCGACCTGCTGGTAGTCGAGAACCTGCCCACGCGGGAGCTGGTGGCCCGCAAGCTGCGCGACGCGATCCTCTCGGGCCGCTTCCAGCCCGGCGAACGCCTGGTGGAACGCGAGCTGGTGGAGCGCATGGGCGTGAGCCGCACGCCGATCCGCGAAGCGCTGCGGATGCTGGAGCTCGAGGGGCTCGTCACCACCGTGCCCTACCGCGGGCCCGTGGTGACGCGCCCCACCCTCGATGACGCCCGCGCGCTCTACGAGGTCCGGGCGGCGCTGGAAGGTCTGGCGGTGGCGCTCTTCACGCGTCGGGCCGACGTCGCCGCCGTGGAACGGCTGCGCGGCCACGTGGCCGCGGCCGAGGAGGCCTGGGCGCGCGGGGACATCCCCGGGATCGTGGCCGCCAACAACGCCTTCCACGACGAGCTCGCCGCCGGCTGCGGCAACGCGCTGCTGCAGGCGCTGCTGGCGAACCTGCGCGCCCGCATCGTGCTGCTCCGGGTCGAGTCGCTGTCCTACCCGGGCCGCCCCCCGCACACCATCGCCGAGCACAAGGCCATCGTGCGCCGCATCGCCCAGGGCGACGCGGCCGCCGCCAAGCGCCTGAACGAACGCCACATCATGCACGCCTGGCGCGCCGCCCGGGCCCAGCTCCAGGCCCGCCCCGCGCCCGCCGACGCCGGACCGCGCGGTGCGGCCCCCGCGCCGTCGGAGGCGCGGCCATGATCGCCCCCATGGCCCCCACGGCCCGGCGCATCATGGAGCAGGTGCTGGGTGTGCGGCCGGGCGAGCGGCTGGTCATCGTGACCGATTTCGAGCGCCCCCGCACCATCACCGACCTGCTGGCCGCTGCCGGCACGTTCTACGGCCTGGAAACCGTGGTGGTCACCATGCCCGCCCGCGAGATGGGCGGCGAAGAACCCCCGCCGGCGGTCGCCGCGGCGATGCGCACCGCCGACGTCATCATCGTCCAGACGTCGCACTCGATGACCCACACCAACGCCGAGCGCGAGGCGCTGCGCGCCGGGGCCCGCGTCTGCAACCTCCGCGAGGTGGACGAGGAGATGATGGTGCGGGGCGGGGTCACCGCCGACTACGAGCAGGTCGACCGCATCACCCGCCGCGGCGTGGCGCTGCTGGCGGAGGCTGCGCGGGCCCGCGTGACCACGCCAGAGGGCACCGACCTCACGCTGGACCTGACCGGCCGGCCGGCGTTCGGCCTGGCGGGCTTCGCGCGCCGGCCGGGAGAGTTCTCGGGACTGCCCGACGGCGAAGCTGCCATCGCCCCGCGGGAGGGCCGCACCGAAGGCGTGCTGGTCGACCCCTACCTCATCGAGAAGATCGGCCCGGTGACCGAGCCGTTCCGGCTGGAGGTGCGCGCCGGGCAGATCGTGCGGGTGGACGGGGGCGCCCAGGCCGCCGCCCTGCACGCGATCCTCGAGCGCAAGGACCCCGGCGGTCGCAACTTCGCCGCCGAGCTGGCGCTGGGCACGAACCCGGCGTGTCGGGTGATTCCCAAGAGCCGCGAGATCAAGAAGCGCCTGGGGCAGGCGCACCTGGCGCTGGGCGACAACCTGAGCCTGGGCGGGGTCGTCGACAGCGCCATTCACCTGGACATCATCCTCCTCCAGCCCACGGTGACGCTCGACGACGAGGTGGTCATCGACCGCGGACGGCCGGTGTTCGCGGAAGGCCTGTAGCGCGCCGGGACCGCTCTCCCGGCGCGGCAGCGCACGGCAACAGCTCGGGAAGGAGGGGAGCGACATGCGGTACGGCGGCAGACTGGCGGCGGGCGTGGCGCTCGTCGCCATGGTGTGTGGTCTGGGCGTGGCGGCCCTGGCCCAGGGCACGTACCCCAGCAAGCCCATCACGTTGGTGACCCACTCCAGCGTGGGCGCGGGCGGGGACATCTTCCTGCGCAACCTGGCCAAGCACCTGGAAGGCATCGTCCCGGTGCCGATCGTCGTCGAGAACCGCCGGGGTGGCGCGTCGGCCACGGCCGTGACCTACGTGGCCACCAGCCCTCCCGACGGGTACGTGCTGTACGGGTCCACCCCCACGATGCTCCAGACGCCGATGCTCACCCGCACCCAGCACACCTACCTCGACCTCCAACCGGTCGTCAACGTCTTCTTCGACCCGATGATCCTCTACGTGAAGGCCGATTCGCCGTGGAAGACGCTGCCCGACATCGTCAACGCGGCCAGGGCGAAGCCGGGGCAGATTCGCTTCGGCGCCGCCACCCCGGGGTCGGTCGAGCACATGATCGCCCACCAGATCCAGAAGGTCGCGAAGGTCTCGGTGCAGCCCGTGACGTTCGAAGGGGGCGGCGACTTGCTGCTGGCGGTGCTGGGCGGGCACGTGGACCTGGGCGTGGGCGAGTACGCCGAGGTCGCAGCGCAGGTCGAGGCCCGGCAGGTGCGGGTGGTGGCGTCGTTCACCAAGGACCGCCTTCCCCGCACCACCATCCCCACGGCCACCGAGCAGGGCGTGCCCATCGTCGTCACCAAGTTCCGCGGGCTGCTGGGGCCCAAGGGGATGGACCCCCAGGCGGTCGCCTACTGGGAGCGCGTGGTCAAGCAGGTGCTGGAGAAGCCCGCGTACAAGCAGTACTACGAGTCGGTCTACCTGCTGCCGGGCTACATGGACCACAAGCAGTACCGCGCCTACCTGGACATGATGAACCAGACCCTGCGCCGCTACCTCAAGGAGATCGGCGTCCTCAAGTAACGCCGCTGCTTCGGTGCGCCGCGCGGACCTGCTCATCGGGCTCGGCCTGCTGGCCTTCGCCGGCGCCTACTACCGGGCGTCGCTCGACATCGCCCTGGGGTTCGCGTCCGACCGGCTGGGCCCGACGTTCTTCCCGCGGCTGCTGGCTGTCGCGCTGGCGGCGTGCGCGCTGGGCCTGGTGGCGCGGGCGGTGCGCGGCCGGTCCGACCCCGGCCCGCTGCCGCGGGCCCGCGCCGGCGCCCTGGCGCTGGTCGTGGGCCTGACGGTGGGGTACGGCCTGGCCCTGCGACCGCTGGGGTACCCGGTGGCCACGGCGCTCTTCCTGGCCGCGGTGATCCGGGTGTTGGGCCACCGCGACCTCCGCACGCTGGCCGGCGTCGCCGTGGGGGTCACGGCCGCGCTCTACCTGGTCTTCGCGCGCGCCCTGCACGTGCTGGTCCCCATGGGCCCGCTGGGAGGCCGGTGATGCTCGACCGGTTCGTGCTGGGCGCGCAGCTGGCGTTCCAGCCGGTGGCCCTGCTCATGATGCTTTTCGGCGTCGCGTGGGGGATCGTGGGCGGCGCCCTGCCCGGGATCTCGGGGTCCATCGCCATGGCCCTGCTGCTGCCGCTGACCTTCGGCATGAACCCTGCGGTGGCGCTCATGATGCTGGCGGGCGTCTACATCGGTGCCATGTACGGGGGCTCGATCACCGCCATCCTGATCCGCACGCCCGGGACGCCGGGTGCGGCGGCCACGGTCATCGACGGGTACGAACTGCACAGGCGGGGCCTCTCGGGCAAGGCCCTGGGCGTCTCGCTGGTCACCGGGACCGTGGGCGGCCTCGCCAGCGTCGTCATCCTGGTGGCCTTCGCTGTGCCGCTGTCCAAAGTCGCCCTGGCGTTTGGCCCGCCCGAGTACTTCGCCCTGGGGGTCTTCGGCCTGGCCCTCATCAGCTCGTTCGTCGGGCGCGACCTGCTCAAGGGTGCCATCTCGGCGCTGCTGGGCCTCATCGTCGCCACCGCCGGCACCGATCCGTTCTCGGGCACCCCGCGGTTCGTCTTCGGGGGCACCGACCTGCTCACCGGCGTGGAGGTCGCTGCGGGGATGATCGGCCTGTTCGCGGTCTCGGAGATCTTCTACCAGATCGCCGAGGGCGGCGCGTGGGAGACCATCAAGGGCAGGTTCACCACCGCCCTGCCGACCTGGGCCGAGCTGGTGCGCCTGCGGGTGGCCATGCTGGTGGGCATCGTCATGGGCACCATCGAAGGCCTGCTGCCGGGTGGCGGCGGTGCCATCGCCGCGTTCATCTCGTACAACGAGGCCAAGCGCTGGTCGAAGCACCCCGAGGAGTTCGGCCGTGGGTCGCTGGAAGGGGTCGCAGCGCCCGAGACCGCCAACAACGTGGTGACGGGCACGGCGCTCATCCCGCTGCTGACGTTCGGGATCCCCGGGTCCAACTCGGCGGCGATCATGCTGGCGGCCATGATGCTGCACGGGATCGCGCCCGGCCCGCAGCTGTTCGAACGCAGCCCCCAGCTCGTCTACGGGCTCTTCGTCGGGCTGGTGATCGCCAACCTCATGATGCTCGGGCTGGGTCTGCTGGCCCTGCGCCCCGCCATCGCGGTGGTGAACGTGCGGCCGCCGCTGCTGTTCGCGGCCATCCTGGCGCTGGTGCTGGTGGGTGCCTACTCCATCAGCAACCGCATGTTCGAGGTGTGGGTCGTGCTGCTCATGGGGCTGGTCGGCTACGGAATGCGTCGGTTCGGCTTCAACGTCCTGGCGATGGTGCTCGGCCTGGTGCTCGGGTTCCTGGTGGAAGTGAACCTGCGGCGCAGCCTGCTGATCTCGCTGGGCAACCCCTGGGTGTTCTTCACCCGCCCGATCTCGCTGGTGCTGCTGGTGTTCGCCCTGATCACGCTCCTGTGGCCCATCGTCCGCCGCGCCCGGGAGGGCCACACCGTGCGCCGCGCGGCGGCGACCGCCTAGTCCGTGGACCTGGGGTTGCGCGGGAGCGCCGTCCTGCTGGTGGGCGGCAGCCGGGGCATCGGGCGCGAGGTGGCGCGCCTGCTGGGCGCCGAGGGCGCGCGGGTGGCGCTGGTCGGCCGTGACGCGGCCGCGCTGGACGCGGCGGTCGGGGACACGGTCGGCGCCGGGGGCGAGGCCTACGCCGTCCCCGCCGACGTGACCGATGCGGCCCAGGCGACGCGCGCCGTGGCCGCGGCCGTGGCGTGGTTGGGCGCCATCGACGCCTACGTCCACGCCGCCGGACGAGGCGTGCGCGGGGCGTTCGTCGATCTCGACGACGCCGTCTGGCGCGACGCCTTCGACCTCAACGTCTTCGCCGTGGTGCGGATGGTACGGCTGGTCGTCCCCCACATGCGTCGCGGCGGGCGGATCGTGCTGCTGGGCGCTGCGTCGGGCAAGGCGCCCCACTTCCACCAGTCGCCCTCCAACGCGGCCAAGGCGGCGCTGGCCAACCTGACGGTCTCGCTGGCCGCGGAGCTCGCCCCGGACCTGGTGGTCAACTGCGTGGCCCCGGGGCGGATCCTCACCGAGCGGCGCCGCGCCCGCGCCGAGGCCGAGGCCGCACGGGAGGGCCTGACGCCACAGACCTGGCTGCAGCGCGACGCGGCGCCGGTGCCCCTCGGCCGCCACGGCACGCCGCGCGAGGTGGCCGGCGTCGTCGTCTTCTTCGCCTCGCCCTGGGCCTCGTACACCACGGGCCAGATCATCATCGTCGACGGAGGCCTGGTGCGCGCGCTGTGACCCCCGACGAGGTCGCCGCCGACGCCCTGTCGACCGACGCGGCCGCGGTCCGGTCACGGTGGCCGACGGCCGTGTGGGCGACCGCCATCGCCCTGTTCCTGCTGGCGGGGCTCGGGCCGCTCCCGCCGGGCCTGACGCGCGCTGGCGCGCTGGCACTGGCGGGCGTGGGCGCCGCCGTGGTCTTCTGGGCCAGCGGCGTCCAGGATCCCGCCATGACCGGATTGCTGGTCGTCTCGGCCCTGGCGCTGCTGCGCGTGGTGACGTTCGAGGAGGCAGTGGCGGGATTTGGCGCCGAGTTCGTCTGGCTGCTGGCGGCCACCTTCATCCTCGCCCAGGGCATGGCCGATGCGGGCCTGGGGCGGCGCATCGCCCTCGGCATGCTCCGCCTGGCCGGCGGGCGCGCGTCGCTGGTGCTGCTGGCGCTGCTGGGCGTGGTGGTGGTGCTCACGTTCATGGTGCCCACCGCCGCCGGCCGCATCTCGATGGTGCTACCCATCTGCCTGGGGATCGTGCAGGCCGCAGGCATTCCGCCCACGTCCAACTTCGCCCGGGCGATGCTGATCGGCACCTCCCATACCACCATCATGGCGGGCATCGGCGTCGTCACCGGCGCGGGGGCCACCGTCTACGCCGCGGGCGCCTTCGCCAGCCTCGCAGGCCATCGCTGGACGTACCTGAGCTGGATGCTCGCGTTCTTCCCGCCCGTCGTGATTTTCGTGCTGGTGCTCTGGCGCTTGCTGCTGCGCGTCTTCCCACCCGAGCGCGCCGACCTGACGGGCGGTGCCACCTACGTCCGTGACGAACTGCGCCGCCTGGGCCCGCTGCGGCCCGCCGAGCGCAAGCTGCTCGCGGTCTTCGCGGGCATGTACGTCCTGTGGATCGCCGGCCCGCGCTGGCAGATCACGACAGCGCAGGCCGGGCTGCTGGGCGCCCTGGCGCTGCTGGTGCCCGGGATGCAGGTGCTCACCTGGGAACGGGCACTGGGTGCCGTCAAGTGGAACGTCCTGATCCTGTTCGCCGTCTCGCTCACCCTGGCCCACGCGCTGGAGTCCTCGGGCGCCGCGGCGTGGCTGGCCGCCGCCGCGCTGGGGCTGCTGGCCCATCCCTCGCCCCCTGCCGTGGTGGCGGTCCTCGCCCCGCTCATCGTGCTGCTCCGCGTGGGCTTCGTGAACAACCTGGGCATGATCGCGCTGGGTCTGCCCCTGGCCTTCACGCTGGCACGCGGCTGGGGGCTCGACCCGGTCTGGATCGGGCTGATCGTGGTGATGACCGCAGGGCCGGGTTTCCTGCTGCCGACCCAGACCCCAACGGGCATGATCACCCTGGGGTACGAATACTACACCACGCGCGACTACTTGCGGTCGGGACTCCCTGCGTCCTTGGCGCTGCTGGCGCTGGTGGCCGTGTGCGCGCTGGTGTACTGGCCACTGATGGGCTGGCGGCCCTGAGGACGGCTCCTGCCGGCGCCACACCGGCCGGAATGCCGCGCGCAACCGCGGACGACGCGGCGACGTTCGCACCCCGGCGCCACCCGGCAGGACGTGCCCGGCAGAGCCTGACGACCACCACCGAGAGGGCCCGTCGACAACGCCACGACGCGCGAACCCGCTGGGCCAGACGGGGCGCCCGCCTGCCGTCTGTCGTCCCGTCGTGGTGGCTCGTGGTGGCCCCAGGGGGATTCGAACCCCCGTTTCGGCCTTGAGAGGGCCGCGTCCTGGTCCCCTAGACGATGGGGCCGTACCGCTGTACGCGCCGGCTCATTATACGGGACGGGCGCAGGGGTGACAAGGCGCCGGCACACAGCGCGGGTGCAGTGCACGCGCTGCTCCCTCCACGCGGAGCAGCGCCGGGAACACATCGCGCAGGCGGCTCGGGAGCAGTGGCCGCTCTTCCACGCGGACCAGCGCCCGCGTGCAGGTGACATCGCGGGCGTGCGTGGGCGGGCCGTTCCAGCGGACGTGGGCTGTGCAGCGAATACCGCAGGCCCCACCGACTCCGCGGTTCACGGCGCCAGCCGCTCCAGCGCATGCGCACCGTGCAGGGACGACAGACGCACCGCTCCAGCAGCGCACGGGGCATCTCGGTGCCGACAGGAACTCGGGCCCCGGTGAAGAACATACCCTGGTGTTCGCGGCACATCGAACGCCTGTCCGTAGTGTAGAGTCCGGCCGGATACCGGCGCCGGCTTCCGCCACGTAGGCACCCAGGCCTCACGACGGAGCACGTGATGCGGGCGATCTGGCTCGGGTCGTTCCTCACCGACACGGTCTACCTCACCGCGGGCGCGCTGACGTCGCGCTTCGTCGGCTCGCCGCTGCAGCGGGCCATGGCCCGCGGTCGCTACCGCCGCCTGGCGCCGCGCTACGACGCGGACGTCGTGCCACAGGCCGGCTACTTCGACGCGCTGGCAGCCGCCCTCGACCGCCTGCCTGCGGCGCCCGGCCTGGCCCTCGACGTCAGCACGGGCACGGGCGCCGCCATGGGGCTGCTGGTGCGCCGCTTCCCGGGCTGCCGTGGCGTCGCGGTCGACCTCTCACCCGCCATGCTCCAGCACGCCGTGCAGCGGGGGCGGCGCGAGGGCTGGCCGGTGACGTTCGCGGTGGCGGATGCGGCGCGCCTGCCCTTCGCCGACCGGACGTTCGACCTGGTCACCGTGCAGAACGCTTTCCCCGTGCCGCGGGAGCTCGTGCGGGTAACGCGGCCCGGTGGCTGGATCGTCTTGAGCTACTCGACAGGCGGCCCGGCGGTTCCGTGGGTGGCGCGCGCCCTCCTGCGGCGCCTGCAGCAGCTGGGCTGCACCGTGGCAGAGACGCAGCCTGCGGGTCCGGGGCGCTACTTCCTGGCCCGACGCGGGGAGGTCCGGTAGGCCGTGGGCGTCTCCTGTATCGTCGCCGCGTACAACGAGGAGTGCCGCATTGCGGGCGTGCTGGATGCCGTGCGCCG